>NZ_JBSICB010000008.1:0-201065 GCF_058245615.1 Chryseobacterium sp. UF-290
TGCTGCTGGCTTTTGGCAACTGGCTAATGGCTGTAGAGGTGGCAGATGATAAGTTTCGGTTGGCAGATTGACCGGTCGGAAGTTTGGTCTCCTGATTTCTAACTCCTGAACCAGAATCACGAACCTCGGAGCTTCTGGAATAGATGCCCAATAAGGCTCCGCCGTCTTTGGTAGGAATCATCTTCTCCACTTCATCCAGTCCTTTTCCTCCTAAAATTAATTGGGATAATTCTTTTCCGTCCTTATCCAGCCTGATGATCCAGGCATCTTTGGAACCATAGCCTTTGGATGAATTCTGTACGTTTCCGGCTACAAAGAATCCCAGATCTGTCGTTTGGATCACTGCTCTGGCCTCTTCATCTGAAGAAGTTCCCAAAGTTTTCTGCCATAATTCATCTCCAAATTCATTAAGACGGATCAGCCAGATGTCAGAACCTCCTTTGGAATCATCTTTTTTATCCAGACCCTTATTAGAATACGAGGTACCTGAAACTAAAAATCCACCATCCTGGGTGGTAACCGTTGCAGAAAGGTAATCATGATTCTGACCGGAGAAATACTTTTCCCAAACTTCTTCGCCCTGCTGGTTGAGTTTTACCAGATGAAAATCATAACCGTTGTTTTGCTTTTGGCTATTAGCTGCTGGCGACTGGCTTTTGGTCTGAATAGAACTGCCCGTGATAAGATATTGCTGATCAATCGTTGTAGTAACCTGACTTAGAAAATCCTGAGTAGAGGATTTGATGTCTTTCTGCCAGACAACTTCCTGGGCAGATATACTAAGGAATATGCATATAGTAAATGCACTGAAATAAACTTTTTTCATTCCCGTGTTATTTTTGAGTTAATAATTAGTTTCTTAATTTCATGCAAATTTAACATTTTTTAACATTACATTTAGCTCATATTAAGGTGATTTAATATGAAGTTTATCACTTCAAGTAGCTTTTACTTCTGTTAATCATTGATACCACAAATTTATTTCAGCATAACGACAGAACTTGTCGTATTTTACAGTATTCTAATAAAATCAATAAAAAAGGCATTCAGAAATTTGACTTGCAAAAAAATATATGGCATCATTCATTATACAATTGGGTTCACATAATATAAAAACCACTGAATAAATCAGTGGTTTCCCAAATTAAATATGACGCGATATGAAAGATACTCTTTGCAGAGTAACTATTTCCGATTGCTAGTGGAACTCAATAAAGAGATCCACATCGCTTTCACCTCCTACCGTGCTTCCCTGCTGATTATCAGCTGAAGGAAAATTATCATTTACAGAAGTAGGTCCATGCACAAGAGTGATATTTGCTTTACCTACCGCCGCTGCGTCTATGGTCCATTCAGTTTTAAGACCAAGCTTTTTGCCATCGGTTCTTATGATATCATCAGCTGTTCTTTTTACTTTTATATCTGCTCCTGAGAACTTATACACTACGAAGTGCATATCCTTTTCTTCTATAATTTCCTCAGCACTGTGATAATGATCACCATGCTTGATCTGAAAGTCAACATCTACAGTATAGGTTGCTCCCTGGCTCAGGTGAAGATGATCTTCTGTTGCACCATCTTTCACCGTCACAATCTGTTTGTTTCCATCCGCTTTATTGGTTACAGTCACTACGACCTGTCCGATCTCTTCATGCTCATGGATATCTTCAGGGATATCATCGTTCCCGTTACGGCATGAGAATAATAAAATTGCAGCGAATAATAAAAGTGATATGTTGAATAATTTTTTCATTTTAATTTAATTTTAAATATTAATTGTTAGAAATTGTATTTGAGAGTAACCACGAAGTTCCTTCCCGGTTCCGGCATATAATATCTCAATCTGTTAAGATATTCCTTATACTCTTTATTAAAAATATTGTTGATTCTGAAATTCAGATTCATGTTTTTGAATAGATCTGCACCTATTGATGCATGAAAAATGGAAAATGCAACAGGAGGAGTACTGTAATCTATTATTCTGGTTACGAATTCACCATTCTCAATGAACTCTACCGGTTGATCTCTGATAGGGAAACGGTTCTGTTTGAATACATTTTCGTTTTCCAGTCTGATGTAAAAATTAGACGGGTTATTCAGCTTCAGCTCCAGTGAATTCCTAAGGTTCATAGGCATCATCAGGATAAGAGGTTCATTGTTTGTAAGATCATCTCCTCTCAATGCACTGAAACCGGTCGTCCATTTCAGATTATCCAGAATAGTAAGCTGTGCATCAGCATCTATTCCGTACATTCTTGCTTTCACCTGCTGATAGGCCCAGACAGCAAAGGTTCCCCTGCTTGTATTCTGGATTTCCACCGGCATCTGATTGATAAAGCTGTCAGAAAATATAACATACGGATTGGCCTCCAGCTGTAATCCTTTCAAAACATCAAAATGTCCTGTTAATGAAAGGTTCGCATTATAAATCTCTTCCTTTTTTATCCTTAGGTCTCCTTTTTCAATAATTGCCGCAGAATGATGAAGTCCGTCCGCAAATAACTCAGCCGGATTCGGTGTTCTGCTCATTCTTGAAAAATTAAATTTGATATCAAAATCTTTGGAAGGCTTATAGTTCAGACCAACATTTGCAGAAAAATTGTGATAGTCAAAAACAGGACGTGTCAACACTCTGCTTCCACTCTGTCTGATATAAAATTCCGGAAAAACATCCGCATATTTTTCGTTCCACTCTTTCGCATCATAATACTTATAGGAATCATATCTGCTGAAATCATATCTCACTCCCGCTTCTGCGTTTAATTGTGGAGTAAAACGATATTTAAAGACAGAAAATGCTCCTGCATCATAACGATAGTAATCCGGTATCAAACGTCTGACCTCAGTTGCCGGGTTAGGATAGTTATCCTGAAAACCAGCAGATATTCCGCTTTCCAGGCTCCAGTCTGAGCGCTCAATGAGATGCGTAAGGCTTGCTGAATGGGTAATCAATCTCAGATCCATGGAAGGAGTATCTTTCAGCTCTCCTTTTCTGATATCATATTCCTTACGTCTGTTCAGCTGAAAACTATATTGGAAAGTAATTTTACCAAAATCCGCAAAACGCTTATATGCCGAAATTTTTGCAATATGATGCTCTACATTCTGTTTCGGATATCCTATATCATAGTTAAAATCATCAAGGAAATAAGGTTGTCCGAAGTTCATTGCCCTATAGATATCATAACTATTCCCCAGGTGTGCTCCTTTATAAATTCCAAAGTCCTGGTTGATCCCGCTGTAAGAGACATCAAATCCCTGCATGAAACCGTGATTTCCAAAAGAAAAATTAAAGGAATTCACTTCTGCTCCTGTATTCTGAAGCGTATGATGCGGGATATAAAGATCTCCTACTTTTTTGTAGCTGCCCCCGGCTTTCACAAACCATTGGTTCTCCCAGGATTTAAGAACATTGGCAGAAATTTCACCTCCTCTTCCGTTTGAGATTCCTGACAGCTTGATATTCCCCATCAGGGTATCTTTCTTCGGAGGAACTGCCGGTTCCAGAAGTACGACACCTGCTACTCCGTCATTTCCATATTTCAATGCAGATGCCCCTTTAATGACATCTATATGTTCGAAATCATTGACATCTACATTGGGAGCATGCTCTGCTCCCCATTCCTGCTCTGCCATCTTCACACCACTGTTCATAATAGAAATACGGCTTCCATAGAGACCATGAATAACAGGTTTGGTAATATTATTTCCTGTCTTCAGCACCGCTACTCCTGAAATTTTCGAAAGGATATTCCCCAGGTTCTCTGTAGAATTTCTTTCTATATCAGTTTTATCCAGTGTTTTCATTACCACGGAGCCTTTAGATTTATGGCTTCCATGCAAGGTAATGGTTTCTATGTCACCGGTATGGTGTTCTAATGTGATGGTGATGTGAAGATCCTGATCAACCCCTATATTTTCAGTATAATCATTGCAATCAGGATGTTTGGCAATGAGTGTATACTTCCCTGCAGGGATCTTATCAAAAGAAAATTTACCTTTCTTATCTGTTTTTACCGTAAACTCTCCGATCTTCACTACTGCGTTTTCCAGCAGTGTTTTATCGTGAAAGTCCTGAACAGTTCCTTGTACGGTATAAGTTTTTTGTGCACTTGTGAATACTGATCCACAAAAGATCAGCAGCAGGCAATATATCAATTTCATTGTAAATAGATTGATTGCGTACCCTATTGAGCAGGGTACATTTTCCGTTAAGATTTGTTGGATGGGTTTAACCTAGATATTAGAAGTTAGTAATTGAGCATTTCTTATCATTATAATGGTCTATTACAAACTACCGGCTGTCTTTCAACAACCTAAGCTTTGAATATCAAACTTGAAACATTGAACTTTTCTATCTAAAGTACAGAACTTTAAACCCAATAAGAATATATTGATTATGAAATTGCAGGCGGTCCCCGAAGCTGGAATGAGAATTTGGTCTGTGACCAGATTTTCTCCTGAATGGCGATGATCTGTTTTACCTCATGAGTATAGTGCTCAAAGGTAAAACTAAATTCTTCAGGAGCTAATGTATGTCCGGTAGCCAAAAAGTGGCACGCCAGACAGTCGCCGGCTTTCTCTTTAGCAGCGTCTTTCGTCACCGTATTCTCTGTCTTTTTAAGGTTTAACCCTTTAAAACTATTATCCAAAGAATCGTGATGGTGAAAGCTCTGAGAAAGCAGGGCGAGAAAATACACACCAAACAATAGCTTGGAGATAAAACTCTTCATATTTCTGCTTTCTTTAAAAATCATTTTTCAAAAGTATGAAAATAATTTAATTGTTAGACTTAATTTCTCTTAAATTACTTTTATAATTATTGATAATACGTCGAAATGAATAGTAATATGTTACAAAAATAAAGGCTGCCTTAAAAGTTAAAAATGAAGGAGATCTTATTTCTAACTTCTAAGGCAGCCTCATGCTATTTTGGATTTAATCAAGTTGGGTTCCCAGATATTCCCACTCCTGCAAAGCGTTATCCAGCTCCTCTTTAGCTTTATTGTATTGTTCTAAAGTTTCTTCAGAAGGGTTTTCTTTCGCAAAAGACGCTTCCATTTCCTCCACTTTGATTTCAAGCTCGGAAATTCTTTCTTCAACTTTCTTTATTTTATTCTGAATATTTTTCTGCTCTTTGCTGATGATGTTAGAAGACTGACTGCTGCTAACGGCAGGTTTTTCTTCTTTCTTAGGTTCAACCTTTACTTCTTCATGGTGAAGCTTGGCTTTTTCTGCAGAAATTTCTCTGATCGTTTCTTTTTGTCTGTATTCAAGATATTCATTGATATCCCCAAGGAATTCTTTCATTTTTCCGTCACGGAACTCATAGATCTTATCACAAAGTCCCTGAAGGAATTCCCTGTCGTGAGAAATTACGATCAATGTTCCTTCAAAGTTCTGCAACGCCAGCTTAATAATCTCCTTAGACTGAATATCAAGGTGGTTGGTAGGCTCATCCATGATCAATGTATTGAAAGGACGAAGCAATAGTTTACAAAGTGCAAGACGGTTTCTTTCTCCCCCGGAAAGTACTTTCGTTTTTTTGGAAACTGCGTCTCCCTGGAACAGGAAAGATCCTAACAAGTCTCTTACTCTGGGTCTGGTTTCTTCGGTAGCGGCATCTTCAGCTTCTTCCAGAACCGTTTTATTGGGCGTCAGCACCTCCTCCTGGTTCTGAGCAAAGTATCCGATATTTACATTATGCCCGAGATTCCAGGCTCCTGAATAGTCTTTAATATCACCAGCAAGAATTTTAGCTAGTGTTGTTTTTCCCTGACCGTTCTGACCTAACAGGGCAATTCTGTCACCTCTCTGAACGATAAAGTCTACATTATCAAAAATCTGCTTCTGTCCGTAAGCTTTTCCGAGGTTTTCCGCTTCAAAGATCACTTTCCCCGGAACCATAGATTGTACAAAACGAATATTGAACTTGGAAACGTCTTCATTATCCACTTCGATACGCTCTATCTTGTCAAGCTTTTTGATCAAAGACTGCGCAAAAGATGCTTTTGTAGCACTTGCACGGAACTTATTAATGTTATCTTCCATCTGCTTGATCTCCGCATCCTGATTCTTTTTAGCCTGAATCAGCTTTTCACGGCGATCTTCTCTCATGATCAGATATTTGGAATAGTTTGCCTTATAATCGTCAACTTTCTTATTGTTGATATCAAAAGTCCTGTTGCAGACAGCCGTCATGAACTGTTTATCGTGACTTACCAGAACAATCGCTCCGGGATAATCTTTAAGGAAGTTCTCAAGCCAGATGATAGATTCCATATCCAGGTGGTTGGTAGGCTCATCGAGCAGCATGATATCATTCTTTTGAAGAAGCAGTTTTGCCAATTCAATTCTCATTCTCCATCCTCCTGAAAATTCATCAGTGATCTTTTGGAAATCATCTGCTCTAAACCCTAAACCGAACAATACTTTTTCCATATCGCCTTCAAGATTATAGGCATCATGATTCATCAAAAGATCGTTCAGCTCGGTCATCTTATTGATCAGGTCTGTATAGGAATCACTTTCATAATCGGTTCTTGTCGTCATTTGGTGATTGACCTCTTCAAGCTCATTCTTCCATGCATTGATCTGCTCAAAAGCCTGCATAGTTTCATCCCAAACGGTTCTCCCTTTCACAAAATCAAGGTCTTGCTTCAGGAAACCTATCGTAATACTTCCCTCAGTCACTACATCTCCTTCATAGAAATTAATTTCTCCGGACAGCATTTTCAATAAAGTAGATTTTCCTGCTCCATTTTTACCTACCAGACCTACCTTATCATCCTTTTTGATAGTGAAATTTACATTTTGAAATAAATAATTTCCTGAATGATGTAATCCTAAACCTTGAACCGAAAGCATTTTTTTAATTAATTGTTAATAATGAGTATGAATTTTCGGGTGCAAAAATACGGAAAAAGAAATGAATACCCCAGAAATAAAAAAGTTACCCGTTTCAGACAGCTTTTCTATAAGAGTACAAAAAATTATGGATTGAATTTTTTAATATATACAACAATAAGCAGCCATCTCTCTTTTGAGATGGCTGCTACCCTAAATTTAAAACTAAAGTGCTTGCACTATTTATTCATTTCATCTAACCTGGCCGGTACCGGCGCTTTCAAAATGGAGCGGATCCAGATATCATTATTGGGAACACTGGTTCCATAAAGAAAGTCTGATACAAAGCTGTCCTCAGGCAAATGAAGCTCAACAGAAAGCCTTGTCCTGCTATCCTGATCTACAGAGGTACTGCTGGAAACGTTCAGCCCATTGTTGATCAGCTCCGCATTGATCTCCTGTTCGGATCTTTCCGGAAAATTCCTGCTAAACAGCCCAAAGTTGGCTGAAATATGGATATAATCCGCGAGTCCGCTATAGTTGTATTGCGGTTTGCTATCTGCCGAAAGGGTTTTCACATATTCCTTCAGTTCTTTATAAAAAGCTTCGAGTGAAAAGTGTTTATCACGATCTGCTTCAAAACAGATCCCATCACCTGAATCAAAAACAGGGAATATTGTATTGGTTTCTTCGAGCATCAGTTTTCCATATATTTTTGAAAGGTCATTATATACCTTATCACGGGATACATAAGCCTGTGAAAAAATTTCTCCTCTCTCAATCTTATACCCGGAAAGCAATGCATCCCAGATTGTATCACCTTGCGCATTTGCTTTTGCATTTCTTACATCTGAAACATAATCCTGTAAATCAGTGCTATTAACAAAGTCTGTAGAAATATAAACCGACTGAGCTCCCTCCAGATATCCTCCTCCCACATCAGCATGGGCTCCCGGAACAAAAATTTCTTTCCAGACAGCTGAAGAATCTTCCGTTTTCTGGTCCCTCATCATTTTTGAATCCTCAAAAAAACCGGTTAAGGGAAAAAAGAACCGGCACTCATGCACTGCACAGATATGAAACGCATTTTCCACCTCATGAGACAGGCTCAGATTATATTGATTGAAAGGCTTTGATTCTACAGTATCAAAAGCACCTAAGAACTTTATTTTACAGTTTTTTGTAGGATAATAAGATAAAAGCCGGTTGCAGAAAGTTCTCGCCAGCATCCCTCCTCTTCCGAATCCATATACATAAAAATGATATTCCTGAGCTTCATCACTGATTACTTCCTGTGCAAAGTCATCTGCTTTCTGAAGCTTGTCATCAGAAGAATATCCTGTTCCATAAGGAGGATTGGCACAGGTCGCCATAGCAAAGTTACTGTCTTCACTTCCGGTTACCGTTCCTATTCCTTCAATATATATTTTTTTATTTCCATTGAATACACTGTACAATTTATAGATGTTGGTAAAGGCTCCAAAATAACTTTCATTATTATTCAACGGCTTATCCGGGGAAAGAACGTTCACTCCATTATTTCCCGTCCCATCAAAGAAAATCCCGACGGAAAAAACTCTCTTGTCATTCATACTTATGTTTTTTTATGTTACAGCTCCTGTCTGTGTTCTATTTTTTTCATCTAAAATCTCCAGAAGAGACATTCCAAAATAACAGAAGAAAAACAAAGTAATCTAGAGTAAAAAGTACCAAATAAAAAATTCCGTATTTCTACGGAATCAGGTTATATTTTTTCAGGGGTGTATATATTGTGTACAATGGCATAAATTACGATACCCACTGTATTTCTGGCTCCAATTTTTTCAAGGATCCGCTGCCTGTGACTTTCTACAGTCCGGGGACTGATAAAGAGCTTCTCTCCGATTTCATTGTTCGTAAATTCCTGACAGATCAATTTTACCACATCTTTTTCTCTTTCAGATAATTCATCTTCTGTTTCAAAAAGAGAATTTTTTTTGGAGGTACTGTTCATATAGCTAAACAGCATCTGGTGATCTTCGGCAGTAAAGAAAACTCCATTTTTATCTACCATGGTTATGGCGTCAATAAATGTTTTTTTGTTTGAGTTTTTAGGAAGAAACGCGGAAACTCCCAGCTTAACCATATATCCCAGGATAGAGGTCTTGTAATGAGAGGAAAGAATGATAATTTTAAGTTCCGGATATTTTTCTTTGAGAACTTCTACCAGCTCGAATCCGTTCATAGGCTTCATCTGCACATCCACAAGAGCGAGGTCAGGAAACTCATCTTCTGAAAGTTTGCCAAGATTTTCTATAAAATCAGGTCCGTTATCTGCGGTAAGGCAGACAGATATATTCTTTTCATTGGACAGCAGCATTTTCACCCCTTCAAGGATCAGCTGCTCATCGTCAATCAGGGCTATTTTGATTTGGGAACTCATGATGTTTTGGAATTTTAATAATTAGACGGCTTCCTTTATTTAAAAAAGTTTTTTTCCATTTGTGTGCGGCATTCATTGACTTGATGCGGGATTCAATATTTTTGATCCCCATTCCTTTTTTCACCTGTTCATATTCGAAACCCTGTCCGTTATCGGAAATAACGACAGCCATATTTTCAGGGTAATCTTTAATATAGATCCAAAGATCTGTAGCATCCGAATGCCTGATAACATTGGTGGTGAATTCCTGAATGATCCTATACAGCTGCACTTCCACAAAGAGCTCTTTCTTTTCATATCCGGGCATCACCTGCAGGGAAATATTAATTTTGTGGGAAAGATTGGTGATCAGCTCCTCCACATACAGGACCAGACCTACCGATTCCAGATTGACGGGATATAAGGAGTGGGAAATACTTCTCGCCGCATCGATCAGGGAAGACATCTGGCCGTATATATTTTTTTTGATCAGCTCATCTCCTTTCGTATCAAGATTATTGAGCCATAAGGAAAGAATATTGAGCCGGTTTCCGATATCATCA
The DNA here is from genome assembly GCF_058245615.1 of Chryseobacterium sp. UF-290. NCBI lineage: Bacteria > Pseudomonadati > Bacteroidota > Flavobacteriia > Flavobacteriales > Weeksellaceae > Chryseobacterium > Chryseobacterium sp. UF-290. The sequence goes on from NZ_JBSICB010000008.1 coordinate 9,811, forward strand.
TGGATCATGACCGCAATTTTTTTCCGTTCTTCTTCCTGGGCTCTGATATTTTCCAGCACCAGTTTTTTCTGATGAAGGACCTCCGCTTCATGCTGTACATTTTTTTCCTTGATAATTCTCGTGATAAAAGCTCTGTAAGCAAGCAGAATAAAGGATACTATAATTGCTATGGTAACAATTATAAGGATCAGCAGGTTAATATTTAGAGTTATTTCTTTAATCTGATAAAAGTATATAAAAATGAACAGTATAAGATACCTGACAAAATATTATTGGCACTGAAAAGGGTGTAATAATCGTTCTCGGACAGATTGGCAATCTGATGCTGAATGATAAAAATAAATACTGAAACGGAATAATAGAAAAAAATACAGGCATCTACCAAAAGAAAACGACCCTGTGTAGAGGCATTCTTGATCTCACAGATCAGCGTATATCCGGAAAGGCAGATAATGATGATATTTGAGATCACTTTTGCAATATCTGCATTGGCAGGATAGTTAAAACCGTATTTCAGGATCATAAATCCAGCCACAGCAAATGCTACAATCCATCGTATGTACGCAGGCCAGTCCAGTTTCCGGATAAACAATCCTGTCAGCAGGAAAAATTCTCCTGCGATGTAAAACGGATAAAGAAATGAGGTGTCATCAAGCTTAAAAACATAGGGTAAAACAAGGTTCAGCAGCTCAATAAAAAAGAGAAAAGCAATACAGTGAAAATATTGCTTTTCTTTATGATCTAATAGCCGATATTTAGCTGCTCCCAACAGTATAACAGATAGAAGCAGTCCGTAGTTCAGGAATAAAATTGCTTTATAAAAATCAGCCATTCCTTTATTTTATCATTTAAAATTCGCAGCCTACTCCATCATCAGGAATGCGGCAAATAGGAGGGCATGGTTTCGCCCAGTCGTATGTATTTGAAATGGTTTCTGCGCGTCCGGCATTCTGAAGAGTTTCACGGAAGGAAATAAAGATCAGAGTGACAAGCATTTTTCCGTAAATATCATTGTATTTAAGTCCGAAAGAGCATACAATATCCGTTAATCCTTCATCTGAAAGGCAAAGGTCCTCTGTAGGAACATAGAATTTTCTAAAGATTCCCGTTCCTTCTTCAATTCCACATTCTCTGTAAAACCAGTCCATTCCTTCAAGTCTCCACTTTTCTATGGCTTCCAAAGCTTTATCCTGCTCAAGGACCGGCTTATCGGATATCGGAAAAGCCATATCCGCATCTCTGCCTATCGGCTCGAGGCCTTTGGAGAGAACCGCATTTTTAACGATGGTATATTCCTGGATTTCCTGAAGCCTTACATCTTTTGTAAGCTCGGAAAGAATGCTATATGGGTATTCTTTTTCCACAATTCTTTCTCCTGATTCATTCATAGGATAAAGAATCAGAATTACCTGATCTTTGTATATTCCTACTCCAGCGCAGAATTCCGGCGATTTGCCACCAATTTGCCTCATCCAGTCAAGGCTTTCTCTGGATAAGTTAAAAACATAATTTGTAGGAATCCTTTTTTTTATTTCAGAAAAGGAGGATCGGTATTCTGTCCATTGATCCATTGCGGATTTGCAATCCTGAAAAGAGAGCATTGAAGTCTGAGCGTCTACTGTTATCATATAAGCATGGTTTTTAGTGGCATAAAATTATGCAAACTAAATGTGGTATGCAAGTAGGATTTTAATTAATAATTTCTCACTGTAATATGATAACAGCTCTGTTGCCTCTCTTTTATGTAATAAATTCTACCGGCATCTGCATAATACTTTAAAACTTTCTCAAGTGCTGTTTCCATTTTCGGATTGTACTTAAGAACATTATTGAATCTTATGTATGAAATATCAAAGGAGTTACCATAATTGTGAGAACTAATCCCTAGTGAGGCATTCGAGTTCACCCTTCTCAGCCTGCACTGATCTTCAAGGGTTCTGGTAATGGATGAAACGGTAAATGTACCTCCTTTAGTATCTTTACTGAATTTGGAACCGATCTTATCGAGAGTCGTCTTTGCTTTGGAAACCATATAAGCTCTGCTGTAATCAAGTCTCTGAACCTGATACCCTTTCCCTGCTTTCTTTATTTTATGGAGTTTTCCGTTATTAATATATTTCTGTACTGTTTTGGAGTCTTTCAGCAATGTTATTCCGAAACTTTTTGAAGCATCAAGATGGGGCTTATAAAGAGCCGTAGGCTCCACCTTCAAAACACTTGTAAGATCATAGCAGGGTAAAGCTTTTTTTGCCGACTGCGAATAATGTAAATTATAAATAAAAGGTACGAAGACCACACAAAGAAACTTTCTCATTAATCATCCTTTAAACTTCTAACGAAAGATAAATCATTTATATTATTTCCAAAACCGGTCATAATAAGATCTGATTACAACCCCAACAAACTTTAAACCAAATTATTGAATTCAAAATTTTTTGTTCTCTCATTTTTGAAATATTTTTTCAGATTTAACTTTTTATTTTAAGATATAAATTCTACATTTGAGTTACATTTAAAAATAAACAACATGATAAAAAAACTTTTTGCTGAATTTTTTGGCACATTTTGGCTTGTTTTCGGAGGTTGTGGAAGCGCTGTTTTCGCAGCCGGCGTTCCCGATATTGGAATTGGACTTTTAGGCGTTGCTTTAGCCTTTGGTCTTACTGTTCTTACTATGGCTTATGCTGTAGGTCATATTTCCGGAGGACATTTCAATCCGGCAGTTTCTTTCGGGCTTTTAGCCGGCGGAAGATTTTCTGCGAAAGATCTTATTCCTTATATTGTAGCACAGTGTCTTGGAGCGATCGTTGCAGCAGGGTGCCTTTATACAATTCTTAATGGTGCAGGGGTAGTAGATTTTTCACAACCCGGAGCTTTTGCTACTAACTTTTACGGAGAGGCCGTCTACAACGGAAAGGCATTCAGTATGGGAGCAGCATTCCTTGCTGAATTTTTATTAACTGCTTTTTTCCTTATTGTCATTATGGGAGCAACGGACAGATGGGCTAACGGTAAGTTTGCCGGTATTGCCATTGGTCTTGCGCTTACACTGATCCATCTGATCTCTATTCCTATCACCAATACTTCTGTGAACCCTGCAAGATCTCTTTCTCAGGCTGTTTTCACAGGCGGACTTGCCATGTCACAGCTTTGGCTGTTCTGGGCAGCTCCAATCCTGGGTGGAATTGTAGGTGGGCTGATCTACAAGTTTTTACTTCAGAGAGATGCTGATGAAATCGTAGATTAATTAAAAAAATTATAAATAACACAAAGTCCTGCCAATCGGCAGGACTTTTTATTTGGTATTGATTATAAAACTATTAGAGCTTGTTTACATTTAATGGCTAGTCATTTTGTCTAATTAATTTAACGCTTTATTTTTTTATTTTCCCGCTGATTTTGCTGATTCAGCAGATTGTATTTTTTTATACAAAGGAATATGATTCTGTTTTTATTTCAATTTTTTAATATCAAAAGGATTTTTAAAGATCAGCTCTTCATGTTTACCTTTAATCTCCATTTTACGCTGGAGCAGATTAAGCGCCATTTTTCTGATAAAAAGATCTTTGTCATTCAGCTTCCAGTAAGGATCTTCATGAAGCTTCCTGGGAGAACGGATAAGATAAAATTCAGTTTCCCAGGTATCCACATTATGATAAAATTCAATAATCCCGCAATGCTCCGGAATAAGAGCCGCGTCCACCATCCCCATCGGAAGCAAAAAGCTGAAAGCATTACAGACATAATCTCCACAGGAAATTTTATCATGCTTCAGAAATTTTTCTCCGGTATCTTTATTCAGATATGATTTTCTGAAATCATTTTTAAAATCGCTTTTCGAAAGCTTAATCTCAATTTCATGACTGAATCCCCCGGCATCAATAACGAGTATATCCGCTTCCCAGTCAGCCTGGAAATAATTGGTCAGAACGATCTCTTTTTCAAAATCGCAATGAGAATGGATGTATGCGTGAACAAGTTCTTCTATTTTGAGCATTGTTTAGATGTACTAATGTAAAAAGTATTAATGTATTGATGATAGAGAATCAAGAGCCAAGAATCAAGACAATAGACTTAGAGATATGAGACTTGAGGCAAGAGCTGTATGGCTAGCAACTATCAACCTTGAACTCTAAACTTTAAATCTTACTCCCTGAATTCTTTAGCCGACTAACAGACTGCAGCCACGGATATCGGAATGGTCTATTCTTCCCAGCACCTGAAATTTACTTCCTGTTATTTTCCCAAGATCCTGAGTGGCAATAAAGGCGCAGGAATGGATATTCGCAAGGTCAATAATATTAATGGCTCCGGTTCTCCCTTCTTTTTCATATGCCAAAGGGTCTTCCGCATTCCGGATCATAATTCTCATCCAGCCCGGACATTCATATTCGTTGTTTCCAAGGGAATAAGCCTGTGAAAGCAATTCTGTCATAGAATATTCGGAATAGATCTTATCTGTTTTGAAGCCCTGCTGCAAGATTTTCAGCAATTCGTCTTTTGTCATCTCTTCTTTTCTGCCTTTCATTCCTCCGGTTTCAATCACGACTAAATTTTCAAGAAAATTCAGAGATTCTTCTCGTCGTTCTGAATGACAGTAATCCAAAAAGTCTAGCAGGGCAAAAGAAACTCCGAAGAGAATTACTCTTTTATGCCCCAATGTATTCAAAAGATCAAAGAGCTCGGAATGATTGTAAAGAAAATATCCGTTCTCCGGTTTCGCAGATTTTTTCATCAGATAGTCCACCATATAGATCAGTGATGAGTTCTGTCTTTCCAGATAACTTGGAAGCAACCCAAGAAAAATAAAATCTTCAGGCTTTCCTATAAACAGTTTAAAACTTTTATAAATACTTTCTTCATACAATTCCGTATCGGCAATAAAATGCTTCGAAAGATTCATCTGAGTGGTTCCTGAGCTTTGAAAGAACAGATCTGTTGTTTTATTTTTATCAAGGATCTGATGGTTCTTAAACATTTCGATAGGCAGAAAAGGGATTTTATCCAAACGGTCCACCTCATCAGGATTTACCTTCAAAAAGTCAACGAATTTCCTGTATATTTCAACATTTTCATACTGATAATGAAATGTTTTCAACGATTCATTCAGGAAATCCTCTTCTGTCTGTATGCTGAATATATTCTTCGGTTTCATATCTTCTGATCTTCTTATTACTTCAGTAAAGCAATTATAAGAGCCTGTTTAAATTTAATTGCTAATAATTTTGTCTCATTAATTTAACGCTTTATTTTTTTATTTTCCCGCTGATTTTGCAGATTCAGCAGATCATTATTCGTAAATCAAATCAGCGAGATTTGCAAAATCAGCGAGAAATAATATTTTAATACAAATTTAAACAGGATCTAAGGATGAAATAATTTTATTTAATAAATTTTTAATGGTAAAGCTATACTTTGGTAGGCTTCTTGCAATTACTTATATGGAATATGGATTAAAAACAAGAGTGAGCTTCGGCCCATTCGAAAATTACCTCTTGTAGGGGTAATTTTTTTGTTTTATCTGCCAAAAGTCTTCAATTCAAAATCCTTTTCAAAAACGCCGTAGGTATAGTAAGAGATCCAGTCTCCCAGATTGATATACTTTGCCTTCTGTTCCAGATCCAGCACCATAGGAAGATGCCTGTGTCCATAAATGAAGTAATCAATCTTCTCTGTTTTTAGCTTCTCTTTGGAGTAGATGATCAGAAACTCTTTATCTTCTCCCAGAAACGCTTTATCTTCTTCTCCTGAGATCATTTTGTTCTTTTGGGAAAGGTATAAAGCTATTTTCATCGCAATATCCGGATGAAGCCATTTAAAAAACCATTGTGCAACCGGGTTTGTAAAAAGCTTTTTCATTCTCTTATAGCCTTTGTCACCAGGGCCCAACCCATCGCCATGAGCTAACAAAAACTGCTTTCCGCCCATTTCAAAATATTGTTTCTGATAAAATACCGTACATCCGATCTCCTCTTCCAGATAGTCTTTCATCCATAGATCATGATTTCCGACGAAGAAATAAATATGAATTCCCCTGTCCTTCAGTTCTGCAATTTTTCCCAGTACCCGGACATATCCTTTGGGAACGACATGCTTCCATTCATGCCAGAAATCAAAAAGGTCTCCCATTAAAAACAAAACCTGTGCATCTTCTTTGATCTCGTCCATCCAGCGTATAAATTTCTCTTCACGCACCCGGCTCTCTTTAGGGGTAGGAGCCCCAAAATGCTGATCTGAAGCGAAATATACTTTTTTTCCAGGTTCTAAATTAATTGTTGTTTTTAACACCGTCTGAGTTTTGTTGGATAAAATTATTGATTATCTTCTGCAAACCATTCTCCATAAGAGTTTTCTGTCTCATGAAGTTTAAGATAAGCCAGAGAAATTCCTTCCGGAAGTCTTGATTTTATTTTGGCAGCAATAGCATACAGCATATTTTCACAGGTTGGCTGGAAGCTGCAGTAGATTACTTTATGTCCTTTCTGCTCAAGGTCATCTCCCAATTCTTTGTGTGGAGACAGCGCATTAACGAGAACCGCATGATCCCAGACGTCTACAATTTCAGATTTTACGATACTTTTGATATCTCCGAAATCAACCACCATTCCATTTTTAGGATTTTCAATATCATTAATCGGTCTTCCTTTCACTGTTACAAACAGCTTATAGGAATGTCCATGCATATTTTTACATTTCCCATCGTAGTTATACAGTACGTGAGCTGTTTCGAATGTAAAAATTTTTGTAATACGTATCATACTCTTATGAATAAGTTTTTTCTAAATTACTGGTTTTCATTTTTCTACAAATAAAAAAATGCAGAAAGGTCAAAAACAGGGATCAACTCAATGAAAAACTGTAAAATTAATGTTCAAAGTTAAGACAAAAAGCGCAAGAAATAAAATGCTCCCAAAAGTTAGATCACTTTCGGGAGCATTTCGTGTTTTCCGGTATGCTTATTTATTATACCGGACGCCTTATTGATAAAGTTTCGGCTCTGTTATTCCTCTTTTCAGAAAATTCTTTTTATTCATTTCAAAATGCATGATAGTCATTTGATTATAATACTCCTTAAAGGTTGGTAAACCATATTCTGAACGTAATTGGTCTACATTTACACTGTCTGTCAATCCATTTCTGGGAATCGCCTGTTCAGCTTTGTTATAGATTACCTGTGTTCCAAACCTTTGCTTCTGATTGGAATTAATGGCCACTCTGTCTTCCAGCATAGCATATTCATTTCTGTGGGCATTGTTCTTTTTGACTTCTTTTTTCAGAGCAGCGAGCATTTTCTTTTGAAATTCAACATCATCATCAGCATGTTGGATAGGGATCCAGAATTTTGTAGCATTTTCCCTGCCTACTTGCTTAAAGCCTAAATATCCGTATTCAGCATAGAGTTTCCTGATTCTGTTCTGATTATCTTTTCCGATGCTGTCTCTTTTAGCTTCAAATATTTTCCAGGCATTCTCTTCTCCATATTTTTCCATCATTTCTTTAGAGGGTATTCTCGCATATTGCTGATCAATGTCGCCAATATAATCCAATTCAGAAATGATCTTTTCACGTTCAGAGTCTGAGATCTTTTTGTGGGAGTTGCAGCTTATACAAGTAAGTGCTATGCATGATAACAGTATTTTTTTCATATTTACGTTGTTTCTTATACCTTCAGCCGATTATCATGAAAGTTATTTCACTGTTTTTTCAAAGCTGTTGATCACCTTATATTTTCTATCTTTAACTATAATTTCATAATGTCCTTTATCCAGGATCAGAAAGTGGCTGTCTTGTGAATTCTTAAGCTCAATAATATCAGCAGGAATACCTTTTTTCTCCAGCTCGCTTTTTCTATATGCTAAAACCAAAGCCGGATATTGAGGTATTTCGGAGGATGGAACTTTAAAAAATTTTCTGCTATCATTCAGCATCCATCCAGGTCTTCCTTTTTTATATTTTGTAACGGGATGAATGATCTTAATATCGGTAAATAATTCTTTGTCTTCACCATTATAAACCGATTTATGATTATCTATTAAAATTACAGGATGTGTATTTTTTACCAGCCTTAGCAGCGGCTCATTATATTTTGAAAGGCTTTTTTCTGAAAATTGGGTCTGATCGATGGTCAGAGGATTTAAGCCTGTCAGGTCAGAAAGTCTCACTGTCATTGTTTTTTCCCATCCTCTATGAACACCTTTATAGGCATGCTCATAACCGCAATAGATCAGATATTTCCCATCTTTATTCTTCTGCATAAACTCATGAATATTTTTCGCCTCCCCTATTTCCCTTTCTTTTCCGTTCCCTTCCGCTTCATAAGGGAAGAGCTTAAATCCGATTTTCAGGGCATTATAAAGAAAGTTTCCAAATTCAGGTTCCTGGGAATAGAATCCGCTGTTAAGATTGGCAAATTTTGTAGTATTTAAAGAGTCGCTGGCCAGAGTTTCCACTCCAAGGTATCTGTATCCTCTGTCATATAGCCCCTGAAGCAAAGAAGATACAAAAGTTCTGTGGCTGGCATTATGATGCGCTTCATTGATGATGATCATTTCTTCTTTGGAAGCCCGGTCTAAGATATAGTTTTTTGCATTGACGGGAATGAGTTTTGTAAACCTCAGACTATCAGCAGCACTCAGTTTCTTCACTCTTCCAAAAGTTATATCCCAGCTTTCAAGTGCCGGCCTGTACTGTCCGCTTATCGAATAATAGGTAGCACTCATCTGGCTTCTCCAGGATTCGGGTTTGGTAGAGTCTTTTAGTATTGTTTTTTTTATATCATCCGAAAACCGGTAAAGATTGTCCTGGCCATAGCCAGAGATGCTAAGGAGTAATATGATGACCGAATAACAGAATTTCATGCTATGAGTTTTTAATAAGCCTAAAAATAGAAAAATCAATTGAATATTTATCCATTGACTTCCATTTCCAGCATTCACATCAGTTTTTCCAGCCAGTTATTTTCCAGACGTTTGATCTTTTTTGTTTCCGGATCAAATAAAATCCAGAGGGTACTGGAATCCACCACAAGCTCATCATGGCAATAAAACTCAACTTTTCTTGGTTGTCTGGCACCTTCAGGAGCTTGAGGATAGGTTTTCACAGTAATCATATCATTCAGATAAACCTGTTTTTTATACTGTATATGATGATCCAGAAGCATCCAGGCATCATCCACATATTCTGTTTTATGTTTTAAAAGGTTCCAATGTTCCGCCGCCACTTCTTCCACCCAATGCACATACTGTACATTGTTGACATGGTTGTTCTGATCAATATGCTCTTCTGTTACCTTTATCTGTTTCTCATACATTAAATTCATTCCTCTGAAAGTTTATTCAAATTTATCATTTAAAAATAAAATTCATCCAATTCTTTGGGGACAAAGACTATAGCTGTATATAGAAAAACGGAATCAGATACAGATCCGATCCCGTTTATATTCAATATTAAGATAATTATTTAGATTTTGAAGGGGTTGCTGAAGCTCCTAATTTAGCTTTCACCTGGGATGTGATATCTTCGCTTCCGTCAGTGTAAACAAGATTATTACCTTCCTGTGCTGAAGTATCAAAAACATAGCTCAGGCTTCTTTCTTTAGCTACAGCAGAAATAGCTGCTTTTACTTTTTGCTGCAAAGGGCTGTACAATTCGTTTTGCTTAGCACCTATATCTTTAGCAGCCTGAGTTCTTGCATCTTCTATTTTTTTACCCAAAGTCTGCAATTCTGTTTGTGCTGCTACCAGCTCTTTCGTCACTGCTTCTTTATTAGCCTGGCTCAATGTTTTCTCTTTGTCCTGTGCTGCTTTCAGCTTAGTCTGATATTCGCTGATCAGTTTTTCAATTTCCGTCTGTTTGGCTTTAGTCAGATTATCAATGGTTGTATTGGCTGTTTTTACCTCAGATAAACTGTCAAAGATATCATCTGAGTTTACATTTCCAATCTTCTGCTGAGCATTTGCAGCATTAGCACTTAATGTTAATCCGGCTGCAATAAAAAATAATTTAATTAGTTTCATTCTTATTATAGTTTTCAAAAAACACTTGTTTTTCGTTTTCAAATATAATACAATTTTTCATCAAATATCACCTGATCTTTTATCCTTAAAATTAAAATAGGAAGTACCATAAACACACTGAAAGATGATGTTAAAAGGCCATCATGAAATCATTATCAGAGAAAACCTTTCCCAATAAGCTGAGAAAGGTTTACATCAAAAAAATATGGAAAAAAATGACTAATGGAACTGTGCCGTTTCTGTAGAATCTTTCATCGCTACGGTAGCTGAAGATCCGTTGGTAACAATATTCTGAACTTCATCAAAATATCCTGTTCCTACAAAAGACTGGTGCTTCACCGCTCTGAATCCTTTCTGCTGTAAAGCAAATTCACGCTCCTGCAGTTCTGAATATCCTGCCATTCCCCTTTCTTTATACGCTAAAGCCAATTCAAACATTGCCGTATTCAAAGCATGGAACCCTGCTAATGTGATAAACTGGAATTTATAGCCCATTTTTGCCAGCTCCTCACGGAAGGTAGACATTTCTTCAACACTCAGCTTCGCCGCCCAGTTGAATGAAGGAGAGCAGTTATATGCCAGCATCTTGCCAGGAAATTTCGCATGAATTCCTTCTGCAAACCTTCTTGCCTGTTCCAGATCCGGGTTTGAAGTTTCCATCCAGATCAGATCTGCGTAAGGCGCATAAGATAATCCTCTGTCGATCCCCTGCTCCACACCGTTTCTTACTACGTAAAATCCTTCGGAAGTTCTTTCTCCGGTTACAAATTTTTTATCTCTGTCATCGATATCTGAAGTCAGCAGATCTGCTGCATCGGCATCCGTTCTTGCAATAATAAGACTTGGAACTCCCAGCACATCTGCAGCCAAACGTGCAGCGATCAGTTTATTGACAGCCTCCTGGGTAGGAACCAATACTTTCCCCCCTAAGTGACCGCATTTTTTTGCAGAAGACAGCTGGTCTTCAAAGTGTACGGCAGCTGCTCCCGCTTCAATCATCTGCTTCATCAGCTCGAAAGCGTTCAGATTTCCTCCAAAACCCGCTTCCGCATCGGCAATGATCGGCACAAGATATTCTTTATTTCCGTTTCCGCTCACAGATTGTATCTGATCTGCTCTCAATAAAGCATTATTGATCTTTTTCACCACAGAAGGCACTGAATTGGCTGGATACAATGATTGATCCGGATACATTTCTCCCGATAAATTAGCATCAGCCGCTACCTGCCAGCCTGAAAGATATATAGCTTCCAGTCCCGCATCTACTTCCTGCACAGCCTGATTACCGGTGAGTGCACCAAGTCCCGCTACATAATCCTGGTTATTTAATTTATCCCAGAATTTTTTAGACATTTCTGTAGCAATGGTATAATCTATTGTATAAGAGCCACGGAGCTTTAAAACTTCTTCTGCCGTATAAGGTCTTTTTATACCGTTCCAACGTGGGTTTGTCAGCCAATCTTGCTCTAAAGCCTGGATTTGTTCTTGTCTTGTTTTCATAATATTTGGATTTTGTTAAATTAGGGATAAGGTAATAAGGGTGAGAGTATGGTAGTCAGTTGATAGTTGAAAATTACATGTATTCAATTGATCATTATAATTCCAAACATTCTTACTCTCTACTCTCAGACACTTTTACTCTTGAACTAGATAAAAGGATATGCTTTTAAGGTTAAAAATTCTTCAAAGTTTTCTGAAAAGATCAGTTCATTGAAAAGTTCTTTGGCCAGATTGAATTTTCCGTTTCTGAAGCGTGCTTCTCCCACATATTTTTCAATATTGTCCATTTCTTCATTTTCCCATTGAAGGATCATATTCCGGGTAAGTGTTCTGTCATCACTCAATAGGGCTTCATTTTTCAGCCATTGCCATATCTGGGTTCTTGAAATCTCAGCAGTGGCAGCATCTTCCATCAGATTATAAATGGCCGCCGCACCCACTCCCATCAGCCAGCTTTCAAGGTAGAGAATTCCTACATTGATGTTCTTTCTGACTCCTTTTTCAGTAATATCGCCTTTGGGAATTTCCAGCAGATCACTTTCTGTTATATGATACTCAAATTTTTTGTCGATCTGGTTTTTGGAAGGCATATACTGATCAAAAATTTCCTTTGCTACTGAAACCAGCGCAGGATGTGCCACCCAGGTTCCGTCATGACCGTTCTTCACCTCTCTTTCCTTATCACTTTTTACTTTTTCAAAAGCAATATTGTTGGCTTCATCATCATCTTTTACAGGAATTTGTGCCGCCATTCCGCCAATAGCGTGAACATTTCTTTTATGGCATATTTCAATCACCCTTTTTGAATAAGCGCTCATGAAAGGAGAAGTCATCGTCACCTGATCTCTGTCCGGAACGATAAACTCCGGCAGGTTTCTGAATTTCTTTATATAGGAGAAAATATAATCCCATCTTCCGCAATTCAGTCCTGCGCTATGGTCTTTTAATTCAAATAAAATTTCATCGATCTGAAATGAAGCGGTGATCGTTTCTATTAAAACCGTTGCTTTAATTGTTCCTTGTGGAATTCCCAGATAATTCTGAGCAAAAACAAATACTTCGTTCCACCATCGGGCCTCCTTATAATGTTCTAATTTGGGAAGGTAGAAATAAGGTCCGGTTCCGTTCTCCAGAAGTTTTTTTGCATTTCTGAAAAAATAGATTCCAAAATCAGTGAGGGATCCGGATGCTTCTTCTCCATTGATCTCAATATGTTTTTCAGGAAGATGAAGTCCACGTGGACGGACCAGCAGCACTGCTGTTTTTTCATTAAGGGTATAGGATTTTCCTTTTTCGTTTACAAAATCAATGGTTCTGTTGATCGCATCAGAAAGATTAACCTGTCCCTGAATACAGTTCTCCCACGTCGGCGAACTGCTGTCTTCAAAATCTGCCATAAATGTGAAAGCTCCGGAATTCAGCGCATTGATGATCATCTTCCTGTCAACAGGTCCGGTGATCTCTACTCTTCTGTCCAATAAATCTTCCGGCAGCGAAGCACAAACCCAGTCCGCGTTTCTGATCTCCTCGGTCTCTTTTAAAAATTCCGGAAGAGTCCCCTGATCAAACGCCTGCTGATTTTTTTTTCTTTCCTTTAAAAGCTCCAGCCTTTGATGATTAAAATTCTGATGGAGCGCAACAAGAAAATCAATCAAATCCGGGGTAAAAATATCTTCAAAAAGCTTCTGTGCCTTTATTTTTAATTGAGTCTTTGTTTCCATAACCTATTGATTTTGTGATTTGATGTTACAAACATAAACAAAAATTTTCACAAATAGCGAACGTTCGCTAAATTTATTTAAAAATTATTATGCGAATAATCGCATCTAATTATTTATATTTGAATAATGAATTCAGAAAGCGATTTTATCAAAACAGTTTTCGGACTGAAACTGAAGCAGCAGCGACAAAAGAAAAACTGGTCTCTGCAGGACCTTGCTGTAAAGACCGGACTATCAAAATCTTACCTTAATGAAATTGAGAATGGAAAAAAATACCCGAAGCACGATAAGATCATCCAGCTTTCTGAAGCCCTTAACTGTACTTTTGATGATCTGGTTTCTACAAAGCTTGACAAAAGCCTGGCTCCCTTCAATGAAATTTTACAGTCGGATTTTTTCAAAGAAATTCCGCTGGAACTGTTTGGGATCAATAAAAACAACCTGATCAGCATCATCAGTGACGCTCCCAAAAAAGTAACCGCTTTCATTAATGCATTAATTGAGATTTCCCAGAACTATAATCTTGGAAAGGAAAGGTTTTATTTTGCTGTTTTGAGGTCATTCCAGGAATTGTATGACAATTATTTCCCGGAAATTGAAGAAAAGGTAAGCCAGTTTATTCAGGAAAACCAGTTACAAATTGACAAAAATGTAAAGTCTGATATCCTTGAAAGCATCTTAACGGAAAAATTCAGCTATACGATTCAATCTGAAGATTTTGACCGATACGGAACCCTGAGTAACCTTCGTTCTCTGTGGATTCCTGAAAAAAAATTACTCCTGCTGAACCAAAAGCTTGAAAAAGATCAGAAGACCTTTATTCTGGCTAAAGAAATAGGATTTAAAGTGTTGGATTTAAAGATCCGTCCCAACACTTATTCATGGCTTGATTTTGGAAGCTTTGAGGAAATTCTGAATAACTTTTACGCTTCCTATTTTGCCGGAGCCTTACTGATCACTAAAGGACCGGTCATAGAGAAAGCATCAGAGTTTTTTCAACAAAGCAATTGGGAACCACAGGATTTTGAAAATCTTATCAACCGTTTCACCCATTCTCCGGAAACATTTTATTACCGCCTGACCAATATTCTTTCTGCCGAAATGGGAATCAAAGACCTTTTTTATCTATGTCTGGTTAAAAAGAAAGATTCGGATAAGATCCAGATCTTAAAGGAGCTGCATCTTAACCATCAACAGGCTCCTCACGCCAATGCTATGAATGAGCATTACTGCAGAAGATGGATCGCCGTGAAAAACCTCCACCATTTAAAAGAAAATGAAACGCTGACCGACGCACAGATCTCCCATTACAAAGATCAGGGGATAAGCTATCTGGTCATTTCAACCTCACAAAAAAATCCTTTTTCAGACGGAAGCAACAGAAGCTACTGTCTTGGTATCCTGCTGAACCCACAAACCATTAAAAAGATCAGCTTTATAAAATCTCCTTCTCTGAAAACCATCAATGTAGGAGTTACCTGTGAGTCCTGCAGCATCGCAGACTGCGAAGTAAGACAAGCGCCTCCCGTACGGCTGGAAAAGGAGCATTTTAATCTCAGCATGAAAAGCTCTATTGAGAAGATCAGGAGAGAGTTTTGAGTTGGAGAATCAGAGTGTGGGAGTCAATGTGCTATAGAGTTGAGAATGGCTGTAACCGGAAACTATCAGCCATAAATAAAAACTATTTCATAACTTAGTAAAAAACACATCAATGATACTGGACCTGCTTTTTCCCAACCGCTGCATTGAATGCAGCAGAATTATTGATCCTGACCTCCTGGTATGTGATCTATGCTTCAGTCAGATCCATTTCACCCACTATGATTATTTTGAGAATACTCCTATTAAAGAAAAGTGCAGCTTACTTTTTCCTGTTGAGAATACCTTTGCGCTGATACAGTTTGAGGAAGAAAACCTCAGCCGGAAGATCATTCACGAACTGAAATACAGAAGCAGAGAAAAAACCGGAAAGATATTGGCAGAATGGACTACAGAACGTCTGGATTTTAAAAATGAAAAGCCAGATCTTATGGTAAGTGTCCCGCTGCACCCAAAGAAATTAAAGGAAAGGGGCTATAACCAGCTTCATCTATTCACAGAAACGTTGGCCGGATTCTATAAAATACCCTTTGACCACCAATTCATCAAAAGAAATCATTATTCAAAAGCGCAGGCTTTAAAGGATAAAAAACACAGACTGAGTTCTCTCAATACTTTTTCTGTTACACGGCCAGTCACAGGAAAGCACATTCTGCTGATCGATGACGTTTTTACCACAGGAAACACGGTCTCCTCGATTGCCTGGGAAATTTTAAATGCCGGAGATAATAAAGTGAGTGTGCTGGTGATAGCAATGGATGTGTGAGTTCAAAGTTTAAATTTAATAATCTCAGATTACTGGTTTACAGATTTTTAGCCGTAGTCATTTGTCAATATATTTATCTAAATACACTACTCTCTTATCCCCCATCTTTAAACTCTCAAACCTGATTTTCTTTTTCCGGTTCTTTTTCCTAATTTTCCGAAAAACTAAATCATTATGCCCAATCTGATCTTATTACATGGAGCGCTAGGTCACAGCGATATTTTTACCCCCTATTTAGAAAAGTTATCCCAACACTTTAATGTTCATACTCCCATATTTTCCGGACATGGAAATACTGAACTCCCGGCGGATAGCATTACGATTGAAAAATATACTCAGGAATTGGCAGCATACTGCAACGATAACAACTTAACCGAAGTTTCCATTTTCGGACATAGCATGGGGGGCTATATTGCTCTTTGCTATGCTATGAAAACTCCCGGAAATGTAAAATCCGTTATCACTTTAGGAACAAAATTTAACTGGACTGAAGAGCAGGCTCTGAAAGAAAGTAAAATGCTCAATCCTGATGTGATCCTTGAAAAGATTCCGAAGTATGCCCAGCTTTTAGAATCACAACATGGCCCAAAATGGAGACAGCTCCTTCCGGCCATCGCTGATCTTATGATCGATCTGGGTAAAAATCCACCCCTGGAAAATAACCTCGCCACCATCAATATCCCTGTTCAGATCATGGTGGGAGATCAAGATAATATGGTAACAATTGAAGAAAGCGTAAATGTTTACAGAAAACTTCCTAATGCAAAATTGGCCGTACTCCCGAATACAAAGCATCCCATGGATAAAGTACGACCAGGTTTATTATTGAATCTGATACAGGATTTCTGGAATCTTTCTTAAATTATCTCTGAAGTTTTTCTCCATAGCTTAAATCTCCGGCATCTCCCAATCCCGGTGTGATATAGCCTTTTGACGTCAGATGCTCATCAATAGCTCCTACCCATAGATGGGCATCAGGATAGGCATTCTGAATGGTTTCCACTCCCTGTTTCGAAGCAATAGCCGCCACGATATGAAGCTGTGTTGGATTTCCGTTTGTCAGCAAATCCTTGATCGCTTCAATTAATGACGCCCCGGTTGCCAACATAGGATCTGCCACGATAAGAGGTCTTCCCTCAATACTCGGACAGGTCAGGTAATCCTGTTTGATGGAAAAATAGTCGTTGGCATCGTGTTTTCTATACGCTGCAACAAAACCACAGTCTGCTCTGTCCAGATAGTTAAGGATTCCTTCAAACAACGGAACCCCAGCTCTTAAAATAGTTGTAATGACTGGCTGTACAGCAATTTCTCTGCTTTTTATGGTATCCAAAGGAGTCTGGATTTCAACTTCTCTATGCTCTAAACCTTTACTGATTTCAAAAGCCGCAATTTCTCCGATTCTTTCCATATTTCTACGGAATCTCATTCGGTCATGCTGAACTTCAACGTTACGAAGTTCATTAATCCATTCATTAACAAGAGAAAAGTTTTGCGATAAAATAGTAAGCATGAAGATCTTAAATTTTTAATTAAGGTTAGTCAACTCTGATCTCTGCAAAATTACAACTAAAAAACGAATCTGCAGATCAGTGCCCAATAGAATATGATAGATCCATAAAAAATCTGGTAAGGGATTTCCTCACCAGATTTTTATGTAAAAGTCTTTTTATTTTTGTCTGAAATACACTTCGATCGGAACTCCGGTAAACCCGAACTCTTTTCTCAGCTGGTTTTCCGTAAATCTCTTATACGGCTCCTTCACATACTGTGGCAGGTTGCAGAAAAATACAAACTGTGGTGAAGGTGTAGGAAGCTGAACGCAATATTTGATTTTAATATATTTTCCTTTCAGCGCCGGTGGCGGTGTATTTTCGAAAATCGGAAGCATTACCTCATTCAGCCTGGAAGTCTTGATCTTCTTTTTACGGTCTTCATAAACCTGCATAGCCACTTCTACTGCTTTTAAAATTCTCTGCTTCGTTAAAGCCGAAACAAACAGAATCGGAATATCCTGGAACTGGCCAATTTTATCTTTAATAGATTTTTCGAAATCACGCATCGTATTAGTCTGCTTGTCTTCAATCAAATCCCATTTGTTGACAAGAATTACAATTCCTTTTCTGTTCTTCTGTGCCAACCCGAAGATATTCATATCCTGAGACTCCCATCCCTGTGTAGCATCTACCATAATGATCACCACATCAGAATATTCGATTGAACGGATAGATCTCATTACAGAATAGAATTCAAGGTCTTCATTTACTTTAGACTTTCTTCTCATCCCGGCAGTATCTACCAGCACAAACTCATGTCCGAATTTGTTATATAGCGTCTGGATACTGTCTCTCGTAGTTCCCGCGATATCTGTTACGATATTTCTTTCTACATCCAATAAAGCGTTTGTCATAGTAGATTTTCCTACGTTTGGACGACCTGCAATGGTGATTTTAGGTAATCCTTCAAAAGGATCTTTATATTCTGTAGTCGGGAAGTCCTTAACAATATCATCCAGAAGGTCTCCTGTTCCGGAACCCGTAGCTGAAGAAAGCGTATAATATTTATCAATTCCTAATTGATAGAATTCTGTTGCAGGAAGCTCTTCTTTTGAAGAGTCTACTTTGTTGATAACAATATAGATCGGTTTGTTGGATCTTCTTAAAAGTCTGTAAATTTCGTAGTCTGTATCAGTAAGTCCTTCTTCCACGTTCATCATAAAGATAATGGAAGTAGCTTCATCTACCGCCAGCTGTACCTGCTTACGGATCTCTTCTTCAAAGATATCATCCGTACCTACATCATATCCTCCGGTATCGATTACGGTAAAGTCTACTCCATTCCAGTCAGATTTTCCGTAGTGACGGTCTCTGGTTACACCAGCTGTAGAATCTACGATAGCTTCTCTTCTCTCTAATAAACGGTTAAAAAGCGTGGACTTTCCAACGTTGGGGCGCCCAACGATTGCAACAATATTTGACATAAAAAATGTTTAATAATCCTTTGCTGTGCTCAGGATATGTTATTAATGGGTTACTCCAACTTTTGGAGCCCAATTTTTTTGCAAAGATAAGATTTATTATTTAGTATCAGGAATCTCTATTATTTTGAAAAAATTTTAGTTAAAATAATTATTTGGCTATCAACAGATAAGACCATCCCCATTACAATGATGTCAATAAATCTTTAATTTTGATTTTCATATTTAAAATAAATTCTATAGTTTTGCGGCATCAAAAACAGACCCATGGTGTAGCGGTAACACTACTGATTTTGGTTCAGTCATCTGGGGTTCGAATCCCTGTGGGTCTACAACCAAACAAAAGCAACTCGCTAATTTACAGCAAGTTGCTTTTTTACTTTGGTCACTTTTAGTCACTTGGTCACGATTTTGGTCACTCTTTTTGTGAAAAACTCCTTGAGTGCACCTCATTGAATCTATTTGAATCTGATTGTATTTTTAACTACGGAAATAATGCCCATCACTAGAATAATAATCATACATTAGATTTCTTGCAGTAGCTTCCCAATCGATATAAATATAATTTGGTAGGGTTTCAGGAATATTTTCTTCTAAAAGACATTGGGCAAATGTTTCATCGTCTGAATATTCACCAATATAATAGTTCATCACACCATCATAAAGGCTGTCAAAATCAATTTTCCCAACACAATCAATATAAGCTTCAAAAACATCAATATCATAGCTGGAATCATTTATTTGGTGGGCTATCTCGTATATATCTTTAGAGACATCACTCTCTCCGATTAACCCTAATTTTTCAAAGAAAGAACAGTTTTCATAATCCTGTATCATGTATTCAGGATCGAGTTCGTCTTGGTGAAGCTCTTTCATTGCTTCTAATAGTTCGTCATAATCTGAATAATCAGCTAAATTGAGCCATTTGCCGTAAAGGTTTCCGTTGTTGTACTTCTGATAAGTTCCTACATAGATACTGCAAGAATCAAGACAATTTTGTAAATTTGTCATGTCGATAATTTTTTACTGATTTTAAAATTTATTGATGTTGCCTATCGTGTTCGTAGCACTTTAGGCATTTTTTATATATTATTGTGAGAATCTATATAGAAAAAAGAACTTGAAATAGTTCTTTGACATATTAATAAAGTCAATATTCATGCCAATTGACAGAGATTTCAACTTTAAAATTAAAGTTTTCAAAATATTTTTAAACACAAACCGCAACAAACAAAAACTGTCAAAAAAATATCAATAAAACATATAGTCTGACGAGTATAACCAACAGAAAATGTAAGTGGAAAATAAAAACAGATCCACAAAAACCAAATAAAACAAAACTTACTTTTGAGAAAAGGTTGACAGTTTAGGAGGGGGCGCCAAAGAAAACAACTCTCATACCCTCTAGTTAACCTATAGAGACTTCTGTCCGTACACTCAAAATATTTTTTGGTGTTAAATTGCTGTAAATTCTACTATAAAGACTGTCTGATTTTTTGAGAGAGATTGTGCGGGGGTAGTTTTGTGGATGAGGATTTACCGTTGTATTTTTACGTTTCTAATATTTTTTTTTGAAAATCTTGGCTTCGAGTAATAATTAGAACTCAAAGCCAAACAGTGTACCTGATTCATCTTTGTCATTTAACTCTAAGACGATATCACTACTACTAAAGTAAATAGGATTATCGTCCTGATCCGTTGGCAAATCTGATTTAATAACTGATAAGATATATTGTATATCATGTGTTTTAGTTATTGTGCTGATTAAAGACAATAATCTAACTTTAATTCCATTGTCTTGCTGAGAAAGAACATCGTCATGATATACAAATCTAAAATATGATTCTATATTATAAGCTACTAATATTGCTAAATCAAATATAATACAAAGGATTTTTCTATAAGTACGACCTTCATCTTTAGCAGTATCTTTTGATAAACTATCTTTTGTTTTTATAACAGGAGGTTTGAAATCAACATTATTGTTTGAATTAATAGACCATGAAATATAAGTGTCCTCATCCATTACTTCTAAAAAGTATTTAGAAAACAACCCTCTGATTAGCTTATATTTATCATTTTTTTCTGTATGATTACTTATATCTCTAATTTCTTTGATGGTATCTTCAATACTTTTATTTAAATCTTGTTTTTTATCTTCTTTTTCAATAATTACATCAATTATTCTTAACCTTTCGGTAAGTTTCATTAGCTCTGATTCAAGTTTAGCAAGCTCTTTTTGATAAAACTTAAGTCTTCGGAACACATCAGTATCTTTTAAAAAAGATAAAAGTTCTTCTTTTTTATGATTTAACTTTTCTAACTGAATATTTATAGTATTCAGTTCTTCCGTTTTCTCTTTTAATGTTTTTTTCAGTAACCTATTCCTATCTTTTGTAAGCTCTTCATTAAATTGAATTAATTCGGAGTAATCTTTTTTTAATTCATTTGGAAAATAAATTTTAGATTCTTTAAATACTTTTTCAACTTTTGAAAGATCGAAAGCAAAATTATTTTTAATAGAATTTTGAAGTTTATTAATGTCGAAATTTAGGTTATAAGAAATAGTATTAAGATCAGATATTTTATTTTCGATTCCATCAATTCCATTTTCAATTAATGATTTATCCTGTTCGTAAAAATTTAATTGATCGATCTTACTCTCTGCTTCTTTTGTTTTAGTCTCCTGTAGACCAATTTGAGCAATTATTTCATCTCTATCTGTCTCATTAACTGAAAAATCCCTTTTTAATAATTTTATTTGCTCATTAATTTTATCCTGTTCTTCATCATTTTGATATTTTTTTCTCAAAACCTCTCCATTGAATCCTAAAAGATCAAACATAAAAGGTTTCCAATCAATATCTTTTCCTCCTTTAAACTTTGACAATCTGTAAACATCCTCATAATCGGGTTGCATTCTAATACAATAGTTTATAGCTTTTCGATAGTCATAGGATTTATTTTTAAAAAAATCAAAATTTAAGTAAATCGCAAGTGTTTTTTTTGCGTTATCAATACTCAAATCCTCATAAATCCAATTAGTTGGAGGGATATATTCATTTACTTTCTGTTCGTTTATACTAAAACTTGTTTTGGTTGGATTTTCAACACTTCTCTTTATAGTAAGAAACCGACCATCATTTAAAAGAATTTCTAAATAAAAAACATGATTTTTAAATATCGATTCTCCTTCATTATCCGTTACTTTAAGCAGAAAATGTTTTTTATCGATTCTCTTTATTAATAAATAATCAATTAGCTCTGCAAGTTTAGTTTTACCTAAATCATGAGAATTTTTTTTTTCTCCAATAGCAGTTTGTACATCAGCATATATCACATTTAACCCTCGAAGATTAAACGTAATATTTTTAAACCTTTCATCGTTACTGTATAATTTACTTAACTTCATTAGTTTATTTAATTGCTTTAAAAGAGTCTGTATTTTGCTCGTATGTCAATTTACCTAATAAATAAAGGAAATTAAGAGCATAAGGGAAATTTACTCGAGCTTCATCTCCCAATATATTCACCACTTTTTTTAATAAAGAGTCATACTGTACCGAATAAAAAGCATTTAATTCCGATAATATAATAGAACTAATATTTATCATTGAAAACTTAGGGTTAGTATGTCTATCTAATTTTATCATTTTTAATACCAATTAAACATTCATAATACATATAATGCAATAATG
The DNA here is from genome assembly GCF_058245615.1 of Chryseobacterium sp. UF-290. Taxonomy (NCBI): domain Bacteria; kingdom Pseudomonadati; phylum Bacteroidota; class Flavobacteriia; order Flavobacteriales; family Weeksellaceae; genus Chryseobacterium; species Chryseobacterium sp. UF-290. The sequence continues at coordinate 32,088 of NZ_JBSICB010000008.1, forward strand.
TATATATATGTCTTTTACCTCTTATAGACTCTCCGTCACAAATCTTTTTAAAGATAAAAAGAAAAACTTGTTCAAACTCTGCAAAGTTATCTCTTTTAATTAATATTACATTACTTAATTCAGAAGCAATATCAAAATACTGTTCTTTTAAATCCTCATTTCTTGGATCAGCAAGGAATGTTGATATTTTTTCAAAATCTTGTAAAGACTGATTCAAAATGACATTTTCAAAATATTCCTTACTAAGATTATTCTTTTTATTCTTTTCTTCAATTTTAATCATATCAAAATCGAATTTAACCTTGTCTACCTCAGATTTCATATCTTCTTTTAACGTTGGGAGCTGGCTTTTAAATTCGAGAATAATATTTTTAATTTCCTCTTCTGAAAAATCAAACGGAATATGATTAATATCTAAATTAAACTCACGAATAATTGCTCTATTTCCATTAATATGTTGATTATTTAAAGTTTCTTTTCCTATGATTTCAATATTATTGATACCAGTTTCCTTTCTCATTCTTTTTACAAGAGCTTCACCCGCTATTCCCGTAAATTTTCTATTTGTAAAGAGAATATAACAATCAACATCACCAGCCTCTTTTAATTTTTTTATTTTTTCAATTTCTACATTAATAATTTTTGTAAAATCTGAATCTGAACATGATGCAACATAATTATCTGTATGCTTTGCTTGAATTATAAACTTACCTTTCCAACATGAAGTAGCGGAGGGGAAATTTGATGCTGTTCCTGTAAATTTTCCATCTCGACCTCCATCTTTACCTTTTGAAAATGAAATTACACCAATTCCTAAAATTTCTTGACAAATTCTATTAACAAGATGTTCAAATTGGTCTTCACTAAGCATCTCTAATCTATAATCCATATTTGAGTGTATAATTCTAATAAATAAAATTAAATAATAATTTATAAAGAGTTAATAATAATTCTTTTATTTCTGTAATCTTGTATCTTCATATTTAGATCGTTCAGTTTTTAAAGACACCAACCAATCTAAATACATTTCTTCGGGCATGCTACGATAGCCTATTTTATGAATATGACTGTATTCTTTATTCATTGTATCAAACAGTTCTTTAGCCTTTGGATTGTTTAATGTTGTAGTCTGAATATCTTTTGTGTTCTGCTCTTTCATCAGCTTTTGAAACTGTTTTGTATGGGTTTCTGCCTGTAATATCAGAGCATTAGCCAAATATGGATGTATTTGTATTGCTCTTTCTGCACATTTTAAAGCAAAACTTCCGTCATTATCTGGGAAACTCCTGTTATAAGCAGTGGCTAAATCAACCAAAAGCAAAGCAAGAGTTTCTTTGTTGTTCAGGGCTTTCATAAACACACCATTTTTAATGGCATCCAAGTGAATGAACCCCGAAGCCGACAACCACGCATCAATAGGGAAAATACCACTTGTAAGCTCTGTATTGAACCAACCGATTGATTTAATATTATGCTTTATATAAACGTGGTTCGGTGCTAACGCCAAATTTGCATCTGCCCCAATTTCTTCTGCCAAAATTTTGTATAGATACGGCATTGAGTTACAATTACCTTTTTGAGTATTTAATAATTTTGATACAAAAAGGTTAGACAGTTCTTTATGTCCGAATACATCTTCAAAATCATAAGTGAAAGGTTTGTATTTTACGGTATCATTTCTTAGAATGACAGGGGTTGTTTGGCACATTACTGTATAAACAGCAGCATACTTGCTTACTTTTGCCCCATCCCTTTCTGTATAGTTGAGTTTTCTATTATCAACAAGCTGATTACAGAAGTTAGCTAAAAATCTGACTTTTCGGTTTAGTTCTTCTGTATCTAATTTTCCCTGATAATAAGCATTTTCAACACTAAAAACTGCCGTTTTGAAACTGTAAGGCTCTTTATCATTGAGCATATTATCTATAGCTTGGTAGGAATCCGTATAAAAGTGGTTTTCTTGTGCTTTTGAGAAAACAGAAAGAATTAATGCAGTTGTAAGTAATAATATTTTTTTCATTATTTTCTTGGGGGTGGAGGTGGCTCTGGAACAAATGTAGAGGTATAATTGAATAATTTATTATAGACAGGATTATTTTTATTTATTATAATAAAATTGTCATTTCTTACTTCATATATCTCTTCACAAAGATTATGATACAAAAGATTTCCTGAATGTTTATTACTAAAATAGTCGTACTTTTTTAAAAGAGAATCTTTCTCAGCACTATCATATTTAATCTTATTCTTAAAATAATCATCATTATAAAAAACAGAAAAAACATAATTATTTTCTCTACAATAAGCTAATGAATCCAAATTATAATCATAATCAACTTTAATTTGGACGTAATCCTTATTGTCCATTTTTTGATGTCTTACAAGCAATAATCTTCTTATCCCTGTATCACATTGAAATGAGTCAATTTTAGTAAATAGTTTTTTTTCAAAATTATTCTCTTTTATTGCTTCTTTTTGCGAACATGATAAGATCAAAATTGAAGACATAACTAAACTAAGTTTTTTTATCATATTATTTTCTCTTTACATTTTTTAAAAATTGAGTAGTGAACGGATATGTCGTATTCGTATTTGCTCCTTTCCTTGTGATTTCGATTAATCTCATATTATCATTTACAATATAAAAATTTGGATAACCTAAATTTTTCTTAGAATTATTCCACATTATACCTTTTGCCGTATTGTAATCAGCACTAAACTGATTTCCGATATTTTTATAATCTAAACCTACTTTACCGTCATGGTTATGAACAGACCATATTAGGTTATCATTTGAAAATCTATTTGATTTAATTTTAGAGGCATCTATATCATGCATTGTTGCTATCTGAAAATTATCTTTCCCATTAACATTATAATTTGCCAAAGAAAATTCAATCCCACTGTCGGTATTATTATCTAAGAAATTATATACGTTAAAGGCTGTATCCAGATTATTTGTAAATCCTTCAGAAAAAAATGGGTTCATAGCTTTTCCGAAATAATCCATTAATTTACCATCATTGGTTTGACTTAATTGTCCTATTATAGAAACTTCACTAGCACTATTTTTATCAACAGTTATAGAGTTACTTTGAGATGTTACTTTACCTGAATCGTTTGTAGAAAAAAGTCTGTCAAATTTATCATTAGTCTTTTGTATTAGTTCTACTTGACCATTTTTCAGCAATTTATAATCATCTTTTGCACTTTCAGGAGCTAAACCTGTTGGATCAATATTATTAATGGGGTTATTCATTGCATAATTATAAGGCGACCAACTTGGGAACTCCTCACTAAGTGGATCAGGAGACATCCAACGTCCGTGAGTGTCACCAATAGGTTGTGCATCAGGATCAGATAAATCAATTTCCCTTACCTCGATTATATTCTGCCTTTTTGTATTAAACCTTACGGAACCAATTATTACAATACTGTCCGTATCGTGAAATTCCAGATATTTACCTTTGCTTAATGTTGCAATTTTAGGGTAGTAGCCGTATTTGGCAAAAGGATTTCCGATAGCAATATTTTTTCTTCGTCTTTCTGCTTCATGTGGTGTCAAAGAATCTCGGGTTTTCAAAACTTCGTCCATATACGGACGGTTTCGTTCCTCCTTTGTCAGTTTTACAGGATTTAACCACTTCTTTTCGGTCTTGGGTTTTGTTGGTGCTTTTTTCTTGACCTGTGCCTGTGTAAATCCTGCTAATATTGCAAAAACAAGCAATAGAGATTTTTTCATAGTCATTTGTATTTATAATTTATTAGGGTCTATTGGAAAATATTTAGGTTCTTGTTTTTTCTTTTCCTGTGCTTTCTTAGCAGTTTCCTGCTGTTTGTCTTTCTGTTTTTGCAGTTCGTACAGATGTATTTTTTGTGCTAATGCTTCGCTTTCCTGTTTGTTCTTTTCGGTTTTCAAACTTGCCAACCACGATTCATAAGCAGATGCAGGCATTTCAGCAAAGCCCAGTTGGTCAATGTGCTCACGCATGGCAATGAGTTCTTTTAAGAGCTCATTTGCTTTTGGAAAATAATTTGCTCTTTGCAAATCTCTCCTATCATTTGGGTCAATTCCTAATCGTTTTAATGCAGATAGCAATCTAGCTTGACTAACATTTGCTTTTTCCATATTAGGAGCTATTCCGTTAGGATAGAGCTCTATTGCTTTGTCTATTACTTTATTTACAAATTCATCATATCCGAATTTATGTACATATCCCCTTGCCAGATCAAAATATGCCATTCCCAAAAGTTCTTTTTTGGAAAGATTGTCCATATAGACTTTATTTTGCAGGGCTTCAGATTTGATAAACCCTGATTCCAATAAAGAGTTATCGGTTGTAAACATTCCGTTGGTAAGCTCTATATTTCTCACTTTATTTTCATCATCTATAAAACGAATATAAGAATGATTAGGAGCTAAAGACAAATAGGCTTCTGTCCCCATAGCTTCTGCAAGAATAAGATAGTATAATGGCATTGAATGGCATTGTCCCGATCCTGTTTTAAGCAGTTTTGAAACAAACATTTTGGAATAGTCTTTTTCTCCCATATAATCTTTAAAATCATATTCAAAGGCTTTATGGGTTGTACCGTTCAAATTCATATCTTTAGAAAAATATTCAAAAAGCATCAGGTTTTTAGAAACATTGCTTTCTGTGTCCTGCTTACGTTCTTTCATTTTCTGCAATAACTGTTTTGCAGTTTTTTGTATTCCTGACTTGAATTTAGCTAATTCCTGTTTGTTGTCATAAAAAGCATTTTCTACGGTAAAATTAACATCTGCCAATGAATAATTTTCTGTATCCATTCCAGAAAGTTTATTAAAAGCATCATAATATGCCCCTGTTCCTGCTTTTCCTGAAAGTGAGGGCATTTCGTATGACATATTTCTGCCGTTGTTTATCCATTCACGGAATTGCATTTCCTGAACTTCTGCCATATCCTGTTCTATCTCACGCATTACAGCATCATTCTGTAATCTTGACTGTGATTCATAGGTATTATGTTGCCCAACAGAATTTGAGGGCTTCTGATAAGTGCTAGGCATAGACGGTGCATAATTCCTTTGGGAACTTCTACCGTTCATCGGACTGCCATAATTCTGATTGGAATAATTGCCTAAACTACTTTGAGTAGGAGCCTGCATGGTAGGTAGGTTCGGAATTTGTCCGAAACTCACGACACCTAAACACAATAAGGGAAAAACTTGTAGTTTTTTCATCATGGATATTAATTTTTTGACTTGATTTGTGTTTCCTGCAATTTACAAATTTTCTATAAATAGTGAAATAACAATCTTTTAAATTTTGACAAATATAAATCTGTATAACGTCAAAACGTGACGTGTTTTATTTTAACAGTTGCTTTTTCAATAATTCTTCTAAGGGATTTTGGGGTTTACTTGTAATAACTGTTTTCAAATCTCTTTCAGACAATTCAGCAAATTCAACGGTCTTTAATATTGAGAAAACAACATCTTTTAACCCTAACTTTCGGAGTGACATTCTGATTTCTTTATCAGTAGGAAACTGACTGTCTGTTTGTTTTAAATGGATTTTGTGATTTTTCATACTGTTTTATTTTTTCTTGTTCATTTTTTTGTAATCATAAAAAACATAGCCTGTTCCGTGAATATCTAGTAGTATTGCCCTATCTGGACACAATTTCAGTAAATAATAATTTTCATCATCTACAATTTTGTAATCATAAAATTTTACTGGAGATTTTGGAAATTTTATTTTTTGTGAATTATCAAACAAATCATCATCAATATTGATAAATATTTTGCTATTGTTAAATAATTCATTTGTACAAACTACTTTTGATTTATTAGTTCCAGTATTAAAAGTACATACAGTAGGCATATTGATGTATTTAACGTGTTTTCCATACTCAATAATTTCAATTACATCATATCCGTAAGAAAATGTGATTTTATCATGATACACCTGTGCTGATAGGGAAAAACTGTAGAATATTCCCACAAATAAAAATAACCTTTTCATGTTATCCTTATTTATTAGAATTAAATGCATCAAAGGGATTTTCAGAATTTTTCATAAAAACTGATCCCATACGTTTGTATTTCATTTCCTGACCTTTAACACAAACGGAATACATACCATTACCCAATTGTTCAGAAATTCTAAGAAAAACAACATCTTCCTCGTTACAATCATTCTCAACTGCAATATGTTTCCTCAAATCATTAATAGTAGCATTAACTCTTTTTAAACTGGATTGTAGTCTTTTTTCTGGCTTTGGTTCTTGATAATCTTTAGGTAAATCACATTTGTTGTTTTGCTCTACTTGTTGTGCAAAAGTAATTGTCGAAACAACTATCACTACTGCTGTTAAAAACTTTTTCATGATAGTATTATTGTTTAGTTAAATAAAATGCACCGACTGTCGAAGCATAAGGATAATTTACCCACTCGATTGTCGTAGAATTGATCTTTTTGAATTTGTATTCTGCATTTGTAGAGCCTGATTTAATCGTAAATTCATAAACTGTCTCTGAAATAGTTTCGGGAACACTGGAAGAAGCTCCTAAACTTGCTCCCTGTTCCAAAATGGATTTGTAACTTGTTTCTATGCTTCCTGCAATGGTATAAAAATCATCATTAGTGAACTTATACAATGTCGTTCCGTCTTTTTGCCATTTTCCCTGAATCCATGCGGGTGGATGAAAATACTGTGTTGTTACTGGATTGTTTGTTGCTTGTGTGTTGTCATCATCGTGATTTGAACAACCAATGAATGTTAGTGCTGTAAAAACTGTGAATAATAGTTTTTTCATAAGTGAATATTTTTACTCACTCAATCCCAAAAGTGAAAGGTTATAAAATGCAGAAAGCATGGGATCAACCATACTTGCTAGCAGAGGCTCTGACAAAGCCAAACGATACAAATAGGTATAACCCATGCCATATAGCACGAGTCATGAACTATTTATTTTGTATCGTTTTTTGAAACTGTCAGATTTCTGCTAACAAAATAAAAGCTATGCTTCTGTTTTTCGATAAAATTTGAATTGCAAAGATATAAATTTTTGCAATCTGTGCTTAATAAGCAAAAATTGTTCCTAAATATTTTTAAATAACTTATCCAACATCAGTTTTATATTCTTCAAATGTGGAATAATTTTTATGTTCTTTTCCTTTAACTCGAGCTAGCTTCGTTTTATCAATTCTACCTTGTATATAAAAAGATAATTCTTCAAATCTTTCAAGAGGAACATTGTAAATTGTTCTTGTAGGAGCAATTTTAAATTCTCTTTTCAATACAGCCCCAAACGCTCCATAATTCATTCCATCCTTCCCTACTTCATATTCTTTATATTCATTATATCGTTTTATTAAATGACCAATATAATTAGCTTTCGTGGTATCAAATCCTACACAACCTTCTGGATATTTTGCTTTTGGTGCTTTACCTGGTTTTTTAATTGTAATGTTATTATTGTCACCAATTACAGCATTACCAACTTTAGCATTAAAGTTTATAGAATTTTTATCTTGCTTATCTATATTTAATGGAGTAGTTACTAATTCAAATTTTCTTTTTAGAACATCAAAATTAGAAATATCCCCTTTAGTTATTTTAGAATGACATAAAGGACAAAGTAAAATTAAATTCTTAATTTCATTATTTGAGGGGTTTTCGTCAATATGATGGATCTCAAAATGCCCAACATCATCATTACTACAAAAAGGACAGAATGAATTTATCTCTTTTTGTAACTCAGCTCTCACTTTACTTTCCTTCGGGATTCTTTTTCTTACTTTTTTTTCTTCCATAATGTTTTTATAATCTAATTATTCATTAATAATTTAAATGAGGAAAATGCTTGTTTTACCAATTCATACAAAACTTGTGGTGTCCCCGTATCAACCCCCATATTAATTGCAATGGAAATAAGAGTAGATAAAAACACCCCGTACCAATCAAACTTCCCTAATCTTTCTGTAGCATCTACTAGATAATCCAATCTTTCTGTGATATACTGCATTTGTATTTCTGTAGGATTAATTGTTTCAACAATTGATTCCCTTAACACATTTGTTGAATTGGTAATATATTGAACTTGATGTATCGTGAATGGAGCATTGTCAAGTGCATTAGCATCTAACAAAGAGAAAATATTTTGTTCAAATTGAAAATTATTCCAATGATCGACTGAATCCATATCTTCAATAAATAGTGCAGCATGATTTTTTATCCAATTTTCAAAATGCTTAAATACTTCGGCTTTATCATGAACCTGTGCATTATTTGGTATAAATTCAGTTATACTAAGAATGGGTCTAAAGGCTGTGTATCTATATCTAAATTGTTCCCAACTGCTTGCTGGATTAAAAAAATGAAACCTCATCTCGGAATCAACAACCTTAACCTCTGTTATAGGGCTATTTTTTTCTTCAAAATCCGAAATAGTAAACCTGTTTGTATCTAAACTAAACTTTTCTTTAATAATCTGATAAACTTCGTTTTTATATTTTTTCAGCATTTGTTATAAATTACATGAAATACAAATTTATTAATTACGTTTAATATTTCATTGTTGATTGAAAAAAATATAAATTTCATGTCACAATAAATAGACAATTCATGATATTAATTATTTTAAGTTTATTTCTAGCTTTTATACTTGTAACAAGATCTATTGAAAGCGTTGTTACAGATGAAGTAACTTTAAAAAAAATTGATAATTTTCATATACAAATAAGAATATATGTTGAAAAATTTACCGCAACAACTTTCAGGACAGCATCTTCAGGAATAATAATCAATTCGTTAAGGGTTATTTTATTCTTTTTTGCTGTTATTTATATGGTTTCGATACTTATATTGGGTATAGCTATAAATGCAGGAAATACAAATACATCATTTATACTGCAAGAAATTTATTCCATGGCAGGAGCTGTATTTATTCTGTTATTTTTATCTAATGGATTTAAAACTGACTTTTCCACTTTTTATAAGAATACAAAAACTAATATTTTGAAGAAAATCAAAAATCCTTTAGTCTTGTTTCTAATAGTCTTATATTATTTTTTAATATTAGGTTTTTATTATATTTCATTTACCTTCTTAAAAAATTTCAACATACCCGAAAATGTTATCTTTGAAAAAATAATTGAAAATCAGACATACTTAATTTTACTTCTCTTACCAATACTGATAATTATAACTTTTATTATTATCGAATTAGTTGTATGGTCATTGTGTAGGTTTACAGCATTTCTTTCTTATCGAATTTTAAAATATCTTTTTGTTAAATCTCAAAAGCTAAACCCTGAAAAGCCATTAAAACCTTTATTATTAATAGTTCAAACAATTAGCTTGATAGCCCCTCCCATAATTGCTTTTACGAAAGAGCTTTTAAATTAAATACATTATTAACAAATCGGAATATCTTTTTTATTATCTCTAAAGTAATTGTATACTAATGTCTTTTTTAATATTCCATTTCCAAGCTCCAATACTTTTTTAGGAGTTATTTTACCACTGTCATTACAGTTCCAATTGCAGAGTATTTCTGAAATCAAATTTTTCTTTTCCTCAGTTTTTTGTCTTTTTTCTTCATTAAGAATTGGTAAAAACTTTAAAGTCTTCTCAATAGGAGTAAGAGTAACATCATTAAAGAAAAATCTTTTATTTTTTTTGCAGGGAGGCTTAAATTCATTTTGCTTATTATAAGCTTTAGTTACTATACTGTTAACTTCCTTATAATCCAACGGATTTAAAAGATTTCTCATATTGGCATTTGATACTATTTTGTGCAACAATTCTTTTGTCATATCAGGATTCAGAAATAATAAATTTTTAGCATATAATCCCAAGGTTCTTTCACGGTTTCCTGTTTTCACATTTTTAGGCATATAAGCAATTGTATATTCTACTTTATTTTTGCCACAATCATGGATACCATTATTATTATAATGAAACTCCATATTTTCAGTTACTTCTTCAAGATTATTATATTTTATTGTTATTTTTCCGTCACAGTGTATACCTAATAAAGATTTATCTTTATTGATAGTGTTACGGAAAAGTGGCTGTATAGATTTTTCCTGATTTTTAGAAATTTTACGGGGTATTGCATTTTCAAAATTTACTGGATTAATGTCAATTATAGTAGATGTGGGTTTATACACCGCATTGGGATCATAAGAAAGAACTGTCAATCTATCTATTGAATGTGCTTTTTCATCGATTGGGAGTTTTAATATTCTTCGAATATATTTACAAGCATCAAGATAATTAAACGGAGTAATTCCAGAAACTCTAACTGCTAGTCCAAATCCAGTATTAGAGACACTTTTCCAATAAGCTGCAATATATTGATTACTGTCTAATTGTTGCTTTAATACATCTGAAGCATCATTATCAATATCAAAAAATAAATAGCCTGTGGGATTTTTAGTGTTTTCACTTACCATTTTATTGTTATCATAATTAAAATGAAGTATTGCACTGGAAATTTGAGTTAATTTGATTTTTTTAAACTCAGATTTTTTCTCTTTAAATGTTCTTAGATTCTTAATAGTTACATTTTCAGGCTTATCATCTGATTTTACTAAGTCTATAAATTCTTTTAAATCTTTTACAGAATAAATAATGTCTCTAGATGTTACAGCTTTGCAAATATTTATAATTGTATTTGGTGTATTTTTAAAATGTTTATATTTCATAATGATTCATTTAAAATAAGGGCATAGCGATAGCTTATACAGTTTGTTTGCTATACTTTTTGAGGGTTTGTATTGTTTTAAAATTTTAGTTGATTTTTGGGCTATTATTTGAGATCCAAGCCAACAAATTGTAAGGAGAGTATTTTTTTGATTGACAGGTTATTAATAAGAGAACAGTTTTTAGATTTACGCCCCCACACTAATAAAAACAACTGTCAAAAAGAAGTTTAAGGATTTAGACGTGCTAAAACTTCATTTTTAGAGTAATAAACTCTTTTGCCAATTTTAGTATTTTTTAAAGTTCCGTCATTATTCCAATGAAAAAGTGTTGTTAGGCTAACATCTAATAATTTAGCTGTTTCTTCACGAGTATAAAACTCTTTCTGATCTTTTGGAGCTTGATCCTGTTGCATTTTTTCTAATACTTTGTAAACTATTTGCTCAAATTCCTGCATTAGTTCATCTTTTGAAATTGAAATTAATTGTATCATAATATTTATTTTTTTTTATTCTATTTCTAGTTCATACCAACAAAAAAAGAGACCTCAAAGGGTCTCCTATCTTGTATTTATTTATTTTGTTAATTTTCGGGCATAAAAAAAGACCTAGCTCTTTCGAGTTGGTCTATCTATCTTAATTTTTTGACATAATTATTTTTTGTCTGCTGTTTTGAGTGCTTATATTTTAAATTAAAATACAACTCAAAATCTGAGCTTGCGTAATACGTTTTTCACGAGGTGCAACCCCTCTTTAGTTTGTCAATCCTTACGACTTTTTGACTATTTACACTTAGCAATAAGACATAATTATCCTCTGTCTACTTGTTTTGAGATTTTACAGACTTAACGTCTTTCTCAAAAACTGAGCGACTCTGTTGCCGTTTTGCATGTGGTACGCCATGAGTGGATCAGTTAGTTCCTACAGAGATTTTAATTTTAAACATAGCTATTCTATGCCTACTGTCTTTGAGTATTCTCAAAAACTGAGTGACCAACACGTTTTTATTGAGGTGCAACCCCTCCCTAGTGGCTTGTTCTAGTTTGGATTTTTTAGCCATAGCATTTAAACAATGCTAAATAAATATAATTTTCCCATGCCTGCTATTTTGAGAACAAATATAAAATCATTATAATGTTTCAAAACAGAGTGACCGCACGTGTTTAATGAGGTGTATCCCCTCAATAGTTGCTAACTACTTTCGGTTTTAATAGCTTATGCTCAAAAAGTATAGACACAATTATTCCATGTCTCAAAAATGAGTGACTACTGCCATTTTTAAACAGGTGGCTCCCCTCAACAGTATTTCAACTGTAATAGATTTATACATTTCCTCAAATGAGCTGACTGTTGCCGTTTTTAAACAGGTGACACCCCTTATCACTATTTCAAGTGAAACAGAATTTTTAAATATAGTTATACACTTACTCGAAATTATTGAGTTTGCACCTAACTATTATCATAGAAAATTATTGAATAAAGAACGCTTATCTGATTATCATTTTAAATAACTGTTTTTTAAAATCAATCTTTTTTCAATATTCAATTAATATGCCAAAATTTTAACTTTTTAGATTTTTATGAAACATTTTTGTTAATATTGATGATTTCGGCTAACTGCTCCATGTTTCCATTCTCATAAAGCTCTTTCATCATCTGCATTTGATTTTTCAGTTCCTCAATCTGTTTTGCCTGTAAATCAACTTTTTGAAGTTTTTCGTTTCTTGCTTTGATGCTCTGCTGCCTTATCTGCTCATGTTCAAAGGTAGGTTTGAAATAAGTTTTAAAAACAGATTCATCAGTATGACCCGTGTATTGCCATATCTCCAATAAGTCCCACCCCTCAATATATCGGTTCGTACAAAAACTTCTCCTAGAATCATGAAAAGCCACTTTATCCGTAAAGTTGATTGTTTCAAAAACAACTCCTTCGTTAGTTGGACGTTCACGAGTTATTACTTTTTCATTAAAATAGGGAATCTCTTTAAACAGTTCTTTCAGGTATTCGTTTGTATTTTGATTCGATATAGCAATGCTCTTAATATCATTATCATATTTGTTCAAAATTTCTCCTGCATACCCAAAAATCGGAAAGTTCACCGTTTTGTACTTGTCAACACGAGAACCTTTATTTAATAATATGCTTATATTTCCTGAACTTTCGTCTATATGCCCATTCTCAATTCGTGTTATATCTCCGAATCGGAGTGAAGCATGACAGCCTAAAACAAACAAATCTCTTATTCTTTCCAATCTTTTTAAGCCTGAAAAATCATGTTCATACAATATTTTGATTTCTGGTTCTGTCAATACTGTATGGAAACTCGGAGGTACTTTAACGCTATACTCTTCTTGTAAATAACTCCTATTGTTTGTATAGCCTTTCTCAAATGCACGTTTTAGCACTTGTGACAATCTTTTGATTCGTGTTTTGAGCGTACTCAATTCCTTTACCTTTTCTGTATCAAGTAGCCAATTTTGAAACTCTAAACACTGTGTTTCATCAAATTTGTCTATGTCCAAAAAAATACTGTTATCAGTAGCAAAATCTTTTAAATCTCGGTACATCACATTAAATGATGATACATAACTTTTATGCAGGGGTTTTTGTCCAGACGAAACAGCACGTTTGTTTCTTAATTCAAGTAATTTTATAAACTCTTGAAAAACATCATCAAAAGATTTTTTACTTTTTTGTACCGTATTGAGCTCTTTCCCCTCTACAGCATTATCAACAATCGTTTTTAGTTCTTTCTTTGTTGGCACACGATTGTAATGCTCATTGAAATTTTTGTGAGCATCTACAATAGAAATTTTAAACCTGCTTAACTTTTGGTTGATTTCTCTTTTATCAGTTCCTGAAGTGACTGTTTTCGTCTCACTGTCCCAACTGCTCGGAATAGTTTTTAAACCTGTAGTAAAATCTGCCTGCAAACCTTTAAATGAATATCTACCCATTATTCGGGAAATTTCCGCTTTTGGTTCTTTCAGTCTGAAATTTACGCTTCCTGTTTCGTTGTTATATTGTGCCATAAAATAAAAATATCTGCATAACAAATATACGAATATTTCAAGTTTGGTCACTATTTTGGTCACTGTAAATTTTGAATGTATTTAAATTCATTTGCATTCAATAAAATTTAATCACCTATTAATCAGCAATACAAGCTATAAAATTTATTTAACAAAATATAAACAAATGCAAAGTGTTATATCCTGTGGGTCTACATAAAACCTTATTAATCGATTGATTTTCAAGGTTTTTTATTTTTTTACTCCCGAGTTTTTTCCCGACTTGAAATATTTTAACCTATTTGAACGTATCTTAATCCAATTGCATTTTAACCACGGAAATAATGTCCGTCACTTTCAAAATAATCGAACATTATGCTCCGTACGGTTGCTACCGAATCAATCACAATCCAATTAGGAATATTAGACGTATCATCTTCATATAAATATTGTACAAAATCTTCATCACTGGAAATCTCATAATAATATTTAAAGGACTTTTATGAAGAGATTAATAAAATAATTTTAATACGACATGATTTGACGTACTTCACAAATACTTTTGTTTCAATATAAAACAAGTAGTTCTTAAATCCACGAAACCGTGATAAAAATCATACTAAATCACTTTAACATGAAACAAATAGCGTGTTAAAAAAAAGTTAAATTTGCAAAAAATCAAACTAATACTAACTAAAAAAACAAAAGGATGAAAAAGCTTTATCTCTGTGCATGTACTTTATGCACAATATTTAGCATGTCTGCTCAGCAAGTTGCTTGGCAAAAAGATATTAAATCTTCCACACAAGATTTTATGAGCCAAGTGACTACTACAATAGATCAACAGTATCTTATCACAGGAAGCTCAATACAGAGTAACAAACTTCAGCAGGGAAACAAACAAAACAATGGCTACGATTTCCATCTGGTAAAACTCAATCAACAGGGCGAAGAAGTCTGGGAAAAATATTTCTCAGGGCAAAACCACGATTATTTATCAGCAACAGTATCTACTCAAGATGGTGGATTTCTATTAGCAGGAACCTCTTATTCAGGAAAAGGACTCGATAAAAAAGAGGATTCCAAAGGCGGATCAGACATTTGGCTCATCAGGATCAACGAATACGGAGATGAGCTATGGCAGAAAACGTTGGGAACATCTTCTGAAGAAGAAGCAAAAGCAGTCATTCAAACTACTGATCTAGGTTTTATTATAGCTGGAAATGTACAAAACTCATCCAAAGGCTATGGTTCTAAAGATGTATGGATCATCAGGCTGGATAAAGATGGGAAAGAATTATCCCAACTTATCTTAGGAGGAAAAGGTCTTGATGAAGTTGAAAAAATGATACCAACGAAAGACGGCGGAGCACTGCTTGGAATTTATTCCAGGAGTTCCGAGGTTCGTGATTCAGGAGTAAGAAATCCAGAGACCAAACTTCCGACCGGTCAATCTGCCAACCGAAATTTATCATCTGTAACCTCTACAGCCATTAGCCAGTTGCCAAAAGCCAGCATCAACTTCGGTGAAGGCGACTATTGGATCGTCAAATTAGACAAAAACGGAAAAGTAGAATGGGAAAAAAATTTTGGAGGTAAAGGAGACGACCATGTAAGAACGTTGGCTTTAACAGCAAATGGTTACATCATCGGTGGAGAATCTAGATCTGAAAGATCAGGAAATAAGACTGTAGGAATTGAAGAAGGGACTGACCTTTGGCTGATTGCCCTTAACGAAAAAAGTGATGAACAGTGGCAAAAATCCTACAATTTCAAAAACCGTGATATTTTGATGAGTATGAATGCTATTCAAGGACTTGAGCAAACTAAGGGAATCTTATTAGGCGGTTATACTCAGGCAGAAGGAAGAATACAAGAGAATGATGAAACCTTCTGGATGTTGTATTTAGATAACAACGGTAATGAACAATGGAGAAAACATGTCAAAGGAGAATTTAGAAAGAGAGAGGAAAGATTATCTGACCTAAAACTAAACAGAGATGGCTCTATTATTCTCGCAGGAACAAGTGCTGAGGAACTAGGAAAAGAAAACTGGAAGATTGTAAAGCTAGGTGACAAACAAGTAAATGATCTGATTGAAAAATATGATATTAGGATCTATCCGAATCCTGTATCAGATTATACTTACGTAGAAGTCGGTTTTGATTTCAAAGAAGCAGACATTATGCTGTATGATATGAGTGGAAGACAGCTTCAGAATTTGAAAACCAAAAACAAAGTTACCAAGATAAATACTCAGTCCTTAGTTCAAGGTGCTTACTTAGTGACTATAAAAACTGATAACAACAAAACAGCGAATGTGAAGCTGATAAAGAAATAAAACTGTATTATGAAAAATTATATTTGCATCCTACTACTATTCATAAATAATCTCCTTTATTCTCAAGATAAGAGTATTAGTAGTTACGCTTTAATTAAAGGTGTAGAAACCAATAATAAATTATACTCAGGATTAGTTAATGTTTCCGTTCCTCTTTATCAAATCGGTCTTGGAAATGAATTAACATTAGCAAGTAACCTTACATATGAGTCTAATGGTTTCAGGCCACATATAGAACCCGATATTGTAGGTCTTAATTGGAATGTTAATTTATTTGGCAAAATTACACGAGAAACAAATAGACCTTTAACTAGAAAATATTCATTGTATTATAACCAAGTAAATGGTAATGAACAAGATTGTTTTAAACCTAGTTCTTTTTCTTTTACAAAGAAAATGTTATTAGAAAATCCGACAAGCACTTCTAATGAATACTTTACATGGATGACAGATAAATATTATTTTGACTTTTTAAATTATAAGGGATATTTTGTTATCGATCATAATGGAAAAACTATTGTTGTTTGTGAAAATGCTAACCTGACTGTAGATATAAATAATCTTGGCTGTCAGCCTCTTTTTGAAGAGATTACATTTTCTGAAATTACATTTAAGGATGATAAGGGTAACATATTTATTTTTGGAGGATCACCTAATGAATTAGAAATTAACTATCATCAGTTAAATGTTGATAATTCTGAATACGCTACCCCAAGCGTGTATAATACCTCTGTAAAAAGGAATATAAGAACAAATTATATTGTTGGATGGAATTTAAAAAAAATAATCCTATATAACGGAAGAATAATAAATGCTACATACAAAAATAGTAACAAAAGTATTTTAAATAGTTTTATTAATGAAGGGAAAAATGTCACTGCTAATTTTATGATTTCATTTCCAGACAAGCAAGCTTTAAAAAGTAATAATTTATTTATCGGTAGACAGATAAATACTGTTTCAACTACATCAATACGCTCCGTAAATGACGGAACTATTGGTGATATAGTTTCATCCGAAAAAAGTACGGAAACTGTATATTCTAAACAATGTATATTAGAAAATATTAATATTAGTGATGTTGGAAAATTGAATTTTGAGTATGATGAAACAACAAATCCCTTAGAACTTACAAAGGTTTATTTAAAAAAAATAACAGTCTTTGATACTAATAATTTGCTCGTAAAAAATATCTCTTTATCTTATGATAATCTAGGTGGAACTTACAAGAGAACTTTTTTAAAAAAGGTTTCCAATGAAAAAGATGAGGAATATGTTTTTGACTATTATAAAACAAATGATTTTCCACAATATAATTCCGCAAGCAAGAATACAATGGGTTTCTGGAATGGTAAAATGAACTATAATGATCCTGAAAATCCAGATAAAGAAATATTCAAAACAGGTTTATTAAAAAGAATATTACTTCCTACACGAGGATACAAAGAATTTTTTTACGAACCCCACAAGTATTCCATGATTTATAAAGAGAACAATGTTGTTGAAAATGTCGCTGAAAACAAGTATTATGGAGCAAGATTATACAAAGAAATTATTAATGATGGAATCAATGCATATACTAAAAATTATAAATATATAGATATTTCAAATAAGTCAACAGGAATTTTAGACCAGGGAGTTTATTTAAAACCTACGCCTGTTGTTTTTATGAACCCAAATGGTTTGATCACTTATAGTGGGGCTATGACCTCATCTTCAGAAAACCTTTCCCCGAATATGTATAGTTCTGACTTAATACATTATACAGAAGTTCAGGAAATTGATGAAAAAGGAATAAGAAAATATTTTTTTACTAACAGAAAAACTAATCCAGACGAAGCTAAATCTTTATATTTTAAGAATCCTAATTTTCATGGAATAACTAATCTAGGAGCGGCAAAATTATTATCGAAAGAAAACGAAAGAGGAAAACCAACGAAAGTAGAATTAATAGATGTTAATGGTGTTCTTAAAAGTATTACAGAATATAAATACAAAAATTTTCTAAATAATGTTGAGCCTCTAAGTGAACCAACAAGTAATTGCTCAAATTGTAAAATTACAGATAATAATTATTATGTATCTACAGAAGGTTTACCATCTGCCGAAGGAAGAAGAATGTATATTCCTGTTCTTCCATACTTGCCCGAGAATATCATCACAACAGAATACTTTGGAAATAAGAGTATTACAAGAAATTTTAAAAAAACTTATAATGATAAATATTTGTACTGGCATCCTTTTCCTATCGAAACCAAGGAGATTTTGACAGATGGAAGTGAAATCGCAAAAAATATATATTATCCAGGAGATGCGTTAAGATTAAATGATGCTTGCGTTATAGGTAATTGCAATGATTTTGATTATGCTGCCGGTAAATATGCTACTTATAAAAATATGCTAAACGACAATATCATAAAACCTGTAATGACAATAGAAAAAAATAAAACAGGTAAAAGTAGTCTAACGGAAAATATTTATACTAAAAATGCCAATACTTCAAATACTTGGAAAATCGGAACAACAAGAAATTCTCTTTTAAACGCTGATTTTTCTTCTATCTCAAATGTACAGACGGAAGATCAAATGTATTATCAACTCTATGATGATAAAGGAAATCTATTACAAAATAAAGCAAAACAAGATATTCCTACTACAACAATATGGGGATATCACCAGACTTTACCTATTGCTCAGATACAGGGAATTACCTACACAGATTTAATGCAAATATTTGGACTTTCTGCAAGCCCAACAGCATATTTGAACTTAGATATAGTAAAAAAGTCTGATATCGACAAAGATACAAACTCAGAGCAAACATTAATTAATGCATTGGAGACTTTTAGGAAAAATCCAGCTTTACAAGATTACCCAATAACGACATCTACCTATAATCCGTTAGTAGGTATTACAAGTAAAATGTCTTCTTCAGGGATAAGAGAGAATTATATATACGACACAAAAAACAGACTGGATAAAATCACTAACATATCAGGAGAAATCCTTAAAGATTTTAATTACAACTATGCTTCCCCTTATACGTATCCAACCGTATATTATAATACAGAAAAAACTAAAACATTTACAAGAAATAATTGTGGACAAGGTTTTGCAGGTGGTCCTTATACTTATACAGTTCCTGCTGAAACTTACTCTTCCCTCATTAGCCAAGATGATGCTGAACAACAAGCAGTCTTGGACATTAATTCAACAGGGCAATATTTAGCCAATCAAAATGCAATATGTATAGCTTCACAATGTAATTTTGTAACATTCAATTCATTAGTACTTACTAACACTCCTGTAATCTATAATGAAGGAAACACGGTGAAGTTCAAAGCTTATATCGCTACACAAGGTTTAAATCCAACATTTTTTAATATTCCTCGCTCATTAGGATATATTGAAGGGGATTGTAAACGATCTAAAACCGCGTTAGTCTTTACTTTTGATGAACTCCCAGGTGGACCTTTTGGAACTACTCCAGCAAATCGTACATGGGAAATCAGAGTTGACAATGGCGGAAACGTATCTGCAAAATTAATATCTGGAACGATAACACCTGGCAGATATAACTACCTGAATTTCACCTTCCAATTTCAAAAAAGCGAATAAGTAATGAAAAAATCAATCATAGCTATAGGATTACTTCTTATATCAATAAATATGAGGGCTCAACTATCTACTACAGAAAATTATATACAGACACGCACTTACTTAGAGCCTGTAACTCAACCTAATGACAATACTAAAAAAGTTCATATAGTAGAGTACTTTGATGGTCTGGGAAGACCCAAACAAGTTGTTAATGTAAAAGCATCCCCTTTAGGCAAGGACGTTGTAACCCATATCGAATATGACCAGTTTGGAAGACTGTCCAAAGAATTCCTTCCCGTTCCTCAAGGCAACTCTTTAAACGGAGCTATTGTTCCTGATCCATTAAATAACCTAAGTAGCACTCCTTACGGGGCAGAAAAAATTTATGCAGAAAAAGTTTTTGAAAATTCTCCTTTAAATAGAATTCAAAAACAGATTCAGGTAGGAAAAGATTGGGCAAATAAACCAATAAAATTCGCATATGAAGCCAACGAAGCTAATGAAGTTTACAAATACACTATAAGTACTGTTTGGGAGAATGGAACAACTAAAAGTGAGGTAAGTCTATCTACGGCCGAGACTTATGCTCCTGGTACTTTGTATAAAAACATTTTGACTGATGAAGATGGAAATCAAACTGTAGAATTCACGAATACAGAAGGGCAAACCTTACTGCTAAGAAAAATTATGGACTCTACTACCTATGTAGACACTTATTATGTTTATAATGAATATGGCCAACTGGCATTCGTTATACCACCTAATGCCGTTCATCAAGCAATCACCGAGATCCTTCTCAATAATCTATGTTATCAGTATCGTTATGATAATAAGGGCAGACTTGTTGAAAAGAAACTTCCTGGTAAAGGGTGGGAATATATGATCTATGACAAACAGGATAGAGTTGTTTTATCCCAGGATGAATCACTAGGCAGTACAACTAATAATTTCTCAAAAAAAGGATGGCTTTTTACAAAATATGACATATTTGGTAGAGTTGCATATACTGGTTTCTTTACAAATACAGCAAGTAGAATCGTTATGCAAACTGCCATTAATAATATGACTGCAAATCCAGGAAATAATGAGTCCAGAAGTACCACTCCTTTTTCACAAAATGGTTTAGACATTTATTATACAAAGAGTGCATTTCCTACAGGAAGTATGACCGTACTCAGTGTTAATTATTATGATACTTACCCAATAGGAGCCCCCACTATTCCGACCAATATTTTGGGGCAAAGTGTGCTTTCTGACCTACAGAATTCCTCTATAAATACCCAATCCATGGCAGTTGCAACTTATATTAAAAATATTGATGATGACAACTGGACAAAGAATTATACATGGTATGACTCAAAAGGAAGAAACATAGGTTCTCATTCTATCAATCATTTAGGCGGCTCTACCAGAAGTGAATTCTTATTGGACTTTTCAGGGATTGTTAAAGAATCATATGTTTATCACAAAAGAACCGCTAATACTGAAGAAGTTAAAATAAAAGAAACTTTTGAATATGATTACCAAAATAGGCTTATCACTCATAAACATAAAGTTAATAATTATGTAGAGGAACCGTTGGCTATACTAAGCTACAATGAATTAGGACAATTGGTAAAAAAGGATACAGGACGCGAAGATTCAGATTATTACATCCCTTTACAATCAATTGATTATAAATATAATATAAGAGGTTGGCTAACAGACATTAATGATCCTGATAACTTGGGAGATGATTTTTTTGCAATGAGATTAAAATATCAAAATCCACAAGACAGCCAATACGGTGCAGCAAAATATAATGGAAATATTTCAGAAGTAGATTGGAAAACCGCAAATGATAAGATACACAGAAGGTATGCTTACAATTATGACTCCGTGAACAGGCTTACAAAGGGGACTTTTTTAACACCTTATCTAACTTCCAATTCCCAGAATCATTTTTACGATGAAGAAATCAGTTATGATCTTAACGGGAATGTCAAAACTCTAAACAGGTTCCAGGCACCACCTCCAGGTTCGTCAACAGCCATGCAAATTGATGAACTTGTGTATGACTATGAGATTCCCAATTTGTCAAATAAATTAACAAAAGTTACTGACAACAGAAATAATCTCTCAGGTTATCCAATTGGAGGTAGTACGTTTACCTATGATATAAACGGGAATATGACCAGCCAAAAAGATAAAGGCATTTCATCTATAGTATATAACTATTTGAACTTACCCAAACAAATTATAGCTACGCAAGGAAATACTTCCTACCTTTATAGCGCAGATGGTACAAAACTGAAAAAGACTTTTGGAAATAAAATAACTGAATACCTGGATGGCTTCCAATATGAAAATGGAGTTTTAAAATTAATACCTACAGCTGAAGGCGCCTATAATTTTGAAAGAATTCAGTATTTATATGATTATAAAGATCACCTGGGGAATATTAGATTTACTTATAGTGTTCTCGATGGTGGTGGAAAATGGTATATAAAAGAAAACAATTACTACCCTTTTGGTTTATTACATCAAGGATATAATGAATATGATAACCTCAAAGAATTTAATATACCTTATAATTACAAGTACAACGGCAAAGAGCTACAAGAAACAGGTATGTATGACTATGGAGCAAGAATGTATATGCCGGATATCGGGAGATGGGGAGTAATTGATCCTCTTGCCGAAAAAATGAGAAGATACTCTCCCTATAACTATGCATTCAATAATCCGATAGGATTTATAGATCCTGATGGAAGAGCACCTGATGGTTGGGGATTAAAAGGGAATCAATGGGAATGGCATGACAAAGTGACAAAAGACAATTATCAATCAATGGGATATAGTAATTTTTCTGACGGATATACAAATAATGAATATCAAAGTGCTAGTGGTTCAAAAGTTACTTTAGGACCTGGTGGACCAGGAGATTGGTCTGAAACTAAAATTTATAATGAAGGCAAAGATCATACATACGGTACATATTATGGTAAATGGTTCTCTAAAATGAATGGAAATGTTTCATCATTTACATCTTCATCATTTGACTTCACAGCAATTGACTATAATGCAGGTTTGAAAAATTTTAATTTTGAGGGTTTAGATGCAAATCTTAATGTAAAACTGATGAATGTAAAAGGTGGACTTTCTATGCCATATCTAATCGGTAACAACTCAAATCTTCAAGGTTATTTAGAAGGAACTGTTGGAGAGGCAAAATTGAGTTTCACAACAAGTACCTTAGCTTTTTCTTTGGGGGCAAAAGGACTAACGGGTTTTGTAGGAGCTAACATGCAGAGTGACCAATATGGATGGTCAGCTGATATTGGTGCAATTGGTGCATTCGCTGAATTTGAAGGAAATTGGAGTGCTACTTCTCCTGGAGGTCGATGGGGAGCGGACATAACAGGTTCTATCCCAGTTGGAGCAGTAGGTGCAAAAGGTGGTGCATCTTATCTTTACAACCCTAAAAATAATAGCTTTTCTGTAGGTGTTTCAGGAAAGGTAGCAGATGGCCTAGGCTTGGGTGCTGATATAAAGCTTACTTTCCCCAATCCTTTCTCTTATTAATTTTTAATATACAATCTTATGAATACAATCTTACAAATAATACTTCTTATCATTATATTTTCAAATTCAATATTTTTAATGTTGGGAAAAAATATATTGTCCTTTAAAATATTTAAATTAAGTTGGATTATTGCATTAATAGATATTTTAGTAATATTACTCTTCTTTGAACTAAAGCAATCAATTATCCTTTATATCACATTTACATCAATTATTGTTGTATTTACTTTAGGACTAAGGAGCTTTGTAAATAATTATAATACCAATACGTTAGGAAATCATGATAATAGAAAACGATTTGTTAATTTCTTCGCATATTTTTTACTCTTCTTTTTGGTTATGCTCACAATTGGCGTTATGAAAAACCTTTTATTTGACTCCCCTTTAGAGTAAAGTAATATACATCTGATAATTCAAACTTCAATAATTTTGGAAATTATTTACCAAAGCAAGGAATACAACATATCCACCGTTTAGTAAATCTACATCATTATAGATCTTAAATGAAATACTTGGACAGGAACTCTTTTTGAGAATAAAATTTTATAAGGATACTATAAAGAATTAAGAACTAGGAATCAATCCATAATTAAACGATGCTTATTTCTAATAAGTAAAATCAACAAAAAGCCACTGCAATTGCGGTGGCTTCTATTTATAATACAAAAATAGTTAATGCTTATTAGAAGAACGCAAGATAAAATATATTCTTTATCGAAAACCATAATGCTGTATATTTTTGTAAGGAGAATACTTCTGAATCATACTCTGATTCATTTATTTGCTCTGCAATTTCGTAAATCTTGGGAGATAAAAAACTTTCCCCTATCAATCCCAATCTCTCAAACAGTTCACGGTGTTCGTAATCTTGAAAAATAAATTCAGGGGCGGATTCATCAGAATGCAGTTCATACATTGCTTCCAGTAGTTCGTCATAGCTCGAATAATCTCCGAGATTAAACCAAAAACAGAAACAGCAGTCAAAAACAAAAAATCTCTAATGGAGGTAGTTGAAAAAAAAGGTATCTACCTATATAGGTGTAAGCTTACGGTAGGTATTGTCACGATGCCTATTCAAAAATGTATAGATTGGGTATAGAATTTTATAAAGATGTTATACTGATGATAATTAGCAAACCAGGAAACAGTCATGTAGCAACTCATCTATTTTATTTACAATAATATTAAATAATGAACTTCCAGAGCACAATATCAAAGAAAATGATATAGTTTTATTTGCATCTGTTGGGACAGGTATGAATATTAATGCTTTAGTATATAAATTTTAGTAGATATCAATAATGAGAACACACAATTACAGTGAGAAAGGTAATTATTCAGACAAAAAAGCAGATAAAATAAATTATCTGCTTGTATCACTATTGAAGATTATTAATCCTCAGAGATTAAACTACTTTTACGTTAACTGCGTTAACGCCTTTTGCTCCGTTTTGTAAATCGAATGTTACGACATCATTTTCACGAATATTATCTACTAAACCTGAAGTATGTACGAAAACATCTTGCCCACCTGTTGATGGTGTAATAAAACCAAATCCTTTGGCATCGTTAAAGAATTTTACTGTTCCTTGTTGCATTGTAATGTATTATAAAATTATTGTATTACTGATAAATTGTTTTGGCTATTGCCATTACTGTCTTGATAATTACATCAAAACAATAATAAATCGATTTGTAAGCAAGAAATGATGTTGATGTTTTTTAGAATCTTGAAAATATTCAAGTTGAAAAAAGATACTGCATCTGTTATATTGATGACAAAAATTAGCGGCTGTAAAAGCGAAAACTGATAGAAAGAGTAAACTCAAAAGTTTCAGAAGAAGCGTTGGCAGGAGCCTGATTATTTTACAAATATACACATAATTTATTGAAAACAAGCACTTTTTATTTATTCACCCATACTAATCAGCATAAAGTTAAAATGTATTTTGATGATTTTAATTGGGGTAAATAGTAAAGTCTTATATACCTATTTCACCTATCCGCAGGTAAAACCATTATCATACCTGAAACAGCACAATCCGTTTACCATAGTTTCCCGAAATATTGATTTAGGATTGATTCTGGCGTTCCAAACGCTTTATTTTCTCCTGAAGTGATTGAATCTTTTGTTCCGGGGTTTGCATAGATTTACTTTGTGAATGGTTATCTATATCAAAGTTACCATATTTTCTCCGCCATTCGGTGATAGTACTATGACCTTGGATCTCATACTTGCGCATTGCGGCCCGATTATTTTCCACTTCTTGTACGACAGCTAGTTTAAAGGATAAGCTATAATCTTTTTGACTCCGTTTTACATACTGATTTTAAAATTGTTCCATAACATTACTTGGTTTGTATAACGCTCTTTTAGGACGAGACAAAAATAATAAAAAAAGAGACTGTCTCAAAAGGGACAGCCTCTTAATTCATTATCAAAGTCATTGATTATCTCAAATCAAACCTATCCAGATTCATCACCTTCGTCCATGCAGCCACAAAGTCTTTCACAAACTTATCTTGCGCATCGGCACTTCCGTAGACCTCAGCCACTGCCCTTAATTCGGAATTGGATCCGAAAACCAGATCGGCACGGCTTGCTGTCCATTTTGGCTGACCTGTTGACCGGTCACTTCCTATATACAGTTCTTTGTCTTCTGACATTGCTTTCCATTGTGTTTTCATATCCAGAAGGTTTACAAAGAAATCGTTGGTAAGAACGCCCGGACGGCTGGTAAATACACCATGTTTTGAACCGTCGAAATTGGTATCCAAAACACGCATACCTCCTATTAATACTGTTAATTCCGGAGCAGTAAGGGTCAGCAGCTGAGCTTTATCGATCAGCAAGGATTCTGTAGATACTGTGAATTTTCTTTTCAGATAATTACGGAATCCGTCGGCTGCCGGTTCAAGATATCCCATAGATTCTACATCCGTTTGCTCCTGGGAGGCATCCATTCTTCCTGGCGCAAAAGGAACTTTCACATTGTGCCCCGCATTTCTTGCAGCGGCTTCCACGGCAGCGCTCCCTGCTAAAACAATGATATCTGCCAATGATATTCTCTTTCCTCCAATCTGAGAATCATTGAACTCTTTCTGAATTCCTTCCAGTATCCCCAATACTTTCTGTAGCTGTGAAGGATTGTTTACCTCCCAGTTTCTCTGAGGTTCCAGTCTGATTCTGGCTCCGTTGGCTCCACCACGGTTGTCACTTCCCCTGAATGTAGAAGCTGAAGCCCAGGCTGTAGATACCAGTTCAGAAATACTTAATCCTGAATTTAAAATTTTTGATTTAAGAGTTTCTATATCGTTTTCGTCAACCAGTTCGTGATTCACTTCAGGAATAGGATCCTGCCAAATTAGTTCTTCCTGTGGTACATCCGGCCCCAGATAGCGGGCACGGGGTCCCATATCTCTGTGAGTAAGCTTAAACCATGCTCTTGCAAATGCGTTTGCGAACGCATCAGGATTTTCATAAAAATGTCTTGATATTTTTTCATAAACGGGATCAAATCTTAATGAAAGGTCCGTTGTAAGCATTGTCGGTTTATGCTTTTTAGAAGAATCGAATGCATCAGGAATAATTTCAGCTCCGCTTTTTGCCACCCACTGATGAGCTCCGGCAGGGCTTTTGGTCAGTTCCCATTCGTTCTCAAAAAGATTTTTAAAGAAATAGTTGCTCCACTGGGTCGGAGTTTCTGTCCAGGTTACTTCCAGACCGCTGGAAATAGCATCTTTTCCGCTTCCGGATTTATAGCTGCTTGCCCAGCCCAGCCCCTGCTGCTCTATTCCTGCTGCTTCAGGTTCTTTTCCTACATGATCAGCCGGTCCTGCACCATGGGTTTTACCAAAAGTATGTCCTCCGGCAATCAATGCAACCGTTTCCTCATCATTCATCGCCATACGTCCGAATGTATCACGGATATCTTTGGCTGCCGCGATAGGATCCGGATTTCCGTCCGGGCCTTCAGGATTTACATAGATAAGTCCCATTTGTACGGCTGCAAGCGGATTTTCAAGATTTCTGGAATGGATGTCTCCATCTGCGTTATCATCTGTAGGAAGGACTGCGCTATGGCCCTCTACTACTCCTTCTGAACCGTGGGCATAACGAACGTCACCTCCCAACCATGTTTTTTCTGAGCCCCAATACACATCAGCATCCGGTTCCCATACATCAGCACGCCCTCCTGCAAACCCAAATGTTTTGAACCCCATAGATTCAAGAGCTATATTTCCGGTTAGGATCAGAAGGTCTGCCCAGGATATATTTTTACCATACTTTTGCTTGATCGGCCACAATAATCTTCTTGCCTTATCGAGACTGACATTATCCGGCCAGCTGTTTAGCGGCGCAAAACGTTGCTGTCCTGCCCCGGCACCTCCTCTTCCGTCTCCCACACGATAGGTTCCTGCGCTATGCCATGCCATACGGATAAATAAAGGTCCGTAATGTCCGAAATCAGCCGGCCACCAGTCTTGTGAATCTGTCATCAAAGCATGAAGATCTTTTTTTACAGCGTCCAGATCCAGGCTTTCAAAAGCTTTGGCATAATCAAAGTCTTTATCCATTGGATCAGACAGCGATGAATGCTGGCGCAGAAGATCTACTCTAAGCTGATCCGGCCACCAATCTAAATTCTGAGTTCCTCCACCTGCTACATTCTTCTTCATTGTTCCGTTGTGAAACGGGCATTTGCTGATGTCATTCAAATCTTTTTCCATTGTCGTTTATTTTTATTTTTTGATTAATACAGTTTAAAGTAATTCTCTGTTATAAGAACATGACAAACTTACAACGTTCGTACAATAAATACAATCTATTAATAATTATTTCAACGATAGTTAAAAACTATAACAAAATATTTTCGTCAGCACTAAGTCTACGATATAATTGTGGTATTAAGTTACTAATTTTTAGTATGATTCCTGGCAAAAAACACCAATATCCCCTCTTATTTAGAATAGCTCAAAGTAACGTTTTTAGTAATGATGAAAGAGGAAACCGAAAGAGGATATTTTTTTAAAATCGTAATAATCATTGAAGTATTTCATAGAAACCCGTTCTATTGTCAAGCGCATCAATTCCTCCCAATAATCTTTTCCCTTTATTCCTGCCTCCTGTATAATACTCCAATCTGATCCCGATACAAACTAAAAATAAATTAGCTATCTTTATCATAAGAAACATGAACATCTATGAAAAAAGTATTAGTTGTCATTCTCGTAGCATTCATTATTATCCAGTTTTTTCCGATCGATAAAACCAACCCTCCTCCTACGCCCGGCATGGATTTTTTAAAGATTAAAAATACTCCCGGAAAAGTAGCAAAGATCATCAGAACATCATGTTACGACTGCCATTCCAATGAAACCCGATATCCATGGTATTCCAGTATATCACCTGCTTCATGGTTTCTGAAAAACCATATTAATGAAGGCCGAAAACATTTAAATTTTTCTACCTTTGCAGTGTATGAACCTAAAAGACAGCTTCATAAAATCGAAGAATGTATAGAAATGATCGAGAAAAAGGAAATGCCGCTTGAATCTTATTATCTGGGACACCAGGATGCAAAACTGTCAGATGAGCAGCGTGCAGAACTTGTTCAATATTTCAAAAGAGTAAAAGAAGATACTGAGAGAAGGATCATGTTTAATAAATAAATGTCATGGAAAACTGGGAAAACAAAAATATTGTATTTTTTGACGGAGACTGCGGAGTCTGCAATTTCTGGGTTCAGTGGATTCTGGAAAGGGATAAAAAGGACAAATTCATGTTTGCTTCCTTACAATCAGACTTCGGACAGCAGTTTTTGTCCGAGAGGGGGTTGAAAACCACAGAATTCAACACGATGTACCTGTGGAGACCTGGTCAATTTTATTTGATAAAATCACGGGCAGTACTCGCCATTGCCAATTTATTGGGGGGTATTTATAAATTGTCTGCCATTGGAAAAGTTCTGCCTGCATTCTTAAGTGATAAGGTCTATGATATGATCTCCAGAAACCGGATGAAACTGGCCAACCAGAAATGTTATTTGCCGGATCAGCATCAGAAAAAGAAATTTATCCAGGTTTAATTTTTTACACAAATAAATGCAAAGACTGCTCCCTAATGTGAAGCAGTCTTTTTTGTTTCTGTAGATTGATCTGTAAGGACTTTCCTACTGGTAAAAAGTATTTTAATATAAAGATACCACAGCTCTTATTCTCTGTAATTTATTGATTCAGTGACCAAACAGAATAAGAATTCGGGGCACATTGAATTTTCACCCATTTGTCAGCCTGAGTTGTCGGATACCAGCTTGAACTTCCTGTAAAATCTTTGATCTGCTGGCTGGCCCAATTGGTCTGGATCCATCTTTCCTGCCAACTTGAAGAAGTATTGATATAGACTACCAGCCCTGGATTTCCGTTATACCCGTTTCTTCTGGCAATATATTCGTCATTATCGGTATATAGAATAGACGTTGTTCCGGTAGCTTTATTGTTGTGAATCCAGATCAGGTTATTCAGTCTTTCTTTATTCAGCCATTCTTCATAATCTCTGTAAAAGATGGTCGGATAGCCTTCATGGGTTAAAATATAAGCATATGCCGGCATTTTATTGTAAATAATATCCGTATCGTGATTGGCGACAAAGGTCACTGCCTTGTACGGATTTCTTTTCCACATCATATCATCATTCAGAACATTTAAATTTCCATTGTCAAAGGCTTCATCCATTTTATAATAAGCAGCAAAATCAAATACGGAACTGTTCGCATTATTAGCCCACCATTCTAATGTGTTTACATTCGAATCCCATAGCTCACCCACAGAAAACCCTCCTACCTTTGAATTCCAGGTATTAACGACCCATGGGCCAAATCCTTTCACATAGTCGAAACGCCAGCCATCAAACTTCATGACATTCTTGTAGTATTTCGCAACAGAATCATCTCTTTCCCAAAGCCAGTCCTGTACATAGGGATTCGCGTGGCACAGATCCGGGAATCCGCCGAAAGCGCCTTCATCATTGTTCCCATAAGCGTTTTTATAAAAGTCGTTATAATTCCTCGGGAATTTTCCGGAAGCAATGCCTGAAAAATTGGTCCATGTATTGGTTCCTGTATACGGATTCGCTTCAGATTGTCCTCCACTGTTATGGTTAATGACAATGTCTGCATAAACCTGCATATTTTCAGCATGTGCCTTGGTAATCAGCGCTTCCAGTTCAGCTCTGGAGCCAAAGCGGGTTTCTACACTCCCGTTTTGATTAAAATTTCCAAAATCGTAATAATCTGTAGGATCATATCCCATAGAATAAGCGCCGTTCTGTGCTTTTGAAGCTGGAGGGAGCCATACTGCGCCGATTCCAGCATCAGACCATGCAGTCAGCTTATCCTTCACGGTATTCCACCAGTTTCCGCCATCAGGAACATCCCAGTAAAAACCCTGCATAAGAACTCCTCCTCCGGGTCCGGCAACAAATTTCCCTTTTACAGATTCTGATCCCGTACTGAAGGGCCGGCCATCGTGGTTCGTCACATTTACAATTTTATCATGAACTTCTTCCTGTCTGGAAGGTTCCGTAATCAGTTCATCACTGTTCTGGCATGAAGAAGCAAGTGCTAAGGCCAGCAGGGAAAGGAAAAAATGTGTTTTTCTCATCGTAAAATATAATTATCAATATAACAACCAAGTTACAATTTTATTGAAAACAAATTCAATTCAATGAGAAATATTTTAATTTTTAATAATAAATCAAAGCGAAAGACATTTGAAATTTTCATTAAAAAATCATAAATTTTTAAGATTCTCGAAACAATTTTTCTTTTAATCCATATATTTGCATACTATGGAATACAATACCCAAAAAACTCAGCTTCATATGCCAGAATACGGCAGAATTATACAACAGTTGGTTGAGCGCTGCAAAGAACTTCCTTCCAAAGAAGAAAGGAACGAAATGGCTATGGCAATCATCGATTTTATGGGTCAGAGAAACCCGCAACTTCGCGACGAAGAAAATTATAAACATAAACTTTGGGATCATCTTTTTATTCTGGCAGAGTATGACCTGGATGTGGAATCGCCTTATCCGTTCCCTACCAGAGAACAATTGGCAGAACGTCCTAAAAAGATGGAATACCCGAAACTTCAGGGTGACTTTAAATTTTACGGAAAAAGTATTCTTCAATTGATCGA
This sequence comes from Chryseobacterium sp. UF-290, assembly GCF_058245615.1. Classification (NCBI taxonomy): domain Bacteria; kingdom Pseudomonadati; phylum Bacteroidota; class Flavobacteriia; order Flavobacteriales; family Weeksellaceae; genus Chryseobacterium; species Chryseobacterium sp. UF-290. The sequence continues at coordinate 63,501 of NZ_JBSICB010000008.1, forward strand.
AAAAGCAATCGAACTGGAAGCGGGAGATGAAAAAGAAGCCCTTATCGAAGTGATCGCCAACAATATGAAGAAATCCTATAATGTATATAATAAGGAACATGTGACAGATGATGTGATCTTCCGCCACCTGAAAGAATTGTCCGAAAACAGGTTAGACCTTACAGGAATTGAATCTCTTGAAAAGAGTAAGATTTACTATACCAGCAATAACAACAGGAATAATAACAAAAACAGCAATAGCAATAATAAGAACCAACCCAACAAGAGAAGGCACAATAACAATCATAAAAACAGAAAATAAATGAGTGGGACATTTCAAATAAGAGGAGGAAAAAGACTGCAGGGTGAAATAACTCCACAAGGGGCCAAAAATGAGGCTCTACAGATTTTATGTGCGGTTCTGTTAACCGATGAAGAAGTAAGAATTAAAAATATTCCGGATATTCATGATGTCAACAGACTGATTGAAATTTTGGGGGATTTTGGTGTAAAAGTTACCAAGAACGGACAGGGAGACTATACCTTCAAAGCAGATCAGGTAAACTTTGACTATATCAAATCCAATGAATTCAAAAAGGATGGGGCAAAGCTGCGTGGTTCTATCATGCTGATGGGTCCTATGCTGGCCCGTTATGGAGAAGCTTATATGCCAACTCCGGGAGGTGACAAGATCGGAAGAAGAAGATTGGATACCCACTTCCAGGGATTGGTTGAATTGGGCGCAGCGTTCAATTATGATGAAGATGAATATTTCTATTCTTTAAAAGCCAAGGAACTTACAGGGAAATTCATTCTACTGGAAGAAGCTTCTGTTACCGGAACTGCTAATATTGTAATGGCTGCGGCATTAGCCAAAGGAAAAACCAGGATCTACAACGCAGCCTGTGAACCTTACCTTCAGCAGTTATGTAAAATGCTGAACAGGATGGGAGCCAATATCTCCGGAATCGGTTCTAACCTTCTAACCATCGAAGGGGTAGATTACCTCAGAGGTACAGAACACACCATGCTTCCCGATATGGTAGAGATCGGATCATGGATCGGTCTTGCAGCCATGACAAAATCTGAAATCACCATCAAAAATGTAAACTGGAACCAATTGGGAGTTATCCCAAATACATTCAGAAAATTAGGAATTCAGCTTGAGCAGAGCAATGATGATATTTATATTCCTGCTCAGGAACATTATAAGATCCAGAAATTTATCGACGGTTCTATCCTTACCATTTCAGATGCTCCATGGCCTGGATTCACACCGGATTTGTTATCTATTATTTTAGTAGTGGCAACCCAGGCAAAAGGAAGCATTCTTGTTCATCAGAAAATGTTTGAATCCAGATTATTCTTTGTAGATAAATTAATTGATATGGGAGCTCAGATCATTTTATGTGATCCGCACAGAGCAACCGTAATCGGATTGAATCAGGAAGCTCCGTTAAGAGGAACAACAATGGTTTCCCCGGATATCAGAGCCGGAAATGCGCTTCTGATCGCTGCACTTTCTGCAGAAGGAAAATCAATTATCCACAATATCGAACAGATCGACAGAGGATATGAAAATATTGATGGCAGGCTAAGAGCAATTGGTGCTGATATTGAAAGAATTTAAAAATTATTTTATTACTTATAGAGAGGCTGTCTCAAAAGTGTCATTCTGAATGAAATGCAATGTAATGAAGAATCTCAAACAACTGACCATCAATGAGATTCTTCCTTCGTCAGAATGACAAAAGCCGAATTATTTGACTTTTGAGACAGCCTCTTTTTTGTTTCCCTAAATAAGCAGCGATACTATAATAACCTATATAGTTTTTAACAACAAAATATCAAAATAAAAGTGCCCGGTAAAAAACCGGACACTTTCGTAATTAAAACTATATGAATCTCTCTTAAGAATATTTACGGCAGATATACTCCACTGTTGTACTCAAAAGTTTATTTTTATTCAGATAGAACTCAAGCTGCTGATAATCTTCTGAATTGACATTGATGTATAATTGTACTGTCCCAAAACTATACCCGTTCACATATTCCACATTGGCTGACAACACTCTATGGCAGATCCCCAACTGATTGTAGATCGTATTCATCAAATGCTCAAATTTCATTTTGCCATTCAATTCTATTTCCAGGATCAATTCTTTTTTAGGCAGGTTCAGTTTGCTTTGCAAAACCTGCAGGCCAGGATTAGGTGTAATCATCATTAAACATTTTGGGGTTAAACACTTTTAGATCTTATTGCTCTCTGCATTAAATCTGTGACAAAAATATAAAAAAATATTAGTCCACCAAATTAGTAGACTAATATTTTTTAAAATTTAACATAAAAAGAAACTTTATCAGCTTCTTTCCTGATTTTAAAGCTCCTTGATTCTTTCCAGTTTATCTGAGGTAGCTAATCCATTAGGATTGCATCCCGGCTCTCCTTCCGGTACTTTCAGGCTTTTCTTTTGATAGAAATCTTCCCAGAATGTATTCGTTTTTCCTGTATTAGGGTCAATAAATGTCATCGGCTCCAATGTAAAAATATGCTCATTCCTGAAAGCTCTCTCAATAAAATCTGAGCAGTAATATGAATTTTCATCCAGAATATAATTGAAATTATAAGGTTTACCCAGCATTGCATTTGCCTTCTTAAGGGCTTCCGGAATTGCTTTTTGATATTCAGGTTTCAAACGATAAACAATTACGTTCTGCCCGTCATCTTTCTGATCTTTAATGAATTCCTCTAAAGCTTGCTTTTGAGAACCTCCTTTAGGTGCTGCATGCAGGACAAACATCTTACTCCCTTCTTTTTCCAAAATACCAATATGATCAAAAGAAGCTGTTTTCTGTTTCTGAGTCACATTATTAATGGCTCCCGAAAGTCCTGTTTCTTTCGCGGTTACAAAAAGAAGATCACCATTTTTAAGAGATGTCGTCTGAAAAGAACTGCAATTCAGCAGCAGCAAAGTAAGAAAGAACAGAATTCCTGCTACAGCAGCTTTATTTATTTTTTTATTAAAAGGTATTTTAAATTCAGGCATCGCAATATTGTTTCAGTCCAAAATTACAAAATAGAATTCATTACATTTGTGAAGAGTATTAAGCTATTCTTCACACCAACCCAAACATTTCAACATTTTTATGCCACACATTCTATTAGTTGAGGACGACGACAGGCTTTCCAGACTTATTGCAAAGGGACTTCAGGAATCAGAGTTTGATGTGACTGTGGCCTATGACGGAATGACAGGTATGAAGTTGGCTCTACAGACCGATTTTGACCTGGTGGTCACCGATATTGTGCTCCCTAAAAAAAACGGTCTTGAATTCTGTGATGAAATCAAAACCTTACAGCCCGATCTTCCGATAATAATGCTTACTGCATTAGGAACTACAGATGACAAGCTGGAAGGATTTGATGCCGGAGCTGATGACTATATGACCAAACCATTTGAGATGCGAGAACTGACAGCAAGGATTAAAGTCCTTCTCAAACGCTTTTCACAGCAGAAACAGCAAAAAGTTTCTGTTCTCCGCTATGAAGGCATTGAGATGAATCTGGATCAGAAAACCGTCAGCGGGGACCAAACCCCAATCAAATTGACCCCTAAAGAATTTAACCTGCTGAAATTTATGCTCGAAAATTCCGAAAGAGTCCTTTCCCGGAGTGAGATCGCTGAGAAGGTCTGGGAAACCCATTTTGATACCGGAACCAACTTTATTGATGTATATATCAATTATCTGCGAAAGAAAATCGACAAGGATTTCGAAAATAAGCTGATCCATACCAAAGCAGGAATGGGTTTTATTTTAAAAAAAGGATACGAGGAACATCAACAATAGCATTTTAAGGCATGAAGGTCAGAACAAGACTTACTTTACTCTTTACATTTGTCACCGCCACACTGATGATATTCTATGGTATTGCCGTCTATTACTCTTCCAGTGAAGCACGGGAGACCTCTTTCTATGCACAGCTCAGAAATGAAGCGGTAGCCAAGGCCAATCTTTTTTTCCAGAGTACACTGAGTGAAAAAGAAATGCACCGTCTTTACAAAAACAACACAAAAACGCTTAATGAAGTTCAGGTCGCTATTTATGATCCGGAATTTAACCTCATCTACCATGATGATTCAAAGGTAGATTATGTAAAAGAAGATCCGAAAATGCTTTCCAATATCTTCAAAAAGAAGGAAATAAGTTTTTTTCTTGATGATCTTCAGGCCATTGGGATGGTCTACACTCATGACGGCAAGGAATATATCATAACTGCTGCCGGATATGACCAGTATGGATACAATTCGATCAGTCACCTGCTTACCATCAGTATCATTGCTTTTATCAGCATTCTGATCCTGACTTATCTGGTGGGGATTTTTCTTTCTAAAAAGGCACTGAGCCCTTTAAGTGAAATGGTGAATCAGATCAAGAAAATTACCGCAGGAAAATTGCAGCTACGCTTAAAAACCACAGGAGAAAAGGACGAGCTGAATGAACTCGCCCAAAACTTCAACGGAATGCTGGAACGTCTGGAAAATTCCTTCGATTCCCAAAAGCATTTTGTCTCTAACATTTCACATGAGCTCAGAACTCCGTTAGCTGCGATTATCACAGAACTTGAACTGGCTTCCGGAAAAGAACAGACCAAAGAAGAATATCAGCAGACCATCCGGTATACATTGGAGGATGCCCGCAATATGGTCAAACTCTCCAACAGCCTGATGGATCTTGCCAAAGCAAGCTATGATCCCAATGAAATCAGCTTCTCTGAAGTTCGCCTTGATGAGGTTCTCCTGGAATCTTATGCTTCAATCATCAAGGAAAATTCTGAATATAAAGTCTCTCTGAATATTGAAAATACCGTTAATGAGCATGAACTGATCATCCAGGGAAATGAATACCTGCTGCAGGTTGCATTTAATAATCTTATTGATAATGCCTGTAAATATTCACCTGAACACAGGTGCTCTATCGACGTCAAAATGAATAAAGAAAAGCTTCACATCAGTTTCTCCAATACCGGAATCACCATATCACAGGAAGATTTACAGCATATCTTTGAACCCTTTTACAGAAGTGAAACCTCCAGAAAGGAAAAAGGCTATGGAATCGGGCTTTACCTTACAAAAAAGATTATCCATCTTCACCATGCCGGCATTGCAGTGGCCTCAGAAAATGATGAGACTGTTTTTATAGTGATATTTGGTATTGAGACTGTTTAAGCTTTTTATGTTATAAGAACATAGAATTTAATCATGAGAAACTTTACTGAAAACTGTAGTTCCTATACTCGCTGCAATTACGCAGGCAATGGAGATCCACTGTAAAAAAGTCAGCTCCTCAGCCAGAAATATTAATCCCGAAAGCGCTGCAAATGCAGGTTCCAGACTCATCAGAATACTGAAGGTCTTTGCAGGAAGCCTTTTAAGGGCCATAATTTCTAAAGAAAAAGGCAGGGCACTTGATAAAATAGCGACTCCCAACCCTTTTACAAAAATAGCCGGCGTAAGGTTGAAAACAGCTCCATCCCATATGGTAAAAGGAATAATCACCAGACTGGCAAACAGCATTCCTGTAGTAACAGCATCTTTCCCATCCATTATTTTGGAAACCTTTCCTCCCATGACAATATAAACAGCCCAAAACATTCCTGCAAGAAATGCCAGCCCAAGCCCTGTCAGGTCAACATTATTACTCTGCCATGGAACGATAAGTAAAATTCCGATACAGGCCAGTAATGCCCAAATCACATCCAATAATTTCCGGGAAAGCGCCAAAGCAAGAAATAAAGGTCCAGCAAATTCTACCGTAACCGCCAATCCCAAGGGAATCCGCTGAATGGCCATATAAAAAATAAGGTTCATTGCCGCCAGGCCAATTCCGTACAAGGCGCAATACTTCCATTTCTGCTTCGTAAACTGTAGGAATTTCGGTCGGTTAATCAGTGTCAGCAAAACAGCTGACAGTACAATTCTTAAAGTAACAGTTCCAATAGCTCCTATGGCAGGAAAAAGCTGTTTGGCAATAGATGCTCCTCCCTGTACACAAATGATCGCTAAGAGCGTAGCAGGTATGGCTATATTTGATTGTTTCATTTGTAACATTTATAATTCATAAAAGTCCTCTTAAGCATCAACTGCCAGGGTAAATAAAATCATATCTATAAATTATAAACCGGGATCCATAATATAAAAGTAGTTTTTCCTCAAATTTATTGATTTTATGCCTTAAAAAAAAGTAAGATCTTTATAATTGAAATATTAAATAATAGACAAGGTTAACAATCATTAGCCTCGTAAGAGCTTACATTCGGTTAATCCTTGCAAATCATCATCCTGTTTTAAATAATGGAAAAGATCATTCATTAATCCTTTCAAAAATTTCAATTCTAATAGTTTTCTAATAACATTCTAAAGCTTTTCTAACGGTAAAAAAAGGACTTCATTTTTACTTTTGCACAGTAAAAAATAAAGCATATGGACTCAGATCCTTACAGTAATTATCAACCTTAAAAGCTTTAGTTGTACCTGCTTTTCCCGTACAGCTGAACAGCTTTATAAAAACAGGAAAAGTTATGAATACATTTGAATTTACCCTTCGATTATTGACCGCATTCTGTCTGGGTGCCGGCATAGGTTTCGAAAGACAGTGGCGACAAAAAAGCGCTGGCCTCCGTACCAATACTTTGGTTTGTATAGGTTCCTCAGCCTTCGTCTTGATAGCCATCAAGATTGGTGGTGATGCAGCCGGAAGAATTACCTCTTATATCGTCAGTGGTGTAGGATTCCTCGGTGGTGGTGTAATCATGAAAGATGGTCTTACCGTCCGGGGACTCAATACGGCAGCTACTTTATGGTGTTCTGCGGCTACAGGAGCCTTGTGTGCATTGGGTTACTCTAAAGAAGCACTCATTATGGTCTTCTTCATTGTCTCCACGAATATATTCCTCAGACCCTCTTTAACTCCTCAAAAGAATGCCCGAAGCAAAAAGCTGGTCATGATCAGGAAAAAGAACAATACAAAAGCAAAAATCAGCAACAGCACTCAATTTTATTAAGGTCATGAAAAAAATAATCTTAAGCATTATCATTCTCTTTACAGCTTCCTGTAAGGACAATTCTTCTCCAAAAAGCCAGGCAGAAGAGATTACCTTCAAAAACGGGCTGGTCACCGTTCCTGAAAACAGTCCTGTTTTCAAAAAGATCAGGACCGAAATAGTAACTGAACAGGAACATAGCGATGGAGTGGTTTCTGCCGGAACAATTCAGGCAATCCCTAATCATTATGCAGAAATTGCCAGTCCTTTTTCCGGAAGGATCACAAGATCCTTTATCCGGCTCGGGCAAAGTATCTCAGCCAACAGTCCTCTTTTTGAAATTCTTTCTTCCGATTATTTTTCGGTTCAGAAAGACTATACGGATGCGCTGAACGAGGTACAGCTTGCAGAGAAAAACTACAGGCGCCAGCAGGATCTTGTAAAACATGGCGTGGGTATTCAGAAAGAACTGGATGAAGCGGAAACAGATTTTAAAAATAAAAAGACCTCACTGTCTAATGCAACCTCTGCTCTTAAAGTTTACAATAGTAAAGGTGGAGGCATCGGAAGCCCTCTTATTGTGAGGGTTCCCATCAACGGGGAAATTATTTCCAACAGAATCGTGAATGGTCAATACCTGAAAGGAGATGCAGATCCTGTCATTATTATTGCAGAGCTTTCTAAAGTATGGATTTCCGGAGATGTGAAAGAAAAGGACATCCGTTTTGTAAATACCGGAGATCAGGTTTCAGTAAAGGTGAGCGCCTACCCGGACAGGAATATCACCGGAAAAGTATATCACATCAATGAAATTGTAGATGAAGCCACCCGGAGTATAAAAGTCCTTATTGAATGTGACAACCCCGACCGGAAACTCAAACCGGGCATGTATGCTACTGTTAATTTCTCAACTGTTCCTGAAAAAACAATCATGATTCCCGTCACCGCTCTGATGCAGGAGGACAATTCTCAATATGTATGGATAAGAACGGGTAAAAATCAGTTTGCCAAACGTCCGGTTATTACAGGAGAAACCGATCAGAAAATGGTAAGAATAGCATCAGGACTAAAGGCCGGAGAAATGATCATGACCGAAGGCGGAATTTATATGCTGGATGCAAAATAATGTAAAACGTACAATGCAAACGCATAAAGTATGAGGCTCTTCAAAGCGAAAACTTTACCCATGCTGCTTTTTCCTTTATGCAAAATCAAGAACTATGAAACAATTACTTACACTCTCTATACAGAAGAGATGGCTGATGCTTGCCCTCTTCCTTTTGCTGGGATTCTTCGGTTATTATTCCTGGACCAGACTATCCGTAGAAGCATATCCCGATATAGCCGATGTTACCTCACAGGTAGTGACGCAGGTTCCGGGACTTGCTGCCGAAGAAGTGGAGCAACAGATCACCATTCCGTTGGAACGTTCTCTGAACGGGCTTCCGGGAATGCATGTGATGCGGAGCAAAAGCACCTTTGGGCTTTCCATTATTACCATTGTCTTCGATGATGGTATAGATGACTATTGGGCAAGGCAACGGATCCAGGAAAGACTAACAGAAGTAACACTTCCTTATGATGCACAGCCAGGTCTTGATCCCCTGACCTCTCCTATCGGCGAAATATACCGCTATATCATCGAAAGCAACGATCATAGCCTTCGGGAACTGACGGATCTGCAGAAATTTGTGATCATCCCAAGGATCAAGCAGGTTTCAGGAATTGCCGATGTCACCAATTTCGGAGGAATTACCACACAGTTTCAGATTGAACTGGATCCCCATAAGCTGGAACAATACGGACTCTCACTATCCGAAGTTACAGAAACTATTTCCAAAAATAACGTAAGCGCAGGGGGAAGCATGCTTCCCCGTGGAAATCTGGCGTATGTCATCAGAGGAATAGGTCTTGTCAAGGATTTGAATGATCTCGGAAAAATTGTAGTCAAAACCGAAAATGGCGTTCCTGTTTTCCTCAATGATGTAGGAACCTTAAAGTATGGAAATCTGGAAAGAAAAGGGATTCTGGGCTATACCGACAGAAAACGGAATTACTCTGAAAGCGTGGAAGGCATTGTACTTCTACTGAGAGGGCAAAATCCATCGCAGGTTCTGGAAGGCGTTCATCAGGCCGTAGACGAACTGAATAACGAGATCCTTCCTCCCGGTGTAAAGATCCATCCTTTCCTGGATAGAACAGATCTTGTAAAAACCACACTGACCACAGTTTCCCATACCCTTACTGAAGGAATCGTCTTAGTCATTATTGTCCTGATCGTATTTCTTGGAAGCTGGCGGGGAGCATTGCTGGTAGCCATTACCATTCCGCTTTCCTTGCTGTTTGCATTTATTCTGATGCATTTTACCAATATCCCGGCTAATCTTCTTTCATTAGGAGCCATTGATTTTGGGATTATTGTAGATGGTGCCATCGTTATGCTGGAAACAATCCTGAAAAAGAGAGAGGAGAATTCAGAAGAGACACTGGAAGAAAGAACAATTACACAAAGAGTGATCGGGGTGGCAAAGCCTATTTTCTTTTCTACCATCATCATCATTACCGCTTATCTGCCCCTGTTCGCTTTTGAAAGAGTTGAGAAAAAATTATTTACACCTATGGCATTCACAGTAGGTTATGCTCTTTTGGGAGCACTTGCAGTAGCGTTGCTTTTAATTCCCGGGCTGGCCTATGTGATCTACCGCAAACCGCAGAAAATATATCACAATAAATGGCTGGAAAAAATAAGCAATGCCTATGGAAAAAGAATTGATAAAATAATGCAGACTCCTAAGAAGGTCATTGTACCCCTGGGCATCGTTCTATTATCGGCCGGAATCCTCTCCTATACCGTAGGAAAAGATTTTCTTCCCGAACTGGATGAAGGTTCCATATGGCTTCAGGTACAGCTTCCTCCCGGTATTTCATTGGCTAAGTCAAAAGAAATGAGTGACACCCTGCGTGCCCGGACATTGAAACATCAGGAAGTTACTTACATGATGATTCAGGCAGGGCGTAATGATGACGGTACCGATCCATGGACAGCTTCTCATTTTGAAGTTTCTATCGGAATAAAGCCTTACAGCGAATGGCCTGCCGGAAAAACAAAAGCTGATCTGATCAACGAACTGGCAGCTGATTATAAAAATATGCCAGGATTCACAGTTGGTTTTTCGCAGCCGATGATCGATGGGGTGATGGACAAAATCTCAGGAGCCCACAGTGAACTGGTGGTAAAAGTATATGGAGAAGACTTCAAAGAAACCCGAAGAATTGCTGAAAATGTCTTATCTACATTGAATACGATTCCGGGATCCGCTGATCTTGCCATTGATCAGGAACCTCCGTTACCCCAGCTGCAGATCATTGCAGACAGGGATAAAATCGCCCAATACGGACTGAATGTCTCGGATGTGGCAGATCTTATTGAGGTTGCTTTGGGAGGAAAGGCTATTTCTCAGATCTTTATCGGCAATAAGGTTTATGATATCTCCTGTCGTTATATTGAAGATAGCCGTGATACTCCTGATAAGATCGGAAACCTGATGCTGACCTCGGCTTCCGGAGCCAAAATTCCTTTATCACAGGTTGCAGAGGTAAAATTGAGTACCGGAGAAAGTACGATCACCCGTGAAATGAACAAAAGGCATCTTACGGTAAAGCTGAATTTAAGAGGAACAGATCTTTCTTCTTTCCTGAAAAAGGCACGTGACAAAATTGAAAAAGATATTCAATACGATCATGAAAAATACCAGATCAAATGGGGAGGTCAGTTTGAAAACCAGAACAGGGCCTATTCCCGGCTTGCATTTATTGTTCCATTGGCTTTAGCAATTATGTTTCTTTTATTGTACGGTGCTTTTGGAGACTTCAGGCAGGCTTTGGTACTGATGTCGATTGTTCCATTGGCATTATTTGGCGGAATGCTGGCCCTCAATATACGAGGAATGTCCCTTAATGTATCTTCGGCGGTGGGTTTTATTGCCCTATTCGGGGCTGCCATTCAGAACGGGGTGATCATGATCTCTCACATCAACGATCTGCGCAAGAAAGGGTATGACCTGAAGCCTGCCGTGACGAAAGGGGCAAGGGACCGCTTCAGGCCGGTATTGATGACAGCTACTGTTGCGGTAATCGGATTATTCCCGGCATCATTGGCAACAGGTATCGGATCAGATGTACAGCGACCTCTGGCTACAGTCATCGTATATGGATTGATGTTCTCTACTATTTTAACCTTATTTGTACTGCCCGCCATTTACTTTATGGCTGAGCATCGCAACGAAAAACAAAATCTGAAAACAGATGAAAACTAGAGTTTATTTTATCATAATAATTACAATCCTGATTATTACAACAGATTGGGTAAAAGCACAGGAAAAAGAGCTTTTATCTTTCGAAGAATATCTGAGTCTGGTTGGAAAGAAAAATCTTGGATATGCGTCTCAAAAATATAATGTAAGTATAGCCGAAGCTGCTATTCAGACTGCAAGCATGTTTCCTGATCCTCAGCTGGAAGTGGAAACGGCCAATAACGGAGTGAGTCAAAACATGGGATATGTCTATGGAACTTCCATTGGCTGGACCCTGGAATTGGGAGGTAAAAGAAAAGCCAGAATCAATCTGGCTAAAAACCAGTCGGAACTGAGTAAAATACAGCTGCAGGACTTTTTCAGAAATCTCCGGGCAGAAGCCAGCATAGGCTATATCGAAGCTTTAAGATATAAAGCTCTTCTGGAAGTACAGCAGGATTCTTATCAAAATGTCCTGCAACTGGCAAAATCAGACAGCATCCGGTACCGTTTGGGAACCCTATCACTCGTTACTTCAAAGCAGAGTAAATTGGAGGCAGCAGCCTTGCTCAATGAAGTCTACCAGGCAGAAAGTGCCGAACAGCAGGCTCTCACCCAGCTATCGGTCTTTCTCAGCGATAGCAAAATAGCAGCCAGAGACATAGCAGGGGATTTCAATACGTTCAACAGGGATTTTGACATGGATGGCCTGATCCTCCATGCATTGAATGAAAGAGCAGATCTACTGGCAGCCAGACAAAATACACAGGTTGCCCAAAGCCGGATCAATCTTGAAAAAGCCAACCGCATGATCGATTTAGGTATCAATGCAGGTGCGGAACGCCATACCGAAGCCACGAATGAAACAGCCCCTTCACCCACCGTCAATGCGGTAAAACTGGGACTAAGCATTCCGCTTAAATTTTCAAACAGAAGAAATGCAGAATTAAAAATCGCTGAAATGGCCCACTCACAGACAGAGGTTGAATACCGGCTGATCGAACAAAGCATACAGGCAGAAGTAATACAGGCCTATCAACAGTATACAGCCACTCAGAAGCAAGTAAAACAATTCCATAATGGAATGCTCACAGAAGCCAAAAGCATATTGGATGGCATTACTTACAGCTATAAGCGAGGGGAAAGCTCCATCCTTGAAGTCCTGAATGCCCAAAGAACCTACAACGGAATCAGAAAAGACTATTATCAGGCGCTTGCAGATAATGCAATCGCTTTAATTGAACTTGAACGTAAAGCGGGAATCTGGGATATCAAATTTTAGGAAGGAAAATGAGAGCAGGAACATGGAAATTTCTAAAGAACAGGAGAATAACCGGACCCTCAATTTTATTATGTTTTGTTATATAGTAGATGACGTCAAGATTTTAAGAACACAAAATCTACCTCATCCTATTTTCTCCGGACTCCTTAGATAAAAAGCTCTGAAATCGATTGGATTTCAGAGCTTTATTTATTTTTTATATTGAGATTCATAAATACTGATCCAATCTCCGGGAGTCATTTTCCGGCTCAGTTCAGCGATCAGCTCAAAAGGAATATCTTCCACTTTTTTGAAACGGATGCAGGACTTCCCCATGTCCGGTTTTTTCTTCGAATGTTTTGGAAATTCCGTTATAAACCAATCCAAAAGTTCCGGTTTGGAATACAGCCCCATATGATATAGCGCGATAAAATTCTTCTGAGAAGCCAATCCCATGAATGGTAAAGGGCTGCCGGGAGTACAGTGATACCCCGCAGGATAAGTTTTCAACGGAACCGACCATCCTACCATTCCGGAGCCGGGACTCTCTTCAAAACCTTCCGGTAAATTGTTACTGATCGTATCAAAAAGTTTTTTAAAAGATTCCTGTCTGTCCTCAGGGATCCTGGAAATATAATCTTCTATGGAAACTGCCTGGATCTGCATATTTTAGTTTTTTCTAAAATACAATTATTTTATGAAATGGTTATACATTCAAATAAAAAAGGCAGCTACATCTGGTATAGCCGCCTCATGAAATTATTAACTCAAAAAATTATTTTTTTATCGCCTTTACAGTAGACAGGGATCCGTCTTTAAAGTAAAGAGTGACAAAATACAATCCGGAATTCAGAGAGCTTAGATTAAGCTCTTTTGCAGGGCCGTCAATAGTTTTCACTATTCTTCCTGACACATCTGCAACAGTCGCAGATTTCAGATCTCTGGTATCAGATATATAGAGAATATCTTTAAAAGGATTTGGGTGTACAGCTGCTTTCCTGGCAGAAGCACTCACTTCAGAAGTACTCAGCTGGGCCGATTCAACTGTAAAATCGTCTACATAAAAATTATAATCCAGGTTATTATTTGTTGTTCCGGAAGTCCCGTAAAAAGCAAATACCGTATTGGCGCTTGTATTGGCCGTTAAATTATAGACATATTCATTAGATGTATTGGATGGTGCATTACCGGAATCCCAGGTTTGCAGTATTGTCCATGTGCTTCCTCCGTCATCAGAAACCAGAAAATGAACAACATCATCGGAACCCATCGCAGATGCGGATGTACCGGTATAAGTCGTTACCCCATATCTGAACGTCACTCTATATCCACCTGCAGTAAGATCAAAAGGCACTGTTTTCAGCCAGCCTGTTCTGTTTACAGAATATATGTTCATATATGCTGAAGGTCCGTTAGCCGCAGTATTTAAAAAATTACGCTGTGTCCAATAAGGAGAAGAGGCTGTTCCCGTAGGTCCTGTAGCTGGAGTTCCCCCTGAAGGATTGGCCGCCCAGCATGTGCCTGGGAAGCTGCTGAAGTTATTGGTATAAGAAGGCACTACAGACCCGCAAAGTGTAGTAAATGACTTTGAAAATGACCATGCGCTCTTACTCGTTGCTCCACTGCAGTTGGTTCGTACCCAGTAGTAATAAGTAGTACTTGGAGATAAATTGGCAAGGGTATAAGAGGTTCCAACAACATCAGAGTGATTAGGAACTGTAGCACTGTTAGGAATTGTAGCACTCGTGCTGTAGTAAATATCATAACTTACCCCCGGATTTCCTGCCGGATCTGTCCATGAAATTTCGGCCGTATTTGAGCTGACCGTTCCTGTGGCTGATAATACCGGTGCCAGGCAGTCTGTATATGCTTCGGCTGAAAAAGCAAAAATATTAGCAACTCCCGAACTGTTGGTTTTTGTAACCGTTACACTCTGGATAGGCTTGGTCTGATTGGCAGCATCAATGGTAAGAGCCGACTGATATAGTCTTGGATTGGTTGTACTGGATTCCAGCCCATTGGTAGTTATAAGAATTCTTCCGATTCCCTGAATTGCAAAATCATTTCCTCCATACCAATCTGAAATACTTTGTCCTGTAAAAGTCTGTGAGGTATTATCTGTAAAATTAACGATGATATCCACTGTAGAGGCCCCACTGCCGCTGGTGGAAAGCATATACAGTTTAAAAGCCGGTATCGGTGTGGAGAATACTATCGTTCCCGTATTGTTGCCTGCTGTGTTACTGGCAATCCTTAAGGAATTGTTTCCGGAATAATCATTAAGCTGAAAACTTAATCCCGGAGTGGATGCCACTACTGAATTGATCGTACCATTAGCAGGAAGACCATAAGTAAGCGGCGTGCTGCTTGCTGTTGCCTGATAATCCCTCGATATAAAAGCATAGGAAACTCCGTCTACATCTATTGTTGTAGATGCAGAAGCGGGGCCAACTCCGTTAGCGATCACATCAGAAGTATATCCTGAAGCAACAGGCATTGTTTGAAAATTTTGGGCCATCAAGGCAGAGGCTGAAAAAAGAGCGATAGCAGGTAATGCTCTAGAAAATAAATTTATTGTCATTTTATTCACATTTAAGCCGAAAATTAAGAAAAATATCAATATAAAAATATTATTTTTAACAAAAAGCCAATATTATTTAAAAAATAATCTAATATTAATAGTCAAAATGTTAAAATTATTTCGAATCCATGTTATCAACGAATAGTTTCTTATTGATCCTGAATTTTATTATTGAGAAATTAAATCCTATTTTTGTCATACAAATTTTTTGAACAATGCCAAATATTTCAAACAGAGCACTGCATATGCCGCCATCGCCGGTAAGAAAACTGGTTCCTTTTGCATTACAAGCAAAACAGAAAGGAATAAAAGTATATCACCTTAATATCGGACAGCCTGATATTGAAACTCCGGAAACCGCTTTAAATGCTTTAAAGAATATCGATTTAAAAGTATTGGAATATGCGCTTTCTGAAGGTAATATCGAATACAGAAAAGCTCTTACAGAATATTATCATTCATTAGGTTTTTCAGATTTAACACCTGACAGTTTCATTGTTACCAATGGGGGTTCTGAAGCCCTGAACTTTGCCATTTCCACTTTATGTGATGAAGGTGATGAAGTGATTATTCCGGAACCTTATTATGCTAACTACAATGGTTTCACCAGCACATTCGATGTGAATGTAGTAGCAGTTCCTTCCACTATTGATACAGGTTTTGCCCTACCTCCTGTTGAGGAATTTGAAAAAAAGATCACAGAAAAAACAAGAGCGATCATTATCTGTAATCCGGGAAACCCTACAGGATATCTCTATACCCGTGAAGAGCTTCAAAAGCTTGCTGAAATCGCGTTAAAATATGATATCGTCATCATCTCTGATGAAGTATACAGAGAATATGTATATGACGGAAAGCAACAGATCTCAATGCTTGATTTCCCGGAACTGAGCGAAAACTGTATTGTGATCGACTCAGAGTCTAAGCGTTATTCCATGTGCGGTGTAAGAATCGGATGTATGGTTACCCGTTCTCAGAAGATCCGTAATGCAGCCATCCTTTTTGCGCAGGCCAGATTGAGCCCGGTTCTTTTAGGACAAATTGCCGCAACGGCAGCGCACCAGAATGACGGACCTTATATAAGGGCCGTAAGAGAGGAATATACACACAGAAGAAATGTATTGGTTGACCTCTTAAATGCTATTCCGGGAGTAATCTGCCCTAAGCCTAAAGGAGCTTTCTACTGTGTTGCTGAGCTTCCCGTAGATGATACTGAAAAATTTGCACAATGGCTGCTTGAAAAATATTCCCTTAATAACGAAACGATCATGGTGGCTCCTGCAGGAGGATTCTACAGTGATCCTGAATTAGGAAAAAAACAGGTAAGAATTGCCTACGTTCTGAAAGAAGAAGATTTGAAAAGAAGTGCTGAGATCCTGAAAGAGGCTTTAAAGAAGTACAAGGAAGAATTTAGCCTGTAAAACCATATATAATAATGCCGACAACAAAAAATATCCATCTGAAAATACTGTTTTCTATCTTTTTGCTGTCGGCATTTTTTTCCTGTGACACAAAAAAGCAGAAGCCAACTGTTTCTTACAAGAATCATGACGAAATAACTTTTATCAGTGTATCGCACATCGGAGGTACGCTTGGAGAATACAGGATCATTAAAGCTACAAAAGACTCCGTCTTTGCGGAAAAAGGAGCTACCGGCAACCGCACTCATCAGGAATGGAGTTCAGCCATTACCCCTGATACCTGGAAGCTGCTCATTTCTTCTATCAATATTGAAGATCTGGATCATATAAAAAGCTCTCCCAGCCAGCAGTCGGTAGATGGAATAGATGAAACCTTTCAGATCCGTACCCCGAAAAAGGCACACATCTATGTCAACTCTTTTGCAGACACCGCACATTATAAGCAACTCCAGCAGCTTAAAGAACAATTAGATAAAATTCTTCCCAAAGAATACCAATAAGAACATGCAAGAAAATTTTTCCTTAAAGCCTTACAATACATTTGGTGTTGATGCCAAAGCGCAATACTTTACTGAAGTAAACAGCACTGAAGAATTAAAAGAAGTCCTCAACTTTGCAAAGGCGCAGTCTCTTCAGCTTTTATTGCTCGGAGGCGGAAGTAATATCCTTCTCACAAAAGACTTTAGCGGTCTTGCCATCAAGCTTAATCTAAAAGGAATTTCTGAAGAAAGCATCAATGATCATGAGGTTCTTGTTACTGCAAAAGCAGGTGAAAACTGGCATGAATTCGTGATGTATTGTTTGCAAAAAAACTATGGCGGACTGGAAAACCTTTCTCTAATTCCCGGAAATGTAGGAACTTCGCCTATGCAGAATATCGGAGCCTACGGCACGGAAATCAAGGATGTTTTTGTCAGCTGCCAGGTCCTGGACTTAGAAAATATGGAACTTAAAACTTTCAATCTTGAACAATGCAGGTTCGGCTACAGAGATTCTATTTTCAAGCAGGAAGGAAAGGGAAAATATGTCATTCTGGAAGTTACTTTTAAGCTTACCCGGAAAGACCATCATATTAAAACAGAATATGGAGCCATCAAGTCCGAATTGGAAAATATGGGGATTGAAAAACCCACCATTCAGGATGTTTCCAAAGCTGTCATCAGCATCAGGCAAAGCAAACTGCCGGATCCTAAAGAAATCGGAAATGCAGGAAGCTTTTTTAAAAACCCGACAATTCCTTTAACTCAATTTGAAGATTTAAAGCATACATTTGAAAATATCCAGGGCTATCCCAGCGGAAATAGGGTAAAAGTTCCTGCAGGATGGCTGATTGAACAATGCGGGTGGAAAGGTAAGCAGATCGGAAATGTAGCTTCACACAAGCTTCAGTCTCTGGTCATCATCAATGCCACCGGAAATGCCACCGGAAAAGAAATTTTTGATTTTTCTACTGAGATTATCAACTCCGTAAAAGAGAAATTCGGGATAGAACTTGAGCGGGAGGTAAATATTATTTAAATCTAAAAATATTCAAAGGCTGTATTCATGATGAGTACAGCCTTTTTAATTGTTGATCATTTAAATAGACTCTGAAAACGCAAAGACACTAAGCTTTTTAAGCTACAATATAGCTTTTAAGGCGCAAGGATTTTATCTGGTACGATATATTTTAAGTAATATTATCTCCCATTGATTTTGAAGATGATGAGGACATTTATAGAAAAATCTGCCCGATCTCCTTTATCTGCGAGAACACTTTATTTCCTTACATCTTAGAAATATCATATCCCAAAAAATCATTATTTTAGCTAAAAAATAAAAGCACAACAATGAAAATAGCTATTCTTGGAGCCGGAAATATGGGCCTTTCTTTTTCAAAGTCGTTCCTCAAATACGAGCTGATCAAACCTGAAGATCTTCATCTGATCATCAGAAATCCTGCAAAAATTTCCAAAATAGCTGATGAGTTTCCCCAATCGAAAATTTCCACCTTTGAAGAAGTTCGTGAGCTTGATGCTGATCTGATTATTATTGCTGTAAAACCTCAGGATTTCCAGACAGTGGCTCAGAATATTCAGTTTACCTTCAAAGAAAACCAGATGATTTTGTCCATCATGGCCGGAATCAATATTGAGAAAATTCAAAAACTGCTGAACCATCCTCTTGTGGTAAGAGCTATGCCGAACTCTCCTACTCTTTTAGGAATGGGAATTACAGGATATACGGCGGCAAACGGTATTTCCTTCAGCCAACTGATCAATATCGAAAGATTGCTGAACAGCACAGGAAGATCCGTTTATCTGGAAAATGAAGACCTTCTGGATGGGGTAACTGCTCTTTCAGGAAGTGGTCCTGCTTACTTCTATTATATCATTGATGCGATGATCAAAGCAGGAATTGAGATGGGTATTGAAGAAAATCTTTCCAAACTTTTTGTAAAACAGACCATGCTGGGAGCTTATCACCTGATCAACAATTCTGAAAAGAACCTTGAAGAACTTATTAAAGATGTAGCATCCAAAGGCGGAACTACAGAAGCTGCTCTAAAAACATTTGAAGAAAACAGTTTTAAAGAAATTTTACAACAGGGAATTCTGAATGCCGAAAAGCGGGCTAAAGAACTCAATAATTAAACCTTTTATCAGCAAATCCGCAAAGCAGCCATCCTAAATACGCTCCGAAAGTATTCAGGATGATATCGTCTATTTCAAATATTCCCATTCTCGTAAAGTACTGAAGCCCTTCTACGATGAACATTGCTGAAATAAAAGCATAGATAAGGGACCTGAGATCTTTCAGCTTTGGAAAGACCCAGCCTGAAAAACCAAAAGGAATAAACATAATCACATTACCAAGAATGATCCTGAAGGTATACTTCCTGTCAATATTATTCTGAACAAATTTCACGGTAGAGAATACCGGCTCTACTGTAATCAGGTTATCTTCATACTGAAATCTGCCCATCCCCAAAAACAGAAGGTACAAAATGAATACAGTATAAGGCACAATAACAGCTTTATAAATTTTCTTTAACATCAGGTGCTAATATATTCATTTCAAAAATATTAAATTTGTGTCATAAAATAATTTAATGAAATACGTTCTGCTTACCCTTATTTCAGCAATGCTGCTGTCGGTTTCATGGCCAACTTATGGGGTTCCGTTTTTTATATTTTTTGCCCTTGTTCCTCTTCTGATGATGGAGCATGGAATTTCAAAATTTTCAGATTATAAAAGAAAAGGCTGGATCATCTTCTGGCTGTCTTACCTCTGCTTTGTCATTTGGAATGTGGTGACCACGGGATGGCTGTATGGTTCAAAGAATCCTGACGGAAGTCATTCGATGATGGCTGTTGTATTTCCCGTACTTGTCAATTCTCTCTTGTATTCATTGGTATTCCAGTGCTACCACTGGTACAAAAATGCGCAGGGAACCTATTGGGGACTGGCATTCTTTATTGCCATCTGGATGAGTTTTGAAAAATTTCATTTGGGATGGGAACTGACATGGCCGTGGCTGAACTTAGGGAATGTATTTTCAGAATATCCGAAACTGATTCAGTGGTATGATACCCTGGGTGCAACGGGTGGCAGCTTCTGGATCCTGCTGATCAATATCCTGATCTTTTATACTGTAAGAACCTGGGAAGCCGGAAGAAAGAAAAAAGATCTGATCAGAAACGCGTCAATCGTTGCAGGCCTGATCATTCTTCCAATGATCATTTCAGTCATTAAATATAACAGCTTTGATGAGAAACTTTCCGGACAGGTCAATGTACTGATGCTACAGCCTGATCTTGATCCTTATGCTGAAAAATATTCTAAAGACAGTCTGACCATTGAACAGGACCTATTAGCGCTTGCTGAAAAAAATTCAACGGGAAAGATCGATTATTATATGGCTCCGGAAACAGCTCTTCCGGGACGAGGCTCTATTTCTGAAACCGCTTTTGAAAAGAGCTTACTTTTAAACAATATCAAAGGTTTTTTATCCAAACATCCGGGTTCTGTTTTTGCAACAGGGATCTCGTCGCACCGTTTTTATTTTGATCCGGCTACCATGCCTAAAGAAGCTTACGAAATCAATCCGGGGCTATGGATCACAAGCTATAATACCGCTGTTCAGATCGCTCCTAACCAGAAGGTACAAGCGTACCATAAAGGGAAGCTGGTTCCGGGCGTTGAAATCTTCCCTTATATAAGTGTTCTGAAACCTATCTTAGGGAATGCCATGCTCAATCTGGGCGGAACGGTAGCCTCTCTTGGGACAGACAAAGAAAGAATTGCCTTTTCCAATCCTTACAACAAAGGTAAAATGGCTCCTATCATCTGTTATGAAAGTATCTATGGTGAGTTTGTAACGGATTATGTAAGAAAAGGGGCCAACTTTTTAGGAATTATGACCAACGATTCCTGGTGGGGGGTTACAGAAGGACACAAACAGCTATTATCCTATGCAAGATTAAGGGCGATTGAAACCCGAAGGGAAATTGCCCGTGCAGCCAACAGCGGTATTTCTGCACACATCAATGCCAAAGGTGAGGTAACCGCTGATACCTTCTATGGAGACCAGACCACCTTATTTGCAAAGGTCAACCTTTATGATACCATGACATTCTATACAAGGGCCGGAGATCTTCTTTCGAGATTTTCAATATTTGCATTAGGGTTTTTATTATTTTATTTCCTTATAGAATGGTTTAGAAATAAAACAAAGAAAGCATAGTTCTTAAACATAAATTCCACTAATCTATGCACAAATAAACGCAATCATCTGCGCAATCCGCAGGATCTGTGGGAGCTTATATTTTGCTCGCTGATTTTGCAGGTCACGCTGATTTTTACTGATAAAATTTAATTATTCTATCGATTTAGATATTTTGAGGACAAAAAAGAAAGCATAGTTCTTAAACACAAATTCCACTGATCTATGCACAAATAAACGCAATCATCTGCGCAATCCGCGGGATCTGTGGGAGCTTATATTTTGCTCGCTGATTTAACAGATCATGCAGATTCTTTTCTATAGATGTTTGGGGTATAAAAAAAAGAAAAGCCAGCTGGACGTCTGGCTTTTCTCATGATAGAATGATTCAGTTATTTAATCGTAAGTTTTCGGGTGGTTATTTCGTTTTTTATTTTCAGTTTTAGTAAGTAGACTCCTTTCGGAAGATGAGAGACATCAACGGACTGATCACCATTCAAACTAACGTTCAGCTTCTTTCCATCCATTGCATACATTTCAACTTCAGAAACTCTCTCTCCTTTTATATATACTTTATCAGAGGCGGGATTCGGATAAATGGCCAGCTGCGCTGCCGTTCTGTTTTCTTTTATTCCCAGTGTGCTTTCCGTAGAAGCGTCAGAATATACTTTTGAAGCATCAATTGATCTTACGCTCCAGTATACGTTCTGAACTGCCGGATCAAGGTCCAGGAACCATGAAGGTGTTGTCACCACATATTTGGCGATATCATGTGCCCCTTGAGCAGTTCCCACTGTTATTTCATAACGTAGAGCATTCACCGGTGTTTTATCATCTGAAGCTCCGCTCCATGAAAAATTAAACCTGTTTCCGTTTTTTGTAAGATTAAGATGAGTGGGTGCTGTCGGCTTGGCGTTCGCTTCTGTGGAATTATTTTTAAAAACCTTCGTCAGCGAAGGATAATCGACTCCTGACCAGTCAAATCCTCCCAGCAAAACATCCAGATGATGATCATTGTTAAAATCAAACAGATGTACAAGGCCCGGACCTCCAAGAGGTGTTAATCCGATTAGTGTACCTTCAGTAAAATTATGATTGGAGACATTATAAATATAAGTTTTTACAACAGCATCGTAATCTTCATTTCCGGAAATAATAAAGTCATAGTATCCGTCATTATTCAGGTCTCCTACGCTTAAGGAGACATCAGAAATATCACTATCTGAGATCAGCTGAGGGGTCAGCGTCCCCGTTCCGTCATTCATTAAAACAGCAAAATACGCATCATCATTATCATCTCTTCCGATCATTACAATATCCTGAAAACCATCAGCATTAAAATCCGCAAATTCAATTTTTCCTGCAGACAAAGGGAAAAGATCCTGAGTAGGTGTTAATGTTCCTGCCTGGTTCATATATACCTTGGAAACCGGACTCCCATTAATATCCGATCCAACAATTATAAGATCCAGAAGATTATCATTATTAAGGTCAACCACTTTAAAGCTTCCGTTTTGCGTCCCGTCAACCCAGTTCTCTGTCATATCAAAACCTGAGCCTGTATTTTTATAGTAATCCAATGTATTTACGAAGCCATCACCGTGCGCATATTGAGTACCGTTGAGTGCATAATCCTGCTTTCCGTCGTGATTAAAATCAAAGACCTCCAATGATCCGTAGACCTTACCTTGAAGCTCATCTTGCTTCACAAACCCCGATCCGGTATTTTTGAAACGGTATTGCTTATAATTCACAATATCCATATAACTAAGTCCGGTTGAAACAATATCCATCAAACCGTCATTATTATAATCGATAAACCTGATATCTCCAAGGTGGGTCACATCACTTCCCAATCCCACATATGGCTGTAATGTTGTACCATCATTCTGATAAACCTCATTGTAAGTACTGTCTGCACTTCCGTCTCCATCAGAATCTATAGCACCGTTAAGCACAATATCCAGGGTTCCGTTGTTATCCATATCAGCAATATCAGCTGCTGAATAGTAAAAATTCTTAATACCCGTCGGCATCTCAGAAAAGTTCTGCGCCATCAGTCCTACGGGCAGCATCGACAATAAAATATAAATCCTCTTCATTTTGTTTTTATTTAGATTAATTAAAAACAAAGATAGAATATTAAATTCTCTGAGTGAAAAAAAGCCTGTATGAAATATATCAGCACTGATTATCTGCTATATCCCGGAAATTCGGCTATTTTAAAAATTCAATATTATTAATCAGCTACTTATTTACAAATATTTTCTAAAAGATTTGTCTATCTAAAAAATTCTTCGTTATTTTGCACTCTCAAATATTATACAAATAAGAACATCGAGATATGTCAAGAATTTGCCAAATAACAGGAAAGCGTGCAATGGTTGGTAACAACGTTTCTCACGCTAATAACAAAACGAAGCGTCGTTTTGAAATTAACTTATTAGAGAAGAAGTTTTACCTTCCAGAGCAAGATAAGCACGTAACACTGAAAGTATCAGCTCATGGATTGAGAGTGATTAACAAGATTGGAATCGAAGAGGCTCTGGAAAGAGCTGTAAGAAACGGATTGATTAAAAAGTAATTGAATCATGGCAAAAAAAGGAAACAGAGTTCAAGTAATCCTTGAATGTACAGAGCACAAAGAAAGCGGTATGGCAGGAATGTCTAGATACATTTCTACTAAAAATAAAAAGAACACTACTGAGAGATTAGAGCTTAAGAAGTATAATCCGGTTCTTAAAAAATATACTGTTCACAAAGAAATCAAGTAATTTATAAATAATAACTTACCATGGCAAAGAAAGTAGTAGCAACCCTACAAAGCGGTCAATCTAAGAAAATGACTAAAGTGGTGAAAATGATTAAGTCTTCTAAATCAGGAGCTTACGTTTTCGAAGAAAAAGTAATGAATGCTGATGAAGTAGATGGTTATTTGAAAAAATAATCCTTACTTTATTTACAATATAAAAAACTACTCATATTTTGGGTAGTTTTTTTGTTATCTTTGTGCACCAGATTATTAATCAATAAAATATGAAAAAGATTCTTGTTCTGGTTTGCACCGCAACTTTTCTATTTTCATTCAGTCAGAAAACAATGAACCCTACAGAATATAAAAGTTCGCCGAAAGTTTTTAGCATCAAAGGACTTTCACAATCAGTAAGCATTGATTGTGGAAATTCTAAAATGATTTTGTTATCCGGACAGGTTCCTTTAGATTCAGAAGGTAATCTTGTGGGAAAAAATGTAGAGGAGCAGACCCATCAGGTTTTTAAAAATATTGAACATGTTCTGAAAGAATATGGAGGGACGGGAAAGGATGTGATCAAACTTGGAATCTTTATCACCGATATCTCTAAAACTCCGGATTTCAGAAAGGTCAGGGATGCGTATGTCAACCTTCAAAACCCTCCTGTAAGCAGCCTTGTGGAAGTGAGCAGGCTTTTCAGAGATGATGTCCTTATAGAGGTGGAAGCCACAGCAGTGATTAAAAATAAATAAGAATAAACTAAAACTATGAGTTGGTTTAAAAATATTTTCAAAAAGGAAGAAAAAGAAACCTTAGACAAAGGATTGGAAAAATCCAGTCAGGGATTCTTTGAAAAAATGACGAAAGCCGTAGTCGGTAAAAGCAAAGTAGATGATGAAGTACTGGATGACCTTGAGGAAGTACTGATCGCATCTGACGTAGGTGCCTCTACCACCATCAAGATCATAGAAAGAATTGAAGAGCGTGTTGCCAGAGACAAATATGTCGGTGTCAACGAGCTTGATAAAATTCTCCGTGAAGAAATTTCAGGATTACTGCTTGAAAATCCACATGCGGGTACGGGAAATATCGATGCTTCCAAAAAACCATATGTCATCATGGTAGTAGGGGTAAATGGAGTGGGAAAAACAACCACTATCGGAAAGCTTGCCTACCAGTTCAAGTCGGAAGGCAAAAAGGTTGTATTAGGGGCTGCTGACACCTTCAGGGCTGCTGCGGTTGACCAACTCACCATCTGGAGTGAAAGAGTTGATGTTCCTATCGTAAAACAGGGAATGGGCTCAGATCCCGCTTCAGTTGCATTTGACACTGTACAAAGCGCTGTGGCGCAAAACGCAGATGTGGTTATCATTGATACGGCAGGAAGACTTCACAATAAGATCAACCTGATGAACGAGCTTTCCAAGATCAAAAGAGTAATGCAGAAAGTAATTCCTGATGCGCCTCATGAGATTCTTTTGGTTCTTGACGGTTCTACAGGACAGAATGCTTTTGAACAGGCAAAACAGTTCACAGCAGCGACAGAAGTCAATGCTTTAGCAGTAACCAAGCTGGACGGAACAGCAAAAGGAGGTGTTGTCATTGGGATCTCCGACCAGTTCCAGATTCCGGTAAAATATATCGGCGTAGGTGAAAAAATGCAGGATCTTCAGCTTTTTAATGGTACGGAATTTGTAGACTCATTCTTCAAGAAGAGATGATTTATATCATGTTTTCCCATATATTAGCAAAAACAAATCATTTTAAATATTAACAATTAAAATTTTAAAACTATGGGAATTTTAACTTGGATCATATTTGGTCTTATCGCGGGAGCCATTGCAAAATTAATAATGCCCGGAACCCAAGGAGGCGGATGGCTAATGACAATTATCCTGGGAATCGTAGGAGCTTTTGTCGGAGGATTTATAGGAAGTGCTATTGGCTGGGGAACAGTTGACAATTTCGATTTCAGAAGTATGCTGCTTGCAATAGGAGGATCACTTATCGTCCTCTGGATTTACGGAATGGCGACGAAGAAAGGCTGATATTTATAAAAAATAAAATCCCGGATCTGAAATTCAGATCCGGGATTTTTGTGTACAATATAATTTAGTTAGTTGTTGATTCTAATCTGGTAAGGCATTTCCATCTTTACTTCAGCCTGTAATTTTTTGTCCGTGATCTGCTGCAAGATCTCATAGTTAGACTTTCCTATTTTATTTTTAATGATCCTTGCAGAAACATCCTCTTCATTAAGGTCTTTAAACAGTTGCTCAACCGGTGACATTTTCTTAGGGAACGCTTCTACATGATAAGCTTTTAATCCTGCTTTCTGTGCCGCAAACTTTACAGCATCATTCAAGGTACCCAGGTCATCCACTAAACCGATCTGCTTTGCACGGGCTCCGCTCCATACTCTACCACCACCTACATTATCGATCTGCTCAAAAGTCTGCTTCCTGTTTTGGGTAACGAAATGTACAAATCTTTTATACGTTCCTTCCACACTTCTCGTCATCATATTCACTCCATAAGGTGTTACTCCGTTCAATCCTGAGTAATACATAGAGTTGGCGTTTGTAGCAACAACATCTGCACGGATTCCGTTTTTATTCGCAATATCTTTATAATAAGGCAGCACACCGAAAACTCCAATGGAACCTGTAAGGGTATTAGCCTCAGAATAAATTTTATCTGCGGCCATTGCCACATAGTATCCTCCTGAAGCCGCATAGTCCCCGAAGGAAACCACCAAAGGCTTTTTCTTTTTTAACTGTTGCAATTCAAATAAAATTTCATCTGAAGCATTTGCACTTCCGCCAGGAGAGTTGATTCTGAATACTACAGCTTTTACCTTGTCATCATCCTGAAGCTTTTTAATATATTTTACATATTTATCAGAGGAAATATCATTATATCCATCCCCACTGTTGATAGATCCCGAAGCATACAGCACAGCTACTTTCTCTCCTGATTTATCCTCATCCGCATAGGAACTGATATAGCTGGTCAAAGAGATCTTGTTCAGCTTTTCTTTTTCCTTTAAACTTAATTTAGACTTCAGGAGATTTTCATATTCAGATTTCTGAATCAGCTTATCTGCAAGTTTGTATTTTAATCCCTGTTCAGGAATCATTCCGTATAAACTGTCAACAATTGTTCTGAACTGGGCTGTATCGATTTTTCTTGAAACCGCCATTTTATTGGATGTATTTTTCCAAAGATCGTCTAAAAGAGTGCTTAGCTGCTCCTTATTCTCAGGCGAAATATCATTTCTTAAAAAAGGCTCAACCGCTGATTTAAACTTACCATGACGGATCACTTCAATCCCTATACCATACTTATCCGCAAAATCTTTAAAGAATGTAACTTCAGTGGCAAGACCCTTCAGCTCTATAGCTCCCGCAGGGTGAAGATAATACTGATCAGCTACCGATCCCAGGTAATAGGCAGACTGTGATACCCCGTTTCCGTAAGCATATACAAACTTTCCGCTTTTCTTGAAATCCTCAATCGCATTTCTGAGATCATCAATCTGGGTCAGTCCCGCACTCAGATCATCAGCTTCAATACTGATCCCTTTAATATTGTTATCGGTTTTGGCTTTATTTATAGCTTCCAGCGCATCATAAAGAAGAACGCTTTTGTTCTGGTTACCTATTCCGAACAGTCCCATTTCCTCTTCAGTAGGGCTGTCTATTATATTGGTTTTTAAATTAATCGTCAGAACCGAATTCTTTTTCACCGCCACCGACTTATCACTTCCCATGGAACTGAACACAAGCATCATAATGAAAAAGATGAAAAATACAGCGCAAAGTATGATTATTGCTACTATATTTGCCAAAACATTTTTTAAGAAACTTCTCATAAATCAATCAATTTTCCAATATGTCGCAGCATAAGGTAGTTTTGTTACTAGGAAGTAACCTTGGAGAGCAAAAAAAAAATATAGAGCTCGCTTTGCAGAAAATAAGTGATGCCGGAAATAACATTTCACAAATCAGCGAATATTTAATATCAGATCCCGTAGAATTTGCCAGTTCCAATATTTTTTGTAATATTGCAGCATTAATATTCACGCATCTTTCACCAATTCAACTGCTTGATTGTGTTAAGAAAATTGAGGTTGAAATGGGAAGAATTAATGATTCAAAAGTATCCGGAGGTTATACCGACAGGATCATAGATATTGATATCATTAAGTATAATGAATTAAATTTTACATCAGAAAGATTAGAAATCCCTCATAAAAAACATCTTTTTGAAAGGGATTTTTCCAGAATATTATTAAAAGATTTTATTTAAAACATAAAACATATTGTATGAAATTAGGTTTATTATTATTGGCTACAACATTGCCGATTGCAGCTTTCGCACAGGACAGCAGCACTACAGTAAACTCTTCTACCGAGTATCCTAATACATTCTCTTCGGGATCAGCTAACGTACAACCTTTTGACAACAAAGCCAGACGCTTCAGAGACTGGTCAATTTCCGTTGGAGGGGGACCTGCATTTATGGTGCATTCTGACCTTAAGTCGATCCGTAAGGATAAGACCAATTGGGGATATAATGCTTACATCAGTGTAGATAAGCAAATCACACATGCATTCGCTCTAAGCGTAATGTATATGCGAGGAGAAACGAAACAGACGGCACAACTTCCGGGTGCTGCAGGGCAAACAGCGGGAATAGCTACCGCAACCACACAATTCGATAATATATCGTTATTGGGAGATATCAACTTCTCAAACTTGTTCAGAAGAGTTGACAATCACTCTCCATACAGATGGGCATTCCACGGATATATGGGTATTGGTGTTCAAGGGTTCAGGACCTCACTACATGACAATGATGAGTTCAGATGGAGTAATGCTCCCAAAAGAGTTCCTTTGTTCATTAAGCAGGACATTGATATTAACTCCATATTCTACCAGGGAGGTATTGGAATAAAATACAATGTTTCAAAACTTATTGACATTGAAGCAAGAACCATGTATATCATCAGTGGAGATGATGAGTTCGATGGTGGCGGATGGGCTGATCCTAACGACTATGATCCTTCCACTCCAGGTTCAAAATATAATATGCTCAACCCTAGAAGATCTGATAATGCATGGACAGTAAGTTTAGGTTTATCTTTCAAATTAGGAAAGCATTTATCTCATCTGGCATGGCATGATCCGCTTCAGGAAGCTTACTACAGAACCAGCGTTCTTGAAAATGCAGCTACAGACCTTGTTGTTTGCGAAAAAGGAGATGCTGATAATGATGGAGTATGTGATGACTGGGACAGACAGCTTGATACTCCTGCAGGAGCAAGAGTAGACGGTGCCGGAGTTGCTTTGGATATGGACCTTGACGGAGTTATTGACCTTTATGATAAATGTGTAACTGTGCCAGGACCTGTTGAAAATAACGGATGCCCTACCAAATAATAAAAAATTAAAATATTTTTTTTCAAGAAAAAAAATCAAATAATAATACACGATGAAATTAAGTTTAGCAATTGTTGCTCTAGCTTTGGCTGTCCCTGCCGTAAGCTTTGCACAAGACTCAACGGCAGTTTCCAACGGAGAATATCCAAATACTTTTTCTTCAGGATCTGCTAATGTTTCCCCATTCACCAATCAATCTAAAAGATTTAATGACTGGTCTATTTCAGTAGGAGCAGGGGTTCCGCTTCTTCAATCCGCTGATTTGACCTCTATCAAGAATGGTAACGGTAAAAACCTTTTTGGATATTCCGCCTATATAAGTATTGATAAAGCGATTACCCATGCCTTTGGGATCAATTTACAATATGACAGAGGTGAGACCAGACAAGGGTGGTTCAATACTAAGAATGCTGCTCCGGATGGAGCTGCAGTAGCTGGTAGAACACAATATGACGCTATTTCGATCTTAGGAGATATCAACTTCTCTAATCTGTTGAGAAGAGTAGACAACCACTCTCCTTACAGATGGGCGCTTCATGGATATGCGGGTATCGGTACAATCGCTTACAGAGCATACCAGAAAAACAGCAAAGTACAGCAACTGATGACTGAAATTAAACCGTTTCAGATAGGTTCAATGTTCATGCAGGCAGGTGCCGGACTGAAATTCAAAGTAAGCAGAAGAATCGATATTGAAGGTAGATTAATGTATGTGGTAACCGGTGATGATGAATTCGATGGAGGCGGTGATGCTTACAGCGCTATCAACAAGCGTTCTGAGCAGGTTTCAGATAACTTCTTTAACGCGACTTTAGGTCTTTCATTCAAGTTAGGAAAACACGAATCCCACTTAATGTGGCATGACCCGCTTCAGGAGATCTATTACAAACTTGATGTTTTGGCGAATAAAAACCAGGATGTTGAAGTATGTAAGAAAGGAGATGCTGATAACGACGGAGTTTGTGATGATTGGGACAGACAGCTTGACACTCCTGCAGGAGCAAGAGTGGATGGTGCCGGAGTTGCTCTTGACACTGACCTTGATGGTACTATTGACCTTTACGATAAGTGTGTAACGGTTCCCGGACCGGTTGAAAACAACGGATGTCCGGTGGAGAAAAAAGATAACAACCAGACAGCTATAGAAGTAGAAAAAACGCTTAAAGATATTTACTTTAACTTTAATAAGGCTACAATCACACCTGAATCTAACAGCAAACTGGATCTTGCAGCTTCGATCATTAAAGAAAACGGAGGAAACTACCTGCTGACAGGACATACCGATATTAAAGGAAATGCTGCTTACAACCTCAGACTGTCTAAAGAAAGAGCTGCTGCTGTAGTAAGCGCTTTAGAAAGCAGAGGCATCAATGAAAATGTACTGAAATCAAGAGGAGTAGGATCCGCGGAAGCTACGATTCCTGCTTCAGCTTCAGATGCTGAAAGACTGGCAGACAGAAAAGTTACTGTAAGATTTATAGAAAGTTCACAATGGGATGCTATCAAAAAGAAAGATTATGAAGATGCTCCTGTAAAAAAACCGGTAAAAAAAGTACCGGCTAAGAAAAAGAAAAAGTAATTTCTTACTATATAATAAACCGGAAGGAATTGCCTTTTCGGTTTATTTTTTTTTCTACTACGAATTTTTTTACATACCTTTATATCATTTTCAGGACTATAGGTATATAATTGGTAAATACCAATAAAACCGTTTTGAAAAAAATAATATAAAATCACTTTTTAACGTAAAAAATCATTTAAAATAACTTAACTTAAAAAAATAACACTATGAAATTAAGTTTAGCAATTGTTGCTCTAGCTTTGGCTATTCCTACTGCCAGCTATGCACAAGACTCAACGGCAGTTTCAAATGGAGAGTACCCAAATACTTTTTCTTCTGGGTCTGCTAATGTTTCCCCATTCACCAATCAATCTAAAAGATTCAACGATTGGTCTATCTCTGCAGGGGTTGGTGTTCCACTCCTTCAATCAGCGGATTTAACCTCTATCAAAAACGGTAACGGTAAAAACCTTTTTGGATATTCAGCCTATGTAAGTATTGATAAAGCGATTACCCATGCTTTTGGGATCAATTTACAATATGACAGAGGTGAAACCAGACAAGGATGGTTCAACACTAAGGATGCTGCTCCGGATGGAGCTGCAATAGCTGGTAGAACTCAGTATGACGCTATTTCGATCTTAGGAGATGTTAACTTCTCTAATCTGTTGAGAAGAGTAGACAACCACTCTCCTTACAGATGGGCACTTCATGGATATGCGGGTATCGGTACAATCGCTTACAGAGCATACCAGAAAAACAGCAAAGTACAGCAACTGATGACTGAAATTAAACCGTTTCAGATAGGTTCAATGTTCATGCAGGCAGGTGCCGGACTGAAATTCAAAGTAAGCAGAAGAATCGATATTGAAGGTAGATTAATGTATGTGGTAACCGGTGATGATGAATTCGATGGAGGCGGTGATGCTTACAGCGCTGTCAACAAGCGTTCTGAGCAGGTTTCAGACAACTTCTTTAACGCGACTTTAGGTCTTTCCTTAAAATTAGGAAAACACGAATCTCACCTAATGTGGCATGACCCGCTTCAGGAGATCTATTACAAACTTGATGTTTTGGCGAATCAAAACCAGGATATCGAAGTATGTAAGAAAGGAGATGCTGATAACGACGGTGTTTGCGATGATTGGGACAGACAGCTTGACACTCCTGCAGGAGCAAGAGTGGATGGTGCCGGAGTTGCTCTTGACACTGACCTTGACGGAGTTATCGATCTTTACGATAAGTGTGTAACGGTTCCTGGACCGGTTGAAAACAACGGATGTCCTACGACAACGACCGGACCGGTAATAGAAACAGAAACTAAGTTGGAAGGAATTGAGTTTGACTTAAATTCTGACAGAATTTTACCTTCAAACACTCCAATCTTAAATAATGCTGTCAACTATATCAATTCTTCAAATGGTTCTTACAGCGTAATCGGAGCTACTGATACAAGAGGTACTGATGCGTACAACCAAAAACTCTCTGAAAGAAGAGCAAACAACGTGAAGAACTATCTGATCAAAAATGGTGTTCAGTCTGGTAAGATCAATGCAATAGGTAAAGGTGAAAAAGACCTTAAATACCCTGAATGTGAACCAGCTACCAAATGCCCTGAATGGAAAAACAGAGCCAACAGAAGAGTATACTTCGAAGCTAAATAATAAACGTATTAATTTATTATATGAAAGTCACGCATAGCGTGGCTTTTTTTGTTGTCATACTTTCCTTATTTTTACAACATGATTTCTCCACAGGATTTTCAAAAGCTGAAATATGATACTCTTAAGTATTTCTGGGGCTACAACGGCTTCAGGGATTCTCAGGAAGAAATTATCAATGCTGTGATCAATGAAAAAGACACTTTGGTCCTCTTACCCACGGGAGCAGGAAAGTCACTATGCTATCAGCTGCCGGCTTTACTTAAAGAGGGAACCTGCCTTGTGGTATCTCCCCTGCTTGCCTTGATGAAAGACCAGGTGAATCAGCTTAAATTCCGGGGGATAGAAGCTGAATACCTTTCCTCCGAGCTCGATGAATATGATGCCGAATCGATTTATAACCGATGCAAGGAAGGTCTTACAAAGCTGCTTTATATATCTCCTGAAAGATTGACCAACACTCAATTTCTTCAAAATATTGAAGAGATCCAGCTTTCGTTTATCGCTGTTGATGAAGCCCACTGTATTTCAGAATGGGGACAGGATTTTCGCCCAAGCTATCAGAACATCAAAGGATTCAGAAGCAATAATCCCAAAATACCCTGCCTGGCCTTAACGGCTACTGCCACTCCTAAAGTGCTGGAAGAGATCAAAAGTAAACTGGAGCTCAGAAATCCATCCGTTTTCCAGAAAAGCTTTAAAAGAGATAACATCAGGATCTTTACCGAAGAGGTTTCTGATAAATTCCAGCGTGTTTTCGATATTTTAAAATACAATAACGATTCTGGAATTGTATACGTAAGAACAAGAAAAGAAGCTGAACAGCTTGCAGAATTTCTGAAAAAAAATCAGCTGAAAAATGTGGATTACTTTCATGCAGGACTTACCACCAAAGAAAAAAATGCCAAGCAGAACCTTTGGAACAATAGTGACAACCATGTTCTGATCTCAACGAATGCCTTTGGAATGGGAATCGATAAAGACAACGTACGCTTTGTTATTCATTATTCTCCTGCAGCTTCTCTGGAAAATTATTATCAGGAGATCGGAAGATCCGGAAGGGATGGAAAAGAAAGCTTCGCTTTCATGCTCTGGAACAAGCAGGAGCTTTTGAATTTTGACCAGATCCTAAAAAATCAGATTCCCAATAAAGCTGAATTTTTAAAGATCATCAGCTACCTCTACTCTATCTTTCAGGTAGCGGAATTTGAACTGCCTGAGAAAACATTTCAGCTGAATGCAACCGGTATCCAGAATTTCACAAAATTATCAAGGGCTAAGATCAACAACGTTCTCAACTTCCTGCACAATCAGGAGATCATCTATTATAATGACAATAAGAGCCTTTCTTCCCTGGAACTATTCATTCAGGCTGATGAAATAGACCAATTGCCACAAAAGGATGCCTATTTCATAGAGATTCTTTTCCGTACCATATCAGGTATCACAACCCACAAGGTTATGTTCAGTGAACAACAGGTGAGCAATAAGATCAACGTAAGTGTTCCTTTGATCAAAGAACGTCTGAAAGAGCTTCAGCAAAAGAATTACCTTGAATATATAGATGGTGCGCTCTCCAGCATAAAGTTTCTTAGACCCCGTGATGAAAGAGCTGTGAACAGTGCTTACTGGAAGTTATTTGAACATATTCAGAGAAACAAGATCCAAAAATGGGAGGAGATGAAATTTTACGTAGAAAATAACGATTACTGTAAAATGAAGCTGATCCTTGCCTATTTTGGAGAAAAGAATACAAAAAACTGCGACCATTGTTCTGTCTGTGAAAAGAATAAACAGTCTATTTTCGGAAAGAACATTTCTCAGCAGATCATCAATCTATTAGCCAAAAAGCCATCAACCATCGAAGAGCTTTCCATACAGCTAAGCTATCACCCTAAAGAAAATATTTTAGAGAACCTGATCTATCTTTTAGACTCCGGAAAGGTAAGGATGCTGAATTTCAGAACTTATATGCTTAATCATGAGTGATGAAGAGTAAAGAACCAAGAGCCAAGAATCAAGAGTCAAGAGTCAAGAGTCAAGATTTTAGTTTAAGGATGATCTTTAGGTAAAATAAATTTTCTTTCCTGATCTTAAATCCATAACATTAAAACGCTCCCGCTCTCCTACCCTTACACACCAGAGAACCCTCCACTCTCAAACCAAAAACTTATCTTTGCATTATGAAATCATTGAAAGTCGTTTTTTTAGGAACTCCTGAGTTTGCAAAAACTTCTTTGGAGGCCATCCACCAATCTCACCATAATGTTGTAGGTGTAGTAACCGTTGCTGATAAAGCTAGTGGACGTGGGCAGAAGATCCACCAGTCACCGGTAAAAATCTACGCTTCAGAAAATAATATTCCTGTTTTTCAGCCGGAAAAATTAAGAAACCCTGAATTTTTAGAAGCGCTCAGAAAGCTGGATGCTGATGTATTCGTGGTCGTAGCATTCAGAATGATGCCGAAGGTTCTGTTTGAAATGCCTAAAATGGGGACATTCAACCTTCATGCATCTTTACTTCCGGATTACAGGGGAGCCGCTCCTATCAATTATGCTGTCATCAACGGGGAAGAGAAAACAGGGGCCACTACTTTCTTTATCAATGAAAAGATCGATGAAGGAAATATTCTTCTTCAGGAAGAGATGAAAATCTTACCGGATGAAAATGCCGGCAGCCTTCATGACAGGCTCATGGTAATGGGTTCTGCATTGGTTGTTAAAACATTGGATGGACTGGCTGAAAATGCTATTGAGGAAAAACCTCAGCCAGAGGTAGAACATCCTAAAAATGCCTACAAAATATTTAAAGAAGATACGAAAATACACTGGGATGCTCCTTCAAAAACAGTACACCAGTTCATCCTCGGAATGTCTCCTTATCCTGCCGCTTTTACCACCTTAAAGATAGGTGACGAAGAAAAAGGATTGAAGATATTCGCAGGCAGATTTGAACTTTCAGATCACGGACAACATTCAGGAACCTTAGAGATTTCAAAGAATGAATTTAAAATCTACACAAAAGACGGAATGTATTACCCACAGGAACTTCAACTGGAAGGTAAAAAAAGAATGAATGTGAAAGATTTCCTGAACGGTTTCAGAAACTTTGATGAAATATCACTGAAGGATTAAATCCGGATTACCCTTTCAATACAAAGAAATTACAAAAGTGTTTAAGCTATGTGTCTTTTTTAATATTCGGTCATCATTTAAAAATAAAAAAGGTTTAGAAAAATTCTAAACCTTTTATTTTATATTGTAAACAGTCATTCACTGCGAAGCAAATTCACTATTCACTTATTATAATTGTACCAACTCGGTAACCTCTACATCATATCCCCCAACCTGAGGTTTGATATTAGGGTTTTGGGTGATTACCTTAAACTTATTGATCCCTAAATTCTTTAAGATCTGCGTTCCAATACCATAATCTCTGTAGTTGTATGCCAATGTAGGATGCTGCTCCTGCCCGTCCTGATAGTTCAGGAACTGCTGAAGCTTTCTTAATGTATTTTCAGAATTGGAAACGTTATTGATAAAGATGATAGCTCCTTTTCCGGCTTCATTGACCATATTGGTTACTTTTTCCAATAAAGGTTTCTCACCGTTATTCAGTCTTGTCAATACATCAAAATAAGAATCTGAAGACTGCACCCTCACTAAAACAGGCTCATCCACTGTCCAGGCTCCTTTTGTCAAGGCAAAGTGGATCTGATCATTTGAAGTTTCTCTGAAAGCATAAAAATCAAAATCACCGTAATGGGTCTTCACTTTTCTCTCTTCAATTCTTTCAACCAGGTTACCTTTTTTAAGCTGATAATGGATCAGGTCTTCGATAGAAACAATTTTCATATCATGTTTCTGTGCAAAAGCATGAAGATCAGGCAAACGGGACATTGTACCATCTTCATTCATGATCTCACAGATCACTCCTCCTTCTTTCAAGCCAGCTAAATGGGTAAGATCGATAGCAGCTTCGGTATGTCCTGCTCTCTTCAATACCCCTCCTTTTCTTGCACGAAGCGGGAAAATATGACCAGGTCTCATGAAATCTGTAGGCTTGGATTTCTCATCCATCAAAGCCAAAATAGTTTTCGCTCTGTCTCCTGCAGAAATCCCTGTAGAGGTACCGTTACCTAAAAGGTCAACAGATACTGTAAAAGCCGTTTCTTTAGGATCGCTGCTTCTGCTCACCATTACTTCCAATCCAAGCTCATCACATCTTTTCTCAGGAAGCGGCATACAGATAAGCCCTCTTCCGTGAAGCGCCATAAAATTGATAATTTCGGGAGTTGTAAGCTCTGCGGCACAAAGAAAATCTCCTTCATTCTCTCTGTCTTCATCATCTACTACTATGATTATTTTACCATTTCTAAGGTCTTCAATAGCCTCCGGAATAGTATTTAATTTAATATCAGACATCTTTACTTTTTATTTTGTGCAAAGATACTTATAAAAATAAGCATCTGCCAATTAATATGAATGGTTTATTACGCATTGGATAAAGAGTCCGCGGCCTCTCTGAAAATGTCATAAGACTTCAGTCTTTTCTGATGGTCATAAATATGCGAGTTGATCATCAGCTCGTCTACATTGAATTTTTCCTGAAAATCTTTAAGCTTTTCCCGGATTTCAGCCTGATCTCCTATAAAAGTATATCTCAGCTTCTGCAGAACCATAGATTTCTCCATAGGTGACCAGATATCATCCATATCATCCATATCATCCACCGGTGGAGCAAAGGGCTTCCTGTCATTTCTTACGATATTGATGAATGCCTGGAATAAAGTAGTGGACATTTTATGCGCTTCTTCAGAAGTTTCCGCTGCCACTCCGTTCACACAGGCAATGATATAAGGCTGAGTCAGATATTTTGAAGGTTCAAAATGTTCCCTGTAAATTTTAAAAGCCATTTCCATCTGCTCAGGAGCAAAATGCCCTGCAAATGCATACGGCAGTCCAAGTTCAGCAGCCAGCCATGCACTATCGGTACTTGATCCTAAGATATAAAGAGGAATTTCCAATCCTTCTCCGGGAATGGCACGAACCATGGCATCCGCATTCTCTTTGGAGAAATACCGTTGAAGCTCCAGGACCTGTCTTGGAAACTGCTCATTGATAATGGCAGGATTTCTTCCTAATGCCTGAGCTGTCAGCCCGTCCGTACCCGGCGCTCTTCCCAGTCCAAGATCAATTCTTCCGGGAAACAGAGATTCCAATGTTCCAAATTGTTCTGCAATGATCAGGGAACTGTGATTCGGGAGCATAATTCCTCCTGAACCCACTCTGATCTTTTTTGTTCCGTTGGCAATAAAGCCGATTAATACTGAAGTCGCAGAACTGGCTATGCTTTCCATATTATGGTGCTCGGCCAGCCAGAACCTTTTATAGTTTAAATTTTCAGTGTGATTGGCCAATGATAAGCTGTCCTGAAAAGTATCGTGAATGCTTTTCCCCTGCTTTACCGGCGCAAGGTCTAAAACAGAAATTTCAAAATTTTTCATAATTCTAAATTGAGGTCTTAAAAAACCAAACAAATTTAAAACATAAAAACCGTATTAGTTACTTTTTGTAATTGATAGGATTGATTGATAAGTTCAGGGAAAAACTATTGGAATACAACTTGTATTTTCTTCTTTTTAGGTATACAAGCTTTATTTAAATTTGAAATGTAAAGACATAATAAGACTTAAAGTAATCAAACTTCTCCCAATACCGTTATCTTCTGCCGGTGTTTCGGTTCATTATTTCCTCAAATGTTGTTTGAAATACACAAAATGATATTCAATAGACTTATTCCAGTATTCCGTATTATGATCGCCTGGCTGACTGATAAAAGTTGTCGGAATATTCAAACTGTCGGTTAGTGATTTTAAGTTTTCAGAGATGGGATATAAAATGTCTTCCGTTCCGCAATCAAAAATAAACGGCTTTTTGAATTCAGGGTTTTGTTTTAGAAGTGTTGATATGCTGTAGGTGTTCCAATTTTCGTTTTTCGGATTTCCAATGTTTTTTGTTAAGTCGTCTATCACTCTGTTTGTCTGCCAAAATAGTTGACTTACTTTCTGAAGATTTGGGTAATCAATTTCCAAAGCTCCACTTGTAGAACCTGCTGTATTGAAATAGTCAGGATGCAGAATGAAATATCTCAAAGCTCCATAACCACCCATGCTCAAACCGCTTATGAAAATATTTTTGTCGTCAATGTTAAAGGATTGATGAACTTTAGAAACTAAGTCTTTAAAGAAAAATTCTTCATATCTTGATCCTTTATTTACCGGACTATTGATGTAAAAAGATGTAAAGCCGTCAGGTGCAACAATGATAAAGCCATATTGGTCAGCCAGCTTTTGTAAATCAGCTGTCTGCGGCCATTGCTTATAATCCTGGCTGTATCCGTGTAAAAGATAGACCAAAGAGAATTTTTCCGCTTCATTATATACTTTGGGTTTGAAAACCAAAACGGTGTCGGGTTGCGCTAAAAATTCAGATTTTAAAACCCATCTTTCCTGTGCTTGAAAAGAAATTGCTGTCAATAATCCAACGATCATAAATATCACCTTGTCCATATTTTGTATTTTTATTACAAATTTCAGCAAGCATTTTGTCGTGTGCAATAACGAACAAAATTGTGAGCTATTAAAGATGATAATTATGCGAAAAGAAAACTCCACCCATTCAATAAATGAACAATTCTTGTTTCAGGTCTGCGAATTAAATTCAGCGATTGCAATGATTAGCGGGCGTTGGAAGTCGCAAATTGTTTATTCTATCTCACAAGGAAACAATCGTTTTCATTTGTTAAAAAAGGAATTGCCGAATATTTCGGAACAGGTTTTGGGCCGGCAGCTCAAAGAATTGGAAACCCATGCAATAATTGTCAAGAAAGAAATTCCTGATACCGTTCCTGTCGGAATTGAATATATACTGACCAATAAAGGGCTGGAGTTAATTCCTATTTTGGAAAGTCTGTGCGATTGGGGGAAAACTTATGCAGAAGGGAAAGAGATTTCAGTGTGTCCGTTATCGTAAATTTCTGTGCGTAGGGTTTTGTTCTAAAATGGCTTATAACGGGTTGCAGATTCTGCCTTTCGTCAATGTCTCTGCTATTTTACTCTGCAAGAACATTCGTGATGCTCACTAATGTATTTTATTGATTCTATACAGAGTTCTTTCAAAACTGATAAATTAATATCGGAAAGTTTTTTCACATAAATACAGGCTTTACTCATTTTGAATTTACCAAGGTCTGCTAAAACTAATTTACTTCTTTCCGTGTCTGAATAAATGTAAAACGTAAGTGCTGCTTTTCTCGGAGAAAATCCAAGAACCGGCGCGTCACCTTCATGTCCGCTTGCATATTGATAATGGTAATTTCCAAATCCGATAATGGTTGGCCCCCACATGTTAGGTTCAGAGCCAGACCACTCTCTCATCAGCTCAATCAATTGAAAACTGTCTGCTTTTTTCTGTTCGTTGTCAACATATGAGTTTACAAAATCTATCACGTCTTGCCCTGTATACGTTGTCTTTGTTTTTGCCATAATTCTGATTTTAATTACTGTCTCAAAATCTTTTCCATCTTTTTACCCTTCGCCAATTCGTCTACCAGCTTGTCTAAATACCTTGCTTGCTTTGTCAATGGATTTTCAATTTCTTCTATACGATAGCCACAAATTACACCTGTTATGAGTTGTGCATTGGGATTCAATTCAGCCCTCTTAAAAAATGTTTCAAAAGTTACTTTCTCATCAATGAGCTCTTGTAATTTTTTGGTATCAAAACCTGTCAGCCATTTTATTACCTGATGCAATTCTTCTACTGTCCTGTTTTTGCTCTCAACTTTAGTAATATAATGCGGATACACAGAGGCAAATGTCATTTTTGCAATTCGCTCATCGTGTTTGGGGGTTGTTTTCATATCGTATGTTTTAATGTCTGCGAAATGTTGTCAGTCGTATTAATCCTTCCTTAACCATCCCAAAATTCGTTTGTTTTTTAATTGTTACGTTTTTAGTTTATTTTTGCTTCTGAGAGCTAAAACGAAAAGGGGCAGTGTATCCTGCTGCATAACGCACAAATATCTGAAAGTTTCACAAGACACACAAATCCATTTATCTATCAATTGATCAACATCTTACAGCTTTATATATTTGCAGGTATTTAAAATACGAAGTCCGGACTTAATCTTTCTTTTTTTTAAATCGCTTTAGGAACACATCGGGATAAAAAGTAATTTGGTTAGGATCTGATGATCATAAAGAGAACTTCATCCGGGATCAGACAACTGTATGCTGCTTTTCAGGATAATAGCCGTAGAAAGCTCATATTAGATATTGAAATTTAAAATACCTTCCATTAACAAATAATAAGGTTTCAGCAAATGTCTGCCAGAACCTTTTCTTTCAGAACACTAAAGTAAATTCATCTCAATTTTCTTTCTTTATTTAAAAACTTATCAAAAATATATACTTTTTAATATTATTAATTCATTTATTAGAGAATTAATTAGTAAATTCGTATTTACCAACAATTTTAAAATATTAATATGAAAACAAAATCTAAAGTATTTTTTTACTCGAAAGCAGTGCTTTGTCTGAGCTTTATGGCAGCAGCCATTTTATCATCCTGTGATAAGAGCAATGATGATTTAGCGGCCAACACAGATCAGCCTTTTCAAAAGGAAGAAGTCAGAAAAGGACAGTTGAATGGTCAGCCTATTACCTACATCAGAAAGGATGGGAAGAATTTTTTCCAGGGTGACATCGTTCTTACTGATGAGCAGCTACAGGAGCATTCCCAGAAAAAAGGAGGAGCAAGTTTTTCAAGATGGCCGGGAGGTAAAATTTACTATACCGTCGCCAGCAACATGGGGTCGATAAATGCTAATAAAATAACGACCGCCGTTAATGAGTACAATACAAAAACCAATACTCAATGGATTCCCCGCACCAACCAATCCAATTATGTACAATTTATTTTCGGAAGCTCATCAGGGTCTGATGGATGGGCACATATCGGATATCAGGGAGGAAGACAGACGATTTCTCTGGATCAGTATATTTCTGTGGGATCGGTAATTCACGAAATGGGTCATACCGTAGGGCTCTATCATGAACATTGCCGTAAAGACAGAGATCAATATCTCAGCATCCAATGGAATAATATTCAGGATGGACAGGCTCATAATTTCAATATCTACAGCTCAGGAACAGACATAGGTCCTTTCAATATCAATTCTGTAATGATGTACTGGCCAAATTCCTATTCTAAAAATGGATTGCCCACAATTAAAAGAGCTAACAACACAAACTTTACCTATACCAGGTCCGGATTCACAAGCGGAGATATCAATACAATCAATGCGATGTACCCTTAAAAAGTTCATAATTCAGGAAGGAAAAAGAATTCGCTATGAATTCTTTTCCTTTTTATACTTGTAATGATTGATCAGAATCCTGATTTCATTGAATTCAAAATGGCTTGGCAATGCATTCTTCCACTCTGTTAGTGTTTCATGAGGATTGTTATAGAACTCCGTTTCAAAAGCTTTGATCTTATCTGAAGTGATCACCCTTGAAATATCCAGCAATCCCTGTTCTGCAAATTTTGCCAGATGCCCGATCACGGTCTCTTTTACCAATCCTCTTTCCAATGCAATTTCTCCAATGGTTTTTCCCTGTTCAAATAACTGGAAGGTCAGTACCTGTGACGGAACCTTTACAATTTTCAGGTTGATCTCTTTATCATTTTTCTCATCTAAAAGTTTCGTTTCAAGAAGATGAACCTCTTTCAGGCTGTTTAAATATTCTTCGATATCCTCCAGCCAGCTCCTGAATTCTTCGTTGTATTGTTTTAAACCTTTAGCTCCTTTGATCTCAGCATAAAATTCTTTTAAAGGATCGAAAATCTTATTTCTGGTTTCCGTAAAAAAGAAATTAACCGCTCCTTTTGATTTGCTTTCAATTTCTGACCATTCTTCTTTTTGATCAATGAAGTTATTAACCTTCTGAAAGATCACACGTTCCAGCTTTTCAAAGATCTTTCCGAGATTGACAGCTTCATGCTTCAGCTGAAGATAGAGCTGATTGGTCTTAACGTGATCAATATTTTTGGTGACAATCGAAAGATTATTCCAATCCTCAATCTCTTTTAAAAACCATAAGCAATCTATAGTACGGAGCACTTTTCTGATGCTGTAGTCATATTTTTCCTGACTCAGGATCGCCTCAACATGATCATTGGCAACAGTATCCGTATGGAAATGCAGGATCCTGTCATCTTTAAAGATAACTTCAGGGGTAATTTTTGATTTTAGCACAATTCCCTCCAATGTTCTGCAACGGGACAAGGCAACATATACCTGACCGGAGGTAAAGCTTTTCCCGGCATCAATGATCACCTTGTCAAACGTCAATCCCTGGCTCTTATGGATCGTAACAGCCCATGCGAGCTTTATCGGGAACTGTTCGAAGCTTCCCAATACTTCTTCTTTGATATTTTTATCGGTATCCAGGAAATATTTTTTTTGCTCCCAGGTTTCCCTTTTTACAACAATTTCCCTTTCACTTTCATCCAGAGCAACCCTGATTTCATTCTCATCCAGACCGATGATTTCCCCCAGCTTTCCATTAAAGTATTTCTTTTCCCCGGAAACATCATTTCTGATAAACATGATCTGCGCACCCACTTTCAATTCCAGAAACTGATCATTGGGAAACTGATTTTCCTTAAAATCTCCTACGAGCTTTGCTTCATAGATCCGGGCATCCACTTTGATCTCCGCTAATTTTTCCTGATTGATCTCATCCGCCATCCTGTTGTGAGAGCATAGATAGACGTAGGACTCTTTCCCCATATCAAAATCAGGATCATATCTTTTATTAAGATGGTCAAAATCTATATTGGCTACATCACCATCACGGATGGCGTTCAGGATCTCAAGAAATTCCTGGTCAGACTGGCGGTAAACCTTTGTAAGCTCAATGGTAACGATAGGGATATCCTTGATCGCATGACTATCAAAAAAGAAGGGTGAATTGTAATACATTTTAAGAATATGCTCATCCCTTACCACCGGCGGAAGCTGAAATAAATCTCCGATGAACAGCATCTGCACGCCACCAAATCTTTGATTATTCCGTCTGATAAATCTTAAGGAAAAATCCATCATATCCAGCACATCGGCCCTTAACATGGAAACCTCATCAATAATGATAATCTCCACCTCTCTTAAAAGCTTGAGCTTATCTTTTCTGTATTTGAAATGAGGCATCAGATCAGCGATATTATTGGCCAAACTGGTATCTATCCTCTCTGTAGTAGGAAGAAAGGTTCTCAACGGTAAGCCAAACATCGAGTGGATCGTAACCCCTCCTGCATTGATCGCTGCGATCCCTGTAGGAGCTACAACAATATGCTTTTTCTTTGTCCGTTTTACAAAATCATTAAGAAATGTCGTTTTTCCTGTTCCTGCTTTTCCGGTCAGGAAAACGCTTCTGCTGGTGTACTCTAATAAGTCAAAAAAATGATTGTTCATCGTTGTCAAAAATACGGAAATCAATTGAATTTCTTACCTTGGCATAAGTTTTGAAAATTCTTAAAAAGAAAAATGTCCGCTGTGAAAAAAATTTTACAATACATCCCTACATTAGCATTATGTACTACACTTACTCTGATTTCCTGTAATACATCTAAATATACCAATACCAATCTTCCCATAGATATTGCAGAAAGACCCGCTGATGAAGACAGTCAGAAATATGATCAGGCTCAGCTGGATAAACTAAAAGCATCTATTGAATCCGAAGTTTCAGGACTAAAATGTACGGATGCCGGTGAATGGACATTTGCACCAATGGGGGTGAAATCCTGTGACGGACCTCAACAATATATTGCCTATCCTAAAAAAATAGAAGCTGCCTTCTTACCCAGAGTAAACGATTATACAGA
Source organism: Chryseobacterium sp. UF-290 (assembly GCF_058245615.1). Taxonomy (NCBI): domain Bacteria; kingdom Pseudomonadati; phylum Bacteroidota; class Flavobacteriia; order Flavobacteriales; family Weeksellaceae; genus Chryseobacterium; species Chryseobacterium sp. UF-290. The sequence goes on from NZ_JBSICB010000008.1 coordinate 108,154, forward strand.
TAAAGTAAGGGTTTTTAATGAAAAATATAATATCACGTCTGACTGTATGATGATCATGCCTCCTGCCTCTCTCAAATGTATCAAGGGAAAAATAAAGCTTATTACCTCAGACAATGAGTAAAAAATAAAGCAAAGGTTCTATATCAAATCGAAAAAAGCTCTGTCATGAAAACAGAGCTTTTTGTATTTTTATATTAGAGGGACTTCGGATCTCAGATAAGTTAAAACTACTTCAAACATTTTTAAACATTGAATGTTTAGGATAATTTGCTTCACAAGTGAATAATCAATATAACCACTCTCAAATTCTCTCACCCAAATCCCGGATTCCTGAACCCGCCTACAACCCGTAATCCTTCACATTTTCCTTATACCAGGAAGAGTACTTCACGTAATTATCCGCAATTCTGTTCACTTCCCCTTCCAGTAACTGAGCATTCATATCTTTGATTTTTTTTGCGGGAACGCCCCCCCAGACTTCTCCGGATTTAATATGTGTTCCCTGAGTCACTACTGAGCCTGCTCCTACAATAGAATTTTCTTCCACTAAACAATCATCCATCACAATCGCTCCCATCCCGATCAGTACATTGTCTTTGATGGTACAACCATGAACAATTGCGTTATGTCCGATAGAAACATTATTACCGATATTCAACGGATGCTTCTGATAAGTACAGTGCAGCATTGCATTATCCTGAACGTTTACCTTATCACCCATTTTGATATAGTGAACGTCTCCTCTGATCACAGCATTATACCAAACGCTGCAGTCTCTTCCCATGGTAACATCTCCAATAATTGTAGCTGTTTCAGCTAAAAAGGTATTTTCTCCGATCTGTGGTATTTTTCCTAAAAGTTCTTTTAAAAGTGCCATAGTTTTAATTTGAATATTTGAAAATAAGCCGATTTGAAAATTACGATTTGCCTCCTTCTAATTTCCGGCATCTAACTTCTAAATTATAGCGATAGCAAAAATCTAACTCTCAATTTTCAGCTTCTAACTTCTAATGCGTATTTTTGTATCTCAAATTTAACGAAAAAATGCGTACCATACTTATAGAACCAACCGAAAACCCGAAAGTGATGAAATTTGTCGCTGATTACAACCTGATTCCAGGGTCTTTAGAGTTGGACAGAAATTCAGATATTTCAGAAATTCCTTTGGCACAGGAGCTGTTTAATTATCCGTTTGTGGAAAGAATTTTCATTACTGCCAATTTTGTAGCGGTAGCCAAGCAGGATACTATTGAATGGGAACATGTGGCGGAAAGTCTGAAAAATGTAATTGAGGATGAATTATTGGCTAATCCCAGAATTTATCTTCAGAAGAAAAAGGAGATGTATCAGATCTATGCTGAAATGACTCCCAATCCCAATGTGATGAAATTTGTTTCAAACAAATTGCTGATAGAAGGTTTTGTAGAAGTAAAATCGAAAGAAGCTGCCGGGGAAGTTCCTTTGGCACAGGCTATTTTTGATGAGTTTAATTTTGCAACGGAAGTTTTTATTTCTGATAATTTCGTAGCGGTGACAAGAGACAATTCTGTAGAATGGCACCAGGTTATGATGACTGTTCGTGCTCTCATCGCTGAATATCTGCAAAACGGAGGTGAAATCTCAAACGTTGAACCTCAGAAACATGAAAATCCTGTTGAAAAAATTATCAACAGGGACTATACGGAAGATGAGCAGAAGATTTCTGATATTCTAAATGAATATGTAGCTCCTGCTGTAGAGAACGATGGTGGAAAAATTTCTTTAATGGAATATGACCAGGAGCACAAAACAGCAAAAATGCTTTTACAGGGAGCATGCTCAGGCTGTCCCAGCTCTACGGCTACTTTGAAGAACGGAATTGAAAATATTCTAAAACAATTCGTTCCGGAGCTTGTGGAAAAAGTAGAAGCGGTAAACGGATAACCCCTTTTTAAAATGCATTCCGGAAAGAAAATCCTGGTGATCATTGGAAGTGCTACAAAAAACTCCGGCAATCAGAGATTAATGGAACAGATCATGGAACACCATACCGGTATTGATTTCCAGATGTATGATGATCTTTCTGTTCTTCCGCACTTTGACACCTCATTAACGGACTTTGGTACTCCGGAGGAAATCCATAAGATCAGAAAAGATATTGATCATGCAGCAGGTATTATATTTTCTACCCCTGAATATATCTTCAGCATTCCGGGCAGATTAAAAAATTTACTGGAATGGTGTGTTTCCACAACTGTTTTTTCTGAAAAACCGGTTGCTGTGATTACGGCTTCCGCCAATGGAGAAAAAGGCCATGAAGAATTATTATTGCTTTTAAAAACACTTGGTGCCAAAGCAGAAAAGCACCACCAGCTTTTAATAAAAGGGATAAAAGGGAAGTTTAATAGTGATGGCTTGGTGGAAAGTAATACCTTTGCCAAAGTATCAGAATTAGTAACAGATTTTGCAACCTCTGTTTCATAATTAAAATATAAAGTATTGAATAATAAAGGAATTTTACTGGTCAATCTCGGATCACCGAGATCCACGGCTGTAAACGATGTAAAGGAATATCTTGATGAATTTTTGATGGACGAAAGAGTGATCGACTACCGCTGGATCTTTCGTGCCCTTCTCGTCCAGGGAATTATTCTGAAGACAAGACCTGCCAAATCCGCTGAAGCTTATAAAACGGTTTGGACAGACGAAGGTTCACCGCTGATCGTCATTACAGAGAAAATCCAGAAAAAGCTTCAGAAGCTGGTAGATGTTCCGGTAGAAATCGGAATGAGATATGCTGAACCGAGTATTGAAACCGGTATCCGCAAATTGGTCGATCAGGGGATTTCAGAAATCGTTCTTTTCCCTTTATATCCCCAATATGCGATGAGCACTACCGAAACCGTTATTGAGAAAGCTGAAGAGGTAAGGAAAAAGAAATTCCCGCAGGTAAAGATCAATTATATCCAGCCTTTCTACAACAGGGATATTTATATCAACTGCCTGGCAGAAAGCATTAAGGAAAAACTTCCTGAAAATTTTGATGCCCTGCAGTTTTCCTACCATGGGGTTCCGGAAAGGCATCTCTATAAAACAGATCCGTCAAAGACCTGTAAAATTGATGATGCCAACTGTATCAACAGCCAGGTAGATACTCATAATGCATATTGCTATAGGCATCAATGCTATAAAACCACAGAAGCTGTCATTGCCAAAATAGGACTCCCCAAGGAAAAGACAATTGTCTCTTTCCAGTCAAGGTTGGGAAAAGATAAGTGGATAGAGCCTTATACAGACGAAACACTGGAAACAATTCCAGGAAAAGGAGTTAAAAACTTAGCCATTGTGTGCCCTGCTTTCGTTTCAGACTGCTTAGAAACATTGGAAGAAATTTCTGTAGAAGGAAAAGAACAGTTTTTACACGGAGGAGGGGAAAACTTCCACTACATTCCCTGTCTGAATGATGAAGACCGATGGATTGAGGTGGTAAAGACGCTTTGTGAGGAAAAACTGAATGATTTTTATCTCGTATAATTCTCATCTGTTCAAAATATACAAAAGGCCACAAGAAAATTACTTGTGGCCTTTTTGCTAAAAATATATTAAAGTTTGATTTACTTTTTAATCAGATTTCCTGCATTCTGTCCATTTACCATTACAATATATACTCCTGGAAGGATATTAGACGGAAGCTGTATTTCTACTTTATTCGCTCCATCTTTAATATTAACTTTTTCGGAGATTTCTCTTTTTCCTGTAAGGCTAATCAGTTCTACAGTTCCTTTACCCGCTTTTCCTTCAAAATTCACCGTAAACCTGTCTGTTGCCGGATTTGGACTGATGGTATAAGGAGAATCATTGGCAGCTGCCGCAACAAGTCCCGCTGCCGAAGTTCCTCCGCCCACTCCTACGGCATTCCATGCGTTGGTAACCTGAGTCACTTCATTACTGCCTGCTCCGTATAGATCTGCCGCAGCCTGAAGGGAATACGTTCTCGCATTGGCATAGGTAGAAGTAGAGGTAAGATAAGTAGTCAATGTTCTATAGGCAATGGCACCGGCCTTATCCAGCCCTATTCCTGAAACATTATAGGCAAAGCCATTATCATTGGTTCCTGATCCTCCGGTTACCAACAAATAATACCAGAAGTTAAGAACTCCCGAGTTAGTATGAACCCCACAATAATCATTATATCCTGGCAGATTTGGGTTTCCTTGAGGTGTGCAGGAATTACTTGCATCTTTCCAATACTTTCCTTTATAGGTATCCGGCTGGCTATAAGCATTTGGATTAGCCATATCTCTGATCACATAGCTGAAATCTTCTCCTAATGTCCAGCTTGCCTGAGTTGGTCTTGCCCAACGTTCTATTGTATTTCCGAAAATATCAGAGAATCCTTCATTTAATGCGCCGGGTTCTCTCTGGTATACAAGATTGGCTGTTTTGGAAGTCATTCCATGGGTAATTTCGTGACCGCAAACGTCAAGGGCTGTCAATGGCTTTCCTCCATTTGTTGTAGGACTTCCGTCTCCGTAAAGCATTCTTGATCCATCCCAATAAGCATTAAATACATTATTTCCGTAATGCACATAGGATTTTATCGCAAAATTGTTGTTGTCAATACTTTTTCTTCCAAACTTTGTATAATAATAATCCAGTGTCATTTCAGCTCCCCAGTGTGCATCGGTAGCATATTGGTCTTTGTTGGTATTCACATTATTCCATGCATTATCCGAATCGGTAAAATCTACAGCTCCGGATAGGTTAGTACTTTTTTTTGCATTATATGTTTCAACTGATGTTCCGCCATTTCTTCCTGTTTCTCTCAGCCTGTAGCTTCCGTTGTAAGAATCAGTAATAATATTTCGGTTTCCGCTGTATACCGTTGTAGCGGTTCCGGGTGTATTGACTTCATGGATAATGGCATCCGTTCCCAGAACCTTTCCGCTTTTAACATCTACGAAAACATATTGTCTGCTTAATGGTTTTTCTGAGTAAATATCAAATTTATAAGCTAATGTTAAATCATTCAATTTGTCATCGGTTGGATCTGAATAGTATACCAGCTCACCTTTCGGAGCAAAACTGGCTTTCGTATTGTTAGATTCCTTTTTAACAAAATCTTCTTCCTCTTTGTTCTCCCATTTGTATGAATCGGCTCCCACAAATGATAATGCATTCTGCAATGCTACACTCTCAGAAATATTAGCTTTTCTTTCAACTTCTTTCGGTGTTTTAAGGATCCATGAACCTGATTGCCCCAGGATCTTGCCTCCTTTGGTCTGTACCGCCATCATTCCGTACTCTACAGGAATATCATTAATGGTCTGCTGAAAACGATAAGTTTCAAATCCCAACTCATCTTTTTCCTGACCCAGTTTACGGCCCTGGCCAGGAGAAAGTCTTTGGGAAGCCTCATCAAATAAAACAGGGCTTCCCTGAAAAGCAGGCCCGTTTTTTTCGAATCGCATAAATTCAGCGTGTAATCCGCTTTTACCAGGAATTAATTTTGATGGAGTGTTTTGTCCAAAAACAAAAGAGCAGGCAGCAACGCTTGCCACTAAGATAAATTTTGTTTTCATAATAATATTTGTTAAATGTGAAAACGAATTTATAAACTTTTCACAATACAATGACATATTTATTAAATAAAATTCAATTGAAAAAATAAATCATTAAACAAAACACAATAACGATTTTAAAAAGAAGAGAATTAATTGAATATAATTTTATTAATAAAAATATTTTTAATTAATATATTTAATAAAAATCAAAATTTTGTGAATTATTATTTTTCACTATGCTGTGCATTATATTTGATATTGGGTATTACATTTTCAAAGCTCACTTTATAAAAGTAAAGGCTGCCTCGGGAGAGACAGCCTTCATTCTTATTTCAAAATAAATCTTTAACGTTTGTTACCGACAGGGGTTCTGAATTCTCCATACCCCATCAGCCCATCATAATTTCTTCCGAAAGGCGCATAATATAAAAATGCCTGATATAAGTTTTCTGTCTGCCAGAAATTACCGTTCACTTCACCAAAATTTAAAGATCCGTTCCCTTCTTTGGTAGCCAGAACATAATTATAGAAACCTTGTTTCAGGAATATTTTAGCAACATATTGCCTGGTGGTAGCATCATACTGCATCTGATTTTCTTTGTCCGGCTTGAAATTGTTGAATCCTCCCAGAACATAAATTTCTTTATCTACAGGATCAGATTCCAGATAAAAATGGACCATGGAATAATCTGCTTCCCTTTCCGCATCCCGTTCTCTTCCCAGGTCATTTCTTCTGTAATACCATGCTCCGTTTACATCAGGCTGGTATTGGTAATTCAACGGAAAAGCCCATACCGGGTGAAGATACGTCTGATTGACATCATCCTTTATTTCTGTAGCGCGAACCATATCCGCCGCCATATTCATATTTTTATTATCAAAATAATAGAACTCGTTATCTCCGGGGAATACAAGATTCATCTGCTGGAAAAGAAGCTGATTTCCTAACACCGTACTCGCCTTCTGATTCGTAATAACCATATTCGGGTTATTATTCTGCATCACATTCAGGGTGATGGAATTGACATTGGAAGAAATATCCCCTCCTTTAGGAGAAGCCTTCACCTCTACCCTCTGATTTACATTAGGGTTTTTGGCATCCGCAATTCTTGAAATATTTACCCCGAGAGCAGCCATATCCTCCACCAAATAAAATCTCCTTTTGAAAAGAGGCTTATCTACAGAATCCTTATAGACGATCAGCTCATAATTTCCTGAAATTTTCGGCTGTATCTTATCATTCGGAAAAGTCAGCTTATAGTGGGTATAGGCCTGCAGGGTATTGAAAGAATACTGAAACTGGTCAAGAAGCGCATTCATACTTCCTGTGGCAAATTCTGTAAAGAACAGGTTATCATCATTCCAGTTCCGGTCATAATGTTTAATCGTATACCTGTAGATATCACTTCTATTGGTAAGATCATCAAAGCTTAAAACCAATTGTTCACCAAATTTAATGACAGGTGTTTCGTCATTGGTCTGTGGGTTAAACAGCTGGATACTCTGGATATTTTGTCCATAAACCAGTCCGCCCAAAGAGAGTAAGAGTATTCGCAAAGTTTTCATTATGACGAAGATAGCGAAAAATCGTCATTTTCTTAATAATATTGTATTTTTGAAATAAAAATAATTCAGATATGCTTCAGATCCAGGGCTTCGTATTCAACTTTGCGAGCGAAAATACATATATCATCTATAACGAAAATAAAAATGCCTGGCTAATTGATCCGGGAAATATGAATGAGCAGGAAACTCAGGCTATTGGTAATTTTATTACAGAAAACGGTTTAAAGATCCGGAAAATTCTGCTGACCCATGCCCATATCGATCATGTACTTGGCCTTCAATGGGCTTTTGATACTTTCAAAGTTCCGGTCCAAATGCATCAGGAAGACCAGGAAGTACTTGGCATGCTCCAGGCAAGCGGAATAAGATTCGGAATGAAGATCGATCCTGTAAAAGTAGATATTGAATATGTAAAAGAAGGTGATGAACTGGATCTGGATGGAGAAAAGTTCAGGATATACCATGTTCCGGGACATTCTCCGGGAAGTGTGGTTTACCATAACGAAAACCAGAAATTTATGATCTCAGGTGATGTTCTTTTCGAAGGAAGCATTGGAAGGACAGATCTGTATAAAGGAAACTACGAACAACTGATCGACGGTATTAAGACTAAACTTTTTATTTTAAATGATGATACCCAGGTATTTTCAGGCCATGGAAATCCTACGTCGATTGGTTTTGAAAAGCAGTACAACCCGTTTTTTAAATAACGGGTTCAAATCTTCATCTCCAATAATATCGTAAATTCTATTCAGGGACAGCCAAAACGTTCAATACACTAAATATAATGTATATACACTTTTACCATTGATCAACCTGTGGTAACCATATCTTTTTTCCTCCTTACCAACAAATAGAATATTTTGACCAAAAATAATCCATTCTTGACATTGTTTTCACTTATGAATATTTCTAATTTGTCCTGATAAGCCTATTATCATTTTCTTAACAAATTAAAAATAATCACTAACACAAAATGGAAAATCAAAATTTCGAACACAAACAGCCCCAAACATTCAATCCGGTCATTAAATCAGTGCTGACTATCAGGAAGACAGTCAATGAAATTGGCGATATAGAATCAGATATTCTAAAGCTTGATAAAGAAATACTTGACCTGATAGAAGAAGCCGGGAAAAGTATTATTAACGAAAAAGGGCTGACTGACATTTGGCTGCAGGAAAAAGAAGTACTTGTTGAAAATGTAACTCTTTTAAGAGAAAGATTAGAGATATTATCTCAGAAGCTTAAGAATAAAGAGGCAGATCGTCTGACAGAATTATGGAACCAATATAAAACGAACGTTGAGACCGTTCAGCTAAAGCTTTCCGACATGGATAACCTAGGAAAGGTGGTGTTTGTAGACAGCAAACTTCAAAACTGGAATGAAATCTGGAAAAAAATAAGAGAAAACCTGGAAAAAATTTTAGATATCGCCGAAACTGTAAATATTAAATTGTCATTAATCGAAAAGCTAAAGCCTGAAGAAATTGACGAAATTACTCAGGAAGTACTAAAATATATGCCGAAAAATTACACCGTTGAAGAAGCATATACCTATGAGAAAGATTATATTCAGGCATATAACGAATTAAAACAGGAAGCCTACAAGAAAAAGAATCTATGGGATAAGTTCTTAGACATACTCGCAGGAGGAATCCAGGAAACTCCGGCACACCGGGTTCAGATGAGAAGGTGGATGGAAGGGGACAGCGAAGATAATCCTCTATAAAACTCAACTGCTCAAACAAAAAATACCTAAAAACAAAAATATACAATACTTTGTAAAAAATATTTATATTTATTATCCATTACTTCACGATCAGGTACAATTGATGAGATAAAAAATCTATTCTTCTGAAAGGTTTGAAAATCTCATAGCTGTTACCGGCATAAAATCATATGAATGAAATAAAAAATTTTTCTCTTGCTTCCTTAAATAATGATTTTGAAGACCTTAATCTCCAGAATGGCGGATATATTTATATTCCTCATTTTAAAATTGCAGCCAGCCAGGAGGAGCCCTACCGATCAGACTATTATTGTATCGGACTTCTGAAACAGGGCGAAATGTTTTTACAGACGAACCTTATACAACATCATATTAAAGCTCCTGCGCTTATTTTTGCTGAACCCACCGCTATTAAGAGATGGGATAAATCTGAAGCAGTGTATGATGCTTCCAGTATTCTGGTTCCTTCAACGTTTATACAAGAAAAATTAATTGAGTCCAGTCTTTTAAAAGCCTTTTCTGACCTTCCATTATATGGGGCCTATATAACAAATCTAACGGAGGAAGAGTTTAGCAGCGTGAAGAAGATGTTCGACATATTTGAATCTTATCCTTCACCACAAAACTCTTTTCAGATAGAAATTATCCGGGGAACCGTGTACAGCCTGCTGAATAGTATAGCTGATTTTTATACCCGGGAGCATAAGCCTGAAAAAACCTCAGGTATACTGAGTATCCGCTTCAGAAAATTAGTTTCAGAATTCAGCCAGAAAGAAAGAAGCGTTAATTTTTACGCAGATACTTTGCATGTGCATCCAAGATACCTGAGCCGTATGGTCCTGAAAGAAACAGGCGTACCTGCAAGTGAATGGATCCGGAAGCAGGTCATCATGGAAGCAAAAGTATTATTACAAAAAAACGATCTGACTTTAACGCATATCGTTTCCATCCTTAACTTCCCTGATCAAAGCACCTTCGGTAAATATTTTAAAAAATATGCAAAAATGACTCCTAAAGAATACCGGTTATTTACACAGAACCTTCTTTAAAATAAATAGAAATTTCTGACCAATAATAGTCCGTTTCTGACATTGCGAACCATCATAAATGTCTCTATCTTGTCAATACAGTTTGAATAAAAACTGATACAAAATTCTTCAATAATCAATTGTAAAATCCCATTATTATGAAATTTTTTAAGAAAGAAGACACCGTAATGCTTTTAATTGACCATCAGACAGGGACCCTTCAATGGTGTGCCAACAGACCTCAGGAAATGATTGTCAGCAGAACCAAAGCACTGGCCAGAATAGCGAAGGCAATAGGAATTCCTATAGTACTTACCAGCAGCCAGGAGGACCGTATGCAGGGACCTATCATTCCGGAACTGCAGCAGCTGCTTCCGGAAGAATATGAAAACCGTATTAAACGCGAGGGTATTACCAATGCATGGAACGATGAGAATTATAAAGCTGCCGTTCTCAATGCCGCCGGCGGACGCAAAAATGTAATCATGGCCGGTCTGACGCATGATGTATGCATTGTGTACCCATCCAGATCGATGGTGGATGAAGGCTTTGATGTTCAGGTAGTTATTGATGCCGGCGGATCACCTACACAGATTGCAGATGACATAGCGCAGCAGACCTGGGAAAACCATGGAGTACGTACAACGACAATTAATCAGCTGGTAGCTGAGCTGACTTCCAGCTGGGCAACCGAAGACGGAGAAAAGCTGGTGCAGATTATAGGTGAAGAAGTGATTTCTACTATTGGGAAATTCGTTTAAAAACAAAACAAATCCCCAAGAGCTACAGAACATTCCCAATAGTAAGAAAACCAGAAACCATTATAGTGATACCTTGTTTTAAAATTTAGTAAAGTATATGATAAAAAAAATAGATAACTCTAAAAAGGCAGGTAACAGCCATATTTCAATTCTATATCCTGGTACAGAGCTTACGGATAATGACACAGGGTATTATAGCATCGGCCGGATAGATCAGGCCCATATCCGGGGAGGTGTGGTCATCAAAATGCATCCGCATGTTAACGATGATATTTTATCCTATTTCAGGACCGGAAAAGTTAAGCATACAGATTCTGAAGGTTTCACAGAACTGATCACCCCAACCCGGTTGATGCTGATGAAAGCAGGAAAGCAGTTCTATCATGAGGAAGAGATACTGGAAGAACAGGAAGGTCTTCAGATTTTCATCCGCCCGGGAAAAAAAGATAATGCTCCTGAGGTAATTTTTCAGGAACTGGATGTTGTACACAGCCTTAATGAATGGCGCCTGATAGCCTCCCCGGACAAAGAAAAAACACCTCTTGAGCTAAGCAGCAATACATGGATATATGATATGCAGATTATCCCCGGAAAAAGTTTTTCTCTCCCCGATGAGATTAAGCCTGATTTCGGTTACTTACTCTATGTTTTCCAGGGAAATATCATTGTCAATCAAATGATAAACTTAAGTAAGGGGGAAAGCTTGTTTATCAGGGATGAAAACATACAGTTTGAAACAAAAGACAATGCAGAGCTTGTTCTGTTTGAAACTGATACAAAAGCTCCTTATTATGATGGAGGTATGTATAGTGGCAATAAACGACAGGTTTAATTCACACAAAATTTTAATAATATGGAGAATAAGCATTCACAAAATATAAAAATAACGTCCCCTACTGAAGGTGAGTACGTCGGTGTCATGGGAGATAACTACCGCATTATTGTGTCAGGTAAGGAAACTAACGGTGAATATGCTGTCATTGACATGATCGTTCCACCCGGAGGAGGGCCCGCACCGCATTCCCATTCGGATATTCATGAGACCTTTTTTGTAACAGAAGGAGAGCTTTTATACAAAACAGAGAATGGCCAGGCAACAGTAACAGTGGGTGGATTTGTAGATATTCCCGAAGGAGGAGCCGTTCATTGTTTTAAAAACGTTTCCACAGAGAACGCACGGGTAATCTGTACTGTAAGGCCGGCAGGTTTGGAAGATTTCTTTAAAGAACTTGGAGAATCAGTTAAGCCCGGTGAATTTTTACCAGTTCCAGAGTTTACTCCTGAATACATACAAAAGCTGGAAATGCTTAACGAAAAATATGGGCAGAAAAGTTACCCGTTAGACTATTTGGATTAAGAATGTTGAAAAATTTCTAAAATCTATTATTATGGCAACACATGAATATACCCAAAACAAAGATCTTATGATACTTTGGGAACCTGCAAAATGTCAGCATGCTGCTATCTGTGTAAAAATGCTTCCCAATGTTTATCATCCCAAAGATAAACCGTGGATCACTCCGGAAAAAGCTACAGCAGAAGAACTGAAAAAGCAGATTGACAACTGTCCTACCGGTGCATTATCTTATACGGCACCCCACTCCGGCACTTCTGCCCTGGAAAAATAATAAGTTTCTATCGGTTAAAATTTTTATAATAAACTGAACATAAATGAACCCGCTCAATTGAGCGGGTTCATTATTATAAAAGAAATAGAAAATTTAGAAATCTAAAGTAATGGAAGCTCTTGCAGCAGCCCCCATAATAGGTCTTGCCATAATGATACCGTCTCCTGTCGGTGAGCCGGCTCTAGGGTCACCTTCCGTAATACCAATGGTATTAAAGATATTTGTACCGTCTACTGCAAAACGTATCTTGCCTAGCTGATAAGACATTCCTGCTCCAAACTCCGTGAAAGAAGGTAAAGTTTGTACATTCAGCTCATCCTGGAAGCGTTTTCCGTAATAGTTCATGCTTACATACGCTCTCCATGACTTTGTGATATTCACTGCAGGAGCAATATTAAAATAGAACTTAGGTATTCTTCGTACGGTATTCCCTTCCAAAAGGCTTCCAGCCTCCAGATCCTTATATTTTGGATTCTGAATGGTTCCGTTGAATGTAATTTCCACTATATTATTGAATAAACGGGCGTATCCTTCCAGCTCAACCCCATAGTTTTCAGTGTTTGCAAAAGTATTTTCTGAAGCACCGCTTGATAAGATATCAGTGAATGAAAGGTTTTTCAATGTAGAATAAAACGGAATTACTGCTACGTCAAAAGTACGGGAATAGTACTTATATCCTACTTCCAGCTGATTTGTTGACACCGGTTTCAAAGGCTTATCCGGATTCGGGGTAGAGAAATAATTATAATAAGCTTCCTCATTAGGAGATCTGAACCCATTGGAAAAACGGGCGTAAACCGCATTTTCCCTATTGATCTTATAATTAGCTGCCAATGTGAATGAAACCCTGTCTACATTGAAATTCCAGTAAGTAAATTTATTTCCCAGCACACTCATATTATCATCCGCTGTAGTCGTTGAGAAACCATGCGTTCCATCTGTGGTAAGTCCCGAGTTATTCAGATTTGAAGTTGTCGTATTGGCAAAGCTTCCTTTATAGTAATCATGGCTGTAACGGATACCTCCGTTAAGGCTCAGATCATCAGTAACATTGTAATCTATATTTACATAAAGGTCATTTAAGCTTCCCTGAGTTTGTGTATTTCTCTGTAAGAAGGTCATATCTGTCACTCCATTATAGGTTTTAGAATAACCATCATCAGTCGGCAGAAGAGAAGTATCTACTAAATTTAAAAGCTCCGGTCTGTCTGTAGCAGTGGTCAGAATATTACTCCAGTTCCAGTATTGCTGGGATTTCCAGTTAGATTTATAGAAACCTGCGGTTACATTCCCTTTGTCGAATTTATAATTGAACTGAAGATCGTTTACAAAGTTGTTCATCTTCTTGTCAATAGCCCAGAAACCTAATTCTTGGACATGAGCAGGATTCACCACGGCTCCATTGCTCACCAGTGAATACTGGAATGCATTTCCGGCAATGCCATTATCTGCAGCAAACTCAGCAGCCGTTTTGGGACCTCCTGCCGGGAAAATTCCCGTATAGTTCATATTGATATTGGTATATCGGGTCTTGTTCAGAACGCTGAAGTTATTTCCAAGGTCATACTTAAATTCAGCTCCCAATACATCAACTTTCGGATGAATTCCATCTTCGAGGTTTCTGCTGAAAAAACCACCTTCGGCCTGTGGAATATTCAACTGGCTGATGGCTCTGTAGCTGTAAGTTCCATAATTAGGGTTAAAACCTGGAAATCCTTTTAAATCATTTCCATTCTGTACCAATGGAATAGGCAGGAAGAATGTATTTCTGTCATCCAGTTTTTTATAATACACCTTAGCATAACCTTTGTCAAATACATATTTAAGGTTCATCCTGATCTGTCCTCCGTTGTTCGCCTTAAAGCCTGTCTTTCTGATTCCGTCATCAGTTCTGTAAAAACCGCCTACATTGAAAAACAATTTGTCTTCAACCAAAGCCCCTCCGATATTAAGATCTGTACGCATAAGCCCGTAAGTACTCGTTTCCAGCTTTGCCGTTCCTTTAAAATCGTTGGTTCCTTCTTTGGTAATAAAGTTGATAAGCCCTCCCGGGGAGTTATTGGCATAGATAGAGCCCGAACCTCCTCTCAAAGCTTCAAGACGGCTTACCGAGTTGTCCACACGGAAAAAATTATCTGCATTGGCAAACTGAAGCGCACCATCCTCAAAGACCGGAAGACCATCTTCCTGTACCTGTACAAATTCATAGGCTCCGGCGGAAGGAATACCTCTTGCAAAAAGGTTATTCCCCACTTCACCTCCTGAAGTCTCCACAGCGAATCCCGGAACTCTCTGTAGCAAAGCCGCTGCACTGATAGGATTCTGCTTCTGAATCTCCTTGGCACTGAATGTTGAAATCGCAGTACTGGATTCTATTTTTTTCTTTGGATTGGAATTTCCTGTAATAACAATCTGATCGATAGAAGAAACTTTTGCAGAATCCTGCGGCGTTTCCTGGGCATAAGCATTATTAAAATATAACGTAGCTGTTGCGGCGATTAAAAAGATTGATTTTTTTTTCATAGCCATATTTTTTATTGTTAGTTTCAGTTTTGTTGTAATTTCAAATACACTCCATTCGTCCAACCGAATCCATCCTGATTGGGGTATTCCCCGCCGCCTGCTATTGTTTCTGTATCTAATGCATTGTATTTTTCCATCAGTTTTCCGGTGTTCTTATAAACTCTTTCTACATTGGAACACCAGTTTTTTTTAATTTTTTCTGCCAGCTCATTGAACCCATAATTCTTCATCGCTTTAAAGCCAAGCCATTGATAGGGAGCCCAGGCATTGGGCAGATCCCATTGCTGGCCCGTTTTTTTGGTTGTTGTAACCAATCCGCCCTGGTACAAAAACTTTTCAGCAATCGTATCCGCGACAGCTTCAGCCTGATCCTGATCTGCAAGACCAAGAAATAAAGGGTAAAGAGCAGCAATATGTTCAGACGGTGTTTTTGTGTTTTTTTTGATGTGATAATCTTTGTAAATCTTCATTCTTTCATCCCAGAAGTATTTATTGATCATCTGTCTTCTCGCTGCTGCTCTTTCAGAAAAAAATTGTTCTTTTTCGTTGAGACTCTGAAGCGCTGAAGATTTTGCAAGGGTCATTTCCAGATGCCATAAAAGGCAGTTCAGATCAACCTCTGCAAGGTTCAGCGTTTCTATGGTCTGTATATGTTCTCCATCTGCAAACCACCGGCTGGAAAAATCCCAACCGGATTCACAGGCACTTCTTATATTTCTGTAAAATTCCTCTCCCGAAGCATTCTCATGATCTTCAATATCAATCAAATAACTTTCAGGGCGGGGAGTATTTTCCGTATCATAGTAACGGTTCAAAAGATCCCCCTCTTCAGTTCTGATCACTCTCTTTACATTTGAATTTCTTTTAAGCCCATCCTCACCATTCATCCAGAAAGCATATTCTTTTTCTAATGTATCATAATATTGTACGTAGATTCTTTCATCATTTGTCGTTTCAAAAAGCAGATCTAGCATCAATGAAAAATAAGGAGGCTGCGAACGGCTCAAAAAGTGAGTTCTGCTCGCATTCGGGACAAAGCCTACATTGCGGATCAGGTAAGAACAGTTCTCAATAATATTCTCCATCATCTCCACCCTGCCTGAAACCTGAAGTCCCAACATAATAAAATAGCTGTCCCAGTAGAAGAATTCATTAAAACGCCCTCCCGGAACAACATAAGGTTTTGGCAATTTCAGAAGTGTACCCTTTTCTTCATACGCTGTACGGGTAAGCTCATCCCAAAGCTTTTCAATATGTTCCCTAATCGGGAGATGATCTTCTCTCTGAATAGAAACTTTTGCTCCCAGAAAATCAAAATGAGTCATGACAAAATCTTTCAGGTCAAAACCATCAGCATCTTTTGCTTTCTCATAGTCCTCATTGATCTTAGCAATTGGGAATAATGGAACGGCATCTGTCATCATTTTTTGATCTTCAAAGATTTCAGATCTCTGCACAGCATCAAAAAGATTTTGAATTTCGTTGATGTAAAGCTGATTACTCATTTTATTTCTTAGGGTTTATTTTTAATTTATTCATGAAAACGGCTGATGTGATCAGTAGTGAAAGAGGGATCAGAGAAAGGTAAAATGCCCGTTGCCCACTAAATTCCTGAAACACAAAACCTGTAATGACCGAACCTATCGTTCCTCCGATCGCTGAGAAAACCACGATCAGTCCAGACATTGCACTATGTAGATATTTAGGTATTGAAGCCAGGATCACCGAGTTAATGCTCGGATAGATCGGCGCCAGCAGACCACCCATCAAAGGAAACAGATACACTACCAGAGGTGCATTCAACCAATTTGTGCCGGCATCAATATGAATATTGTGAGTCAGAGGCAATACCAGGAGTAAGCTTATCGCAAAACCAATAACACAAAAGGAAACCACATAGATCCAGCTGAACTTTTTGGAAAAGAAGCCTGATAGAAATCTTCCCAAAGCAAAAGCTCCCGCCAGTACTGCTCCCGCCTGAATGCTCATTGAAGTCGGAACTTTTAAGATCTCTTTATAGAATGTAGGTGTCCAGGTCTGAAAACTCTGCTCTACCAATACAAAAAGGAAGGCACACAACAGAAAACACAATACCTTTTTATAGCTGAACAGGCTGACACTGTTTTTCAAATCACCCAATAGATCAGTTTTCTCGCTTTTAGCTTCTTTCTCATTCAGTTTTGAAAAGAATAAAAACAGGAATGATAGTGCAGAAAGTCCTCCCAAAACCCAGTAAACATTCAGCCAGTGAGTAGATTTCGGATTATGATCATCAATATACAAGCTAAACAAAAGATTGCCTGCCAATACTCCGATCATGAAAAACCCTTCCAGAAATCCCATAAAGCTGGAATGCTCCTTATCTGTTTCTGTTACCAGCCCAATAGAGGTAAATACAGAGATTTTGATTAATGCAAAGGATACCCCTACAATGGCAAATAATAATTTAAAGAACCAAAAATCATTGGCAAATGGCATGACAAAGCACATACCGCTTACCAAAAACAAGGCGGTCAACATAGAATTCTTGATCCCTATCTTTGGAAGAAATGAAGCCAGAATGAATGAACATATCGCAATAGGAAGGTCTTTGAAACCTTCCAAAACACTGGCAGAAGATTTTGAGATCCCAAAGTTCTGCTGTACCTGCAGGATCACTGTTCCCACAGAATTCAGGAGAATGGCAAAGACAAAATAGTTTAAAAATAAAACTGCCTTGATGTTAAGATTTTTCATTCAGGTTATTTCTTGTCGGCTAAGATAGAAGCATTTGTGTTAACGATAATTTAACACAGTAAATCAATATTTGAACTATATTAATATAATTAGTATTTTTAGCAATTAAATATGATTAATTAAATGAAAGTTACTTTTGAAAGAGTAATTCCGAATGAAAAGAGCTCATTCCGTACGATTCATAACAACTCCCCTATTTCGGAATTCAAGTGGGAATATCATTATCATCCGGAAATAGAGCTGGTATGTGTTATTTCCGGAAATGGTACCCGTCATGTTGGATATCATAAAAGCAATTATACCAATGGAGATCTGGTCCTGATCGGTTCTAATATTCCCCATTCTGGATTTGGATTGAATTCTACAGATCCTCATGAAGAGATTGTATTGCAGTTCAAAGAAGAGATCCTCCAGTTTCCTCAGCAGGAGGTGGAAGCCAGGTCTATTAAAAATTTACTTGAACTTTCAAAATATGGCATTCAGTTTCATCAGAAAGTAAAAAAACTGATGCTTCCGAAATTAAAGCTCATGCTGGAATCGGAAGGATACAAAAGATATTTATTGCTGCTTGAGATCCTTTTCGAGCTATCGAAATGTGAAGATTATGAGCTTTTGAACAAAGAAATCATGCCCTACACCATTATTTCGAAGAACAAAACCCGCCTTGAAAACATTTTCACGTATGTGGAACATCATTATGATAAGGAGATCGATATTGAAGATGTAGCCAGGCTGGCCAATCTCACACTACCTGCATTCTGTAATTTCTTTAAAAAAGCGACGCAGATTACCTTCACAGAATTCGTGAACCGCTATCGGATCAATAAAGCCTGCCTGCTGATGGCCCAGGATATGAGTATTTCCGAATGCAGCTACAGCTGCGGCTTCAATAATGTGACCTACTTCAACAGAATGTTTAAGAAATATGCCGGGAAAACGCCTTCAGAGTTCATTAAGAATTACTCTCATAATAAAGTGAATGTGGATTTGAAGGTTGAAAGCGAAGTTAAAACTACAGCCAGTTTTTAACGAATCTTGCCATTAAAACAATTTCCAATTTATGGAAAACCGTAAGGATAAGCAATTAACATAGATTATTTTCGTAAAAAATAATTTATTAACAATCTTAAATTACAAATTATGGCAATTAGAATTACATGTATTAACAAAAACAGTGGCTATCATGAAAATCCAAATTTAGCAATTACTCATTTAGGATGGGTTAGAGATGATGGAAAATCAGGGAAAAACACCAGATTAGAAATATATAATTGGATAAAAAATGAAAATGGTGAAGCTTATGTTACCGACATCTATGGCAACAGAGCAAAAGTTATTACTGCAGAAACATATAATGGTACTCAATATTTAAAAACAGAGGCAGATAATACAACAAAAAACAATTTATTATCACTTCCCGAATGTAAATAGAAATCATCTCTTTAAAGAAAAAGCTGTTCCAAAAGAACAGCTTATATTTTATATTATAAACATTGGCAATTAAAAATTATTTCAACTTTCAATTCCCTATTTTCAATTAAACACTACTTCCATTTAATATTGCACCCCATGCTCGGTCTCTGAATTTCTTCCTGCGGTTCCCCTGCCAAAAGATTTTCAAAAGCAATGATCAGATCTTCTCCGGTGACATCTTTATTATTTCCCGGTCTTGAATCATCCATCTGACCTCTGTAGATAAGATCAAGCTTCTCATCAAAGAAGTAAAAATCAGGAGTACAGGCCGCATCATATGCTTTGGCTACCGCCTGGCTCTCATCGAACAGATAAGGAAAATCAAATTTTCTTTCGATCTGGAATTCGATCATTTTTTCAGGAGAATCAGCCGGATATTTTTCAATATCATTAGCATTGATGGCAATAAATTCAATTCCTTTTTCGTTGTAATCTTCGTATAGTTCATTGATCTTGTCGATCACATGAAGAACAAACGGACAGTGGTTGCACATAAAAATCACCAGTGTTCCTTTTTCTCCTTTCAGCTCTTCCAAAGACTGAATTTCATTCGTTTTTGACGGGTTAGGAAGCTCAAAAAACGGAGCTTTTGTTCCTAATGCCAGCATATTTGAGGGAGTATTCATATCCTTTTTTCTTTACCCGCAAAGATAGATATTTCTTTTATTAATTAAGCTGAGTTCTGAAACAGACATTTTATTTTTAACATGGTAAGGAGACTGGAAGCTGGAAGAAAGAAGATATTCAGTCCTCAAAAATAGTTATAGTCAAATTCTATTATCGGTCTTTTTTAAACCCGAGCTTACCTCTAATGCCTATTCCTCCAGCTGTCGGCCAATTAATTAAATCTTCTATAAACCATCTTTGGAAATTAAATTTATAATATCCTTTGGAAGTTATATTAAAAAGTTTGTAGTTTTGCTAACACTGTTAGAAATCAAATCATGGGCCTACATGAACGTCGTCAAAGAGAAAAAGAATCCATTCGTGCAAATATTTTGCAGGCGGCTTTTACTTTGGCAAAAACCGAAGGCTGGGGTTCGCTTTCCATGCGCAAAATAGCAGATGCTATTGAATACAGCGCACCGGTAGTGTATGATTATTTTGAAAACAAGGAAGCCATTCTGTTTGAAATCTCTCTGGATGGCTTTCACAAATTACATATAGAATTATTAAAAGCTCAGCAGAAGCATGACACTCCGGAGGAGCAGCTTGTTGCCATCGTGGATGCATATTGGAACTTTGCTTTTAAGAATAAAGAATATTATCAGCTGATGTTTGGTCTGGGAATGCAATGTTGTGGAAAAGGGCAGATGAAAAAAGAATTTTCGTCATTCCAGGAGTTGATCTATGAATGTACCTATAACATTATCAAGAAGAATGGATCTAATCCAGATAATGCCTGTCATATGTCTCATGCTCTGTTTTCTGCCGTACATGGTATGATCTCCATTATGATGATGCGTACTGCGGATATCCCTTCTACGATGAATAAAACGACATTGGACGAAACTGTTTCGGCATTTATTAAGTCATTATAATTTTTTTTTGAACTAAAAATTAACACCGTTAGGAAATTTAACACTGAATTAATTTAAAAATTCATATAAAAACTAATTTAAAACGAAAACCATTTATGCCACATTTGATAAAACCGGATTTAAAAGTAAGCATTTTTGCTTAATAAATTAACACTGTTAGTAAAATTAACATAGATACACCTCATCTTTTATATACTTAAACCTATTAAAACAATTTCAATTATGGGAACAATTGATCTGATCAGCCATTAAAAATTCTGTAATTTTTTTTGAACAAATCATTAACACTGTTAGGAAAAAAAACAGCATTTATTACAAAGAACATTACTTATTACATCTAACACTTCATTAAAAAAATTAAACCAAAATGAAAATACCTGGAAAAACAAGGTTAATAGTACTTATTTCAAGTATCATTCTTTTACAGAGCTGCACCAAAGCCGCAGAAGGATCCAATGCCGCACCGCCAGCTCCTGAACTTCCGGTTTATACCGTTATCACCTCACCCGCCACTACATATCAGGAATTTCCAACTGCCCTGGAAGGTAAAAACAACGTAGAAATAAGATCACAGGTAGATGGATATCTTGATAAAATCTATGTAGAGGAAGGAGCTTATGTAAGAGCCGGACAGCCTTTATTCAAAATAGATTCAAGAAGCTACGGTGAGCAGGTGAATATGGCTCAGGCCAATCTTCAGGTTGCCAATGCCAACATACAAAAGGCGAAAGTGGAAGTAGACAGACTTCAGCCATTGGTTGCTGCAAAAGTAGTTTCCGATGTACAGCTTAAAACGGCAAAAGCAAATTATGAAGCAGCGGTTGCAGCCGCAACACAGGCAAGAGCATCCGTAGGAAATGCCAGAATCAATGTAGGATTTACAACGATTACAGCACCGGTAAGCGGATATATCGGAAGAATTCCTTACAAAAAAGGAAGCCTGATCTCAAGAACAGACCCGAATCCGTTGACATTATTATCAGATATCAGTGAGATTTATGCTTATTTCTCCTTAAGTGAGCTTGATTTCATTGCTTTCCAGAATAAATATCCTGGTGCCACTTTAGAAGAGAAGCTGAAAAATATGCCAATGGTAGAACTGGTCATTGCCGACAACAGTACCTATCCTGAAAAAGGCAGACTGAGCATTGTGGACGGACAGTTTGACAAAACAACCGGAGCGATCAGTGTACGTGCTGTTTTCCCCAATACCAACGGAGCTTTGAGAACAGGAAATACAGGACGGGTGCGTATGCCTCAGCTGATCTCTAATGCAGTGGTCATCCCACAGGAATCAACTTTCGAGATCCAGGATAAAACCTATGTATATGTCATGGATAAGAATAAGAAGGTAGCCGGAAGACCGATAAAAATATCAGGAAAGACCGATAGCTATTATTTCATTTCCGAAGGGCTTTCTCCAGGAGAAAAGATCGTATTCACAGGGATTGGAAACTTAAAAGAAGGCGCATCGATCAATCCTAAAAATATTTCTTCTGACAGCCTGTTAAAAGCAAAGCCTTTATAATCCTTTCCAACAGAAGACTTAAAAAAATAAACTTCTTATGTTAAAACAATTTATAGAAAGACCGGTCCTTTCAACGGTCATCTCCATAATACTTTTATTATTGGGAGCTCTGTCTCTCTTTAATTTACCGATTGCCCTCTTTCCGGATATTGCTCCGCCAAGTGTACAGGTAACGGCTTTCTATCCGGGAGCGAATGCTGAAGTGGTAGCCCGTTCAGTAGCGACTCCGATCGAAGAAGCTGTAAACGGAGTTGAGAATATGACTTATATGACCTCCAACTCCAGCAATGACGGTACGATGACCCTGAGCGTTTTCTTCAAGCAGGGAGCAGACCCTGATAATGCAGCCGTCAACGTTCAGAACCGTGTATCGAAAGCCATGAGCCAGCTTCCCCAGGAAGTGGTACAGGCCGGAATTTCCACACAGAAGGTTCAGAACAGTATGATCATGTTCATGGGACTGTCCAGTGAAGATGCCAAGCAATATGATGAGCTTTTTCTTCAAAATTACCTGAAGATCAATGTTATTCCTCAGATACAGCGTATTCCGGGAGTTGCACAGGCCCAGGTATTCGGGACAAGGGATTATTCCATGAGAATCTGGCTGAAGCCTGATAGACTGGCTGCCAATAATCTTTCTCCACAGGAAGTTCTTGCAGCGATCAAAGATCATAACCTTGAAGCGGCTCCCGGACGTCTCGGGCAGGGAAGCAAAGAAACGTATGAATACATCCTTAAGTATAAAGGAAAACTGAATAAAGGGGAAGATTACGAAAGTATTGCCATTAAGGCCAATAGTGACGGATCATTCCTAAGACTAAAAGATGTGGCAAGAGTAGAGTTCGGTTCATATACCTATACCGCGACAAACAGAGTGGATGGAAAACCGGTTGCCGGATTTGCTATTTTGCAGACAGCAGGCTCCAATGCCAATGAGATCCTGACTGAAATTGAAAAGCAGGTAAAGGTAATAGAAACCACCCTGCCGAAGGGAGTAAATCCAATCATTATGTATAATTCCAAAGACTTTTTGGATGCATCCATCCATCAGGTGGTGGAAACATTAGTGATTGCTTTCATCCTGGTATTTATCGTGGTGTATATTTTCCTCCAGGATTTCAGATCTACATTGATTCCTGCCATAGCAGTACCGGTTGCGATCATCGGAACCTTCTTCTTCCTGCAGCTGTTTGGATTCAGTATCAATATGCTTACCCTGTTTGCATTGGTACTGGCGATTGGTATCGTAGTGGATGATGCCATTGTAGTGGTGGAAGCCGTCCATTCCAAAATGGAACAGACAGGAATGCCCGTAGAACACGCTACGATGAACTCCATGAGTGAAATTTCAGGAGCTATTATTTCGATTACCCTGGTGATGTGTGCCGTATTTATTCCGGTTGGTTTCATGCAGGGACCTGCAGGGGTTTTCTACAGACAGTTTGCTTTCACCTTAGCCATTGCTATTCTGATCTCAGCAGTGAACGCATTGACTTTAAGCCCGGCTTTATGTGCCATGTTCTTAAATGATCCTCAGGGAGAGCATGGGGAACATCATCACAAAAAAGGGTTTGGAGCAAGATTTTTCAATGCCTTTAATGCAAGCTTCAACAGCATGACCCGAAAGTATATTTACAGCCTTAAATTTTTAATTAAAAATAAATGGGTAGCTATAGGAGGTCTTGTCGTTATTACTGCTGCAAGTGTATTCCTGATCAAAAAAGCTCCGTCAGGATTTATACCTACAGAGGACCAGGGATTCGTATTGTATGCGGTAAACACTCCTCCGGGAAGTTCACTGGAAAGAACCCACCGGGCAACGGAACAGATCGATAAGATCATCAATGGGGAAAAAGCGACCAACCACCTTTGGGTAGCAGACGGGATGAACTTTATCAGTAATGCTAATGCTTCTCCCTATTCAGCCGGGTTTATTAAACTTAAAGATTATGACAAGCGCGGTGAAATGAAAGATCCGGACCAGATTGCTGCAACACTGACAGGAAAGGTAAGCCAGGTGAAAGATGCCAATGCATTTTTCTTCAACTTCCCTACGGTACAGGGATTCGGTAACGTCTCCGGTTTTGAATTCATGCTTCAGGATAAAACGAACGGTTCTTTTGAGCAACTGGGAACAACTACCCAGGCATTCATCGGAGAATTGATGAAACGACCTGAAATCGCTTTTGCCTTTACGACGTATGCTGCCGGAAATCCACAATATACCATTGATGTAGATACCGATAAGGCGAACCAGCTGGGAGTCTCCGTTACAGAGCTGATGCAGACCATGCAGATCTATTTCGGAAGCAGCTTTGTATCGGATTTCAACAGATTCGGAAAATATTACAGAGTAATGGCGCAGGCAGATATTCCTTACCGTACAGATGTAAATTCTCTGGAAGGAATTTATGTAAAAAATAAATCAGGAGAAATGGTTCCAGCAAAAACACTGGTTACATTAAAAAGATCTTTCGGACCTGAAACAGTAACCAGAAACAATCTCTTCAATGCGGTAACCATCAACGGAACGCCAAAACCTGGCTATAGTACAGGAGATGCGATCAAAGCTGTAGAGGAAGTAGCCCAAAAGTCACTTCCAAGAGGATATGGATATGAGTGGACAGGTATTACCCGTGAAGAGATCAAAACAAGCGGGCAGACTGCCTTCATTTTCTTCTTAAGTATTTTATTTGTGTACTTCCTGCTGGCAGCCCAGTATGAAAGCTATATTCTTCCGTTTGCCATTATTCTTACTATTCCAACAGGGATATTCGGAGTATTCGCCTTCACAGGATTAGCAGGAATTGACAACAATATCTATGTACAGGTAGGATTGATCATGCTTGTCGGATTGTTGGCCAAAAATGCCATCCTGATCGTAGAGTTTGCTGTCCAGAGAAGAAAAGCAGGAAAATCATTGATAGAGTCAGCCCTTCAGGCATCAAGATTACGTCTGAGACCGATCTTAATGACCTCTTTTGCCTTTATCGTAGGGATGCTTCCATTGGTATGGACACAGGGAGCCTCTTCAAAAGGGAACCACTCGATCGGTTACAGCACTGTAGGAGGAATGCTTACCGGTGTAGTATTCGGAATCTTCATTATTCCGGTGATGTATGTGGTCTTCCAGTACCTGCATGAAAAAATGCCGAGCAGAAAAAAGAAAAGACTTCTGAGAAAACAGATGGAGGAAGAACTTTTGGCTTCTACTCATTAATAAAAAAGGATGAACAAAAAAGTGAGATTTATAAAATCATAAAAATTTTAGCATCTTATTTATTTTAAGCTACAAACATTGCATATAAGAAGTCCATATAAATTTTTGAAAATCTCTGATTTTCCAGGCTCAATACCATCATGATCATCGGTGAAGATCTGTGCAATCTGTGATTAAAATAAAACTATAACTCTTAAAATTTTGTATCCATTAAAAGTCTATCAAACAAAAACTATGAAAAGAGTAAAAAATATTATACTAACATTTGCAATAGCTATAGGAGCTGTTTCGTGTGTGTCAAAACTGGCCTACAAGGAACCGGACCTTCCGCTTCCTGAAAAATTCCAGTATACAGCCACTGCCGATACAGCAAGCATTGCCAATCTGGAGTGGAAACAATTTTTCAATGATCCTATTTTACAGGAACTGATTGAAAAAGGGATCAAACATAATTATGACCTGCAAATCGCATTGAAACAGGTTGCTTCTTCACAGGAAAAACTGAAGCAGGCAAAGTATATGCAATATCCGGACGTTGGCTTCGGAGTGGCGGCTCAGATTTCAAGGCCATCCAAAAACAGCATGAATGGAGAAAGCTTAAATCTGTTTTTAGGAAAAAGTCATGTTGAGGATTATAATGCAGCTTTCAACCTTTCCTGGGAGGCGGATATCTGGGGGAAAATCAAAAATCAGCAGGAAGTGTCAAGAATGCAATACCTGCAGACCTATGAAGGTTCCAAAGCTATCCAGACTCAGGTTGTGGCAGCGATTGCCCAGGGATATTACAACCTGTTGATGCTGGACAAACAGCTGGCCATCGCAAAATCCAATCTGGAACTGAGCAGCAATACTTTACTGATCACACAAAAAATGTGGGAAAGCGGGGATACTACTTCTTTGGGAGTACAACAGTCTGCTGCTCAGAAGCAGGCCACAGAGCTTCTGATCTCACAGTTGGAACAAAATATTGCCATTCAGGAGAATGCATTAAGCATTCTTATAGGTGAAGTACCTAATAAGGTGAACAGAACGATTGAAATGTCTGACACTTCCCTTCCCCAAAACATCACAGCAGGACTTCCGGCAGCTATGGTAAGCCGCAGACCGGATGTACGACAGCAGGAATTGGTACTATTAGAATCCAATGCAATGGTGGGAATTGCTCAGGCCAGTATGTACCCGGCTTTAAAGATTACCGCTAACGGAGGGGTAAACTCATTCAAATTCGATAACTGGTTCCAGATTCCGGCATCACTGTTCGGATCAGTACTGGGAGGAATTACCCAGCCTATCTTCCAGAAAAGACAGCTGAAAACGGATCTGGAAGTAGCTAAAATTCAAAGAGAGAAAAACGTTCTGGCTTTTCGCCAGTCGGTATTGAATGCCGTAGGTGAAGTTTCTGATGCTTTGGTTTCCAATGAAAATTTAAAAATTCAGGAACAGAAGGCTACTGAACAGGCTACTACACTAAAAGACGGAATCAAAAGTGCACAACTTCTTTACAAAGGAGGTTCAGCTAATTACCTGGAAGTGATTACAGCACAGGGAAATTCCCTACAGGCAGAACTGAACCTGGCTTCCATTAAGAGACAGAGATTAAGCAGCATTGTAGATCTATACAGAGCGCTGGGCGGCGGTTGGAAGTAGTAAATTAAATTATATTGTTTGAATGCGGTTCTTATTGAGCCGCATTTTTATTTCTCAATGATCACATAAGTATCTGCGAAATCTCCGTGATCTGCATGAAACAATAAAAATCTCGCAAATTGAGCAGATTTAATTTATCCAATTATTTTTGAAACTGTTCCGTAATCCATTGGATCAGATCCTCAAAGTCTTTTTGAGAGTATCCCAATGATAAATAATGAATATCGTCCGCTTTTCTGTACCATGTCAGCTGGCGTTTGGCATATCTCCGGCTATTCTTTTTAATTTCAGATACGGCAAAATCAAGATCCCACTCTCCGTCAAAATACTTGAACAGCTCTGCATACCCAACAGTATTTAAAGCGGTCAATCCTTTGAATTTTTGCAGCCCTTTTACCTCATCCAGCAGTCCATTTTCCATCATCATGTCTACTCTGCGGTTGATCCTGTCATAGAGCTCTTCTCTTGAAGCTTCAATTCCGATACGGATCACATTGAAATCCCTGCCGTCCTGGGAAACAGCAATGTGTTCGGAATATTTTTTATCCGTTTGCCAGATAATATCAATCGCACGCAGAAGCCTCCGATGGTTGTGAATATCCACCACACTAAAATATTCAGGATCGAGGTCTTTCAGAATTTCCTGAAGCTTTTCAATGCCCTCCTGTTCCAGTATGGTCTGAAGCTTTTCCTGGTTTTCAGCATTCGCTTCAGGCAGATCATGCAATCCTTCGATCACAGCCTTTTCATACATCATACTTCCTCCCACAAGGATGACTGTATCATGTTCTTTAAAAAGTTCGTTGAGCTTTTGCAAGGCATCTTCTTCGTACTGCCCTATAGAATAGTAATCTTCTACTGAAAGATTTCCGATAAAATGATGAGAGGCTTCAGCCAGCTCCTCCTCAGAAGGTGCCGCCGTTCCTATTTTCATTTCTTTAAAAAACTGTCTGGAATCACAGGAAATAACCGCCGTATTGAAATATTTGGCCAGATCAATAGCCAATCTTGTTTTACCGATTCCGGTGGGTCCTACTACAGAAATCAAATTTTTCATCAGTTCACTTTCATTATTTTTATAAGGTCAGATGGAATCTTACAGATTTCACAGTGCTAATTTAAATGTTTATCTTTGTAGAACAATAAAAAACTATGATTTTATCAATGACCGGATTCGGGAGAGCCGAAGATGTTTTTGAAGGAAAAAAAATTACAATAGATATTAAATCACTGAACAGCAAGAGCTTTGATTTAAATATCAAAATTCCTTTGCGTTATAAAGAAAAAGAATTTGAAATCAGAAAAATTCTTAATGATAGAATTATCCGTGGAAAAGTAGACTGCTATGTCAATTTAGAGAATCTTGAAGAGTCTAATGATGTAAAGATCAATAAGAATTTAATTGATTCTTACATGAATGAACTGAAGAATATAGCCTCAGACGGTCCGGATTTCGAATATCTTAAAATGGCGGTAAGACTTCCTGATGCCATCACCTCCAGACCTGATGAACTGACTGAAGGTGAATGGGAAGCATTGGCTAAGATCGTTAATGCAGCAGTAGACCGTTTTGAAGAATTCAGGAAAACCGAAGGCAGCATTTTACATGAAGAATTAAACAGGAACATCGAAAATATTGACAAATACCTTGGTGAGGTCATTCCTTTTGAAGAAGAAAGAATCATCAGCGTAAAAGACCGCTACCAAAAGGCATTGAAAGAGTTCGAGAACGTAGATGAAACACGTTTTTATCAGGAAATGGCCTATTTCACAGAAAAGCTTGATATTTCAGAAGAAAAGGTAAGACTTGCCCAGCATTTGAAATATTATAAGGAAGTAATGGACAATGAATCTTTCAACGGAAAAAAACTGGGCTTTATTTCTCAGGAAATCGGCAGGGAGATCAATACGTTAGGTTCCAAAGCCAATCATGCTGCCATCCAGAAACTGGTGGTAATGATGAAAGATGATCTGGAAAAAATTAAAGAACAAACATTAAACGTATTATAATAGTTGACCGTTGAGAGGTAATAGTTTACAGCCAGCTCTCAACCAGCAAGTGACAACTCTATGGATAAAGTAATTATATTTTCAGCACCATCAGGGAGCGGAAAAACTACATTGGTAAAACATTCTTTGGAAACATTTCCTGAACTGGAATTTTCAATTTCCTGCACAACGAGACAGCCGAGAGGAAGTGAAGTACATGCCGTGGACTATCATTTTCTGACACCTGATGAGTTCAGACAGAAGATTTCTGAAGATGCTTTTGTGGAATATGAAGAAGTATATACTGATAAATATTACGGTACTTTAAAATCTGAAGTGGAAAAAATCTGGAATCAGGGAAAAGTTGTTATTTTTGATGTAGATGTAAAAGGAGGCATTTCTCTGAAAAAATATTTTGGAGAAAAAGCGTTGTCTATTTTTATAGAACCACCTTCCATCGAAGAATTGGAACGAAGATTGATTTCAAGAAATACAGATGATGCAGAAACCATAAAAATCCGTGTGGCAAAGGCAGAAGAAGAAATGTCCTACGCCGGCGAATTTGACAAGATCGTCATCAACACCGATCTTGATGTAGCTAAAAAAGAAATAGAAAGTTTAATAAAAAGTTTTATCAGTAACTAATGGATAGAAGACAGAAGTCAGAAAACGGAGATCATTACCATACTCTGAAAATCTAACTTCTAATTTCTAATCTCTAACTTCTGATAATAAAAAACATTGAGGTTGATATGAGTACCGAAACATTAGAAAAAGCTAAATCTGCAATTCCTGTAAAAGGATTTCTGGATATAAAAGATATAGCCATTCCTCAGGGAGAAGAGCTTGTAAAAGCTATTCTTAAACTTAAAGAGGAAAAAAATGCTGTCATTCTTGCCCATTATTACCAGCCGGGAGAGATCCAGGATATTGCCGACTTCCTGGGAGATTCTTTACAGCTGGCAAGACAGGCTAAAGAAACCAATGCTGACATGATCGTATTCTGTGGAGTACATTTCATGGCAGAAGCTGCCAAAATCCTGAATCCAACTAAAAAAGTAGTGCTTCCCGATACTATGGCGGGATGCTCTTTGGCAGACGGATGTTCAGGAGAAGGTCTTAGAAAAATGCGTGAACAGCACCCTGACGCTTTAATTGCGACCTACATCAACTGTAATGCTGAAACCAAAGCGGAAAGTGAT
Source organism: Chryseobacterium sp. UF-290 (assembly GCF_058245615.1). Classification (NCBI taxonomy): domain Bacteria; kingdom Pseudomonadati; phylum Bacteroidota; class Flavobacteriia; order Flavobacteriales; family Weeksellaceae; genus Chryseobacterium; species Chryseobacterium sp. UF-290. The sequence continues at coordinate 138,271 of NZ_JBSICB010000008.1, forward strand.
ATCATCGTAACCAGCTCTAATGCTGAAACAGTCATTGAAGCGCTTCCTAAAGACAGACCTATCATTTTCGCTCCGGATAAAAACTTAGGAAGATATTTATCTAAGAAAACAGGACGTGACATGATTCTCTGGGATGGAAGCTGTGTGGTACATGAAGCCTTCTCTATGGAGAGAATCGCCCAACAATTGGCAGACAATCCGGATGCTAAACTGATTGCACACCCTGAAAGTGAAGAAGCTGTTCTTAAGCTGGCTCATTTCATCGGGTCCACTTCTGCTCTATTGAATTATGTGGAAAAAGACGACTGTCAGAAATTTATCATTGCTACTGAGGAAGGAATCCTGCACGAAATGAAAAAACGTGCTCCCCACAAAGAATTACTTCCTGCATTAGTCTTCGACGAAAGCTGCAATTGTTCAGAATGTTTCTACATGAAGCGTAATACGATGGAAAAGCTGTATTTATGTATGAAATACGAGCTTCCTGAAATTCTTATTGACGAAGAATTAAGACTGAAAGCATTAAAACCCATTGAGGCAATGCTTGATCTTTCAAAAAGCATAAAATAAAAAGAAGCTGTCTCAAAAGTATCCTCTCCCGGACCCCTTAATAACTTTTCATTTAGGAAATTCCCAGAGCAGAATTTGAACTTTTGAGACAGCCTCTTTTTTTATTTTCAATAATACAGAATTCAAACAACTATACCATAGGAGCATAACAGGTTCCTCCCGGTGTACGCCAACATCCCCACCCTCCCTGCCGGAAACATACATAAGCAGCACCTCCACATGTATCAATCTGAAATTGAGTAAATCCACCATTTACTTTTTTCTGTTGTTCTCTCGAAAGCTTTTTAATATTTTTCATATAGCCTGATTCTTCCATTATTTTTTACAGTTAAAATCCACCATCAGTACCGGGTTCATAAGGCTTTAAATCACAAGATCCATTTTTTGGAATACACATTTTTAGATTTTCGCACCATTTATGGGTGTAAATACATACTGCAGGAAATGGCCCTCCAATTGGTCCTGCTCCTGTAAGTGTTCTCAACTCAACTCTTGAAAGTTTTTTTAAATTTTTCATAATAACTTGATTTTAGGTTTTTGTTTGAATATTCAGAATATCATTCAATATTTATTTTACTCAAAAGTGAGATTCCAGGACAGTAAAACAAAGTAAGATCTAGTATCTGTGTGAAATGATTAAGTAAGTGTAAGTATTTTTATAGTTTTTGTATTTTCAATCCAAAAAAATACGAGCAACTGCAACTGAAATTGTAAAGTACACAAAATCTGTGGAGCAGAATATGAATTGTTTTGTATATCAGAAGGGCAATAAATTCCGGACAACTGCAAAAAAATCACTGTGAAACACAGTGATTTACTTTTTTTAATTTATCAAATACTTATTAGGATACACCCCCATCCATACATTCTATACTTACAATCACACACATTTTACAATGTAAAGGAAGCATATGATATGCATCACATGGAGCATCATTAGGCCCGTTTCCGTAAGTTGTGTTCCGTGGACATCCGTTGCAGCTTGCTCCTGCTGCTCCATGTAACTCACCAAGTTCTTTTCTGTTTAATTTCTTTAAATTTTTCATATTAGTTTTAATTATCGTTAAATATTGACTTTGTAATGAATATTTTTCAGTTCTAAAAGTCAGAGTAATCAGGGCCATAGCAATCTGCACTTACATCGACACAGCTTCTGCAGCTCGCAGGTACCCCCCAATAGTTTCAGCAATTATGCGTGTACTCAGGACCTTCTCCATAATTTCCAGCCGTTGAACATCCTGTACATCCTCCTCTACCTTTAACATTTTTCAGTTTTGTTCTTGATAATTTTTTAGTTGTTTTCACAATACCTTAACTTTAAAATGCCAATAAAATAAGTGGCTACGGTTTTGGATTCCCCCTTAATAAGGTCCAAAACATTCAAAACTCACCAAAACTCTCATTTTGCAACATTCCGGTAAAGCATGATAATCAGCACATGATCTTGGCTGGCCAGGTCCATAAGGTCCCGGAGGACAATATTCAAAACAATCATTGATATCTCCTCCATTAATCAACTTTAAATTTTCTCTGTTTAATTTCTTTGATTTTCTCATAATAAATTGATTTAGTTCGTTTTATAAATATAATAAATTCTTTTTATTGTAAGAAGATAAATTAATCACAATCATAAGAATTAATAAAAAAGCACTGCAAATACAGGCAGTGCTTTTTATGGTTAAAAGTTAACAGGCCCGGCACACGACACCTCTAAAAATGACTGATTTTGGCAGCAGGTGGATAATGCCAGATAAGCGGCACAGGTGCGGGAACCATTACTTGGTCCATAGCCTGTTCCTGGAGGATAAGGGCAGCCCCCGGGACATGCCCCTCCATTGATCACCATTAAATTTGATCTTGATAATTTTTTTAGCATTTTCATATTAATACTGGTTTTAATTACTCCTACTCTCAAGCTTTTCGGAAACCGCTTATATAGAATTTGTTGTTCAAAAATGAGAATCATAAGTCATAAAAAAAAGCCCAACCTAATAAGTGTAAGCAATTGTTCAGTAAGTGTAATGTTATTTCGTATCTCTGCATATTTTCAGCAAAAATGCAGATCATTTTTCATGTCCCCATCTTCAATAAGTAGCATCAAGGTGTTTTATTTATATTGATATAAAAAATGAAAATGTTAATTTTCCGTTTAAAAGCTTTTTTTATCCAAATAATTTATACATTTGTTTCATTATAATGAATGTATTAAGAAACATATCTGATATTTCTATCCTGAAATTACCTATTTCAGGAGTATCTTCCGTTTCTGCTTTCACAACTACAACAACTACCCCATAGCGGGGTAAATTTTCACATATTATTTCCGGTACCTGTACTCTTTTTTCGAAGAGTAAGCACTTCATTTTTACCCAACTTCAAATAAATAATTGATGAAAGTTTTAAAATTCGGCGGAACATCAGTCGCCCATTCCCAGAATATCCTGCTGGTGGAAAATATTATAAAGAAGGAATCTTCAAAAGACAGAGTTGTTGTGATCGTGTCTGCACTCCAAGGTGTCACTGATCAATTGATCAAAGCAGCGGAATACGCTTCCGCTAAAGATGAAACCTATGTCAGGATCGTTCAGGACCTTGAAGAAAAACATATCAGCCTTGTCAAAGAACTTATTCCTGTATTGGCACAAAGTTCCCTGCTAAGTTTTGTTAAAAAACATTTTAATGATCTGGAAGATATTTACAATGGAATTTCCGTTTTAGGTGAACTTACCGGTAAAATCAAAGATAAAATCGCTTCCTATGGAGAGTTTCTTTCGTCCAGCATTATTGCAGCCAGGCTTCAGCATGAAGGGCTTGACTGTTTATGGATGAACACTGCGGAGCTGATCAGAACAGACAGCAATTTTACCCAGGCAAGAGTAGATTTTGTCAGCACTGAAAATCATTTAAAAAGTTATCTGAATCAACATCATAACCCCATCATTATTGGACCCGGCTTCATAGCCAGTGACGAAAAAAATAATACAACCACATTAGGAAGAGGTGGCTCAGATTATACCGCTGCCATTATTGCCGCTGCCATTCATGCAGAGGAATTGCAGATCTGGACCGATGTAAGCGGAATGATGACCGCAGATCCACGTCTGGCCTCCAATGCCAAACCTATTTCAGAAATCTCTTACCATGAGGCAATGGAACTCTCCCATTTTGGAGCGAAGGTACTCTATCCGCCTTCCATTCAGCCTGTCATGGTAAAGAATATTGATCTTTTCATTAAAAACACATTTGCTCCTGAAGCACAGGGAACCCTGATCTCTCATCACGTAAAAGCAGATCATGAAAAACAGCAGATCGCAGTAGGAATTTCCAATATGAGCCAAATTGCTCTTTTGACTTTAGAAGGCAGCGGAATGGTAGGAATTCCGGGAATTTCAGCAAAATTATTCCAATGTCTAAGCCAGGAAAAGATCAATATCATTCTTATTACACAGGGATCATCAGAGCATTCCATTACGATTGCAATCAGCGAAAAAGAGGCTTTCCGTGCAGAAAATGCGATCAACACAATCTTTGCAGATGATATCAATCTGAAAAGAGTTTATCCTGTGAAGATTGAAACCGGCCTTTCTATTGTCGCTTTGGTTGGAGAAAGCATGAAAAGCAGAAGTGGGGTAAGCGCCAAAATGTTTGGGTGCCTGGGCAATAACGGAATCAATATAAGAGCTATAGCACAAGGGTCTTCTGAAAGAAATATCAGTATTGTCATTTCAGAAAAGGACAGCAAAAAAGCAGTAAATGTACTTCACGAAGAATTTTTTGAATCAGAAATAAAACAAATTCACCTCTATATCTGCGGCATCGGAAATGTAGGTTCAAAGCTGATCCGGCAGATCTATGACCAGAACGCCTATCTGCAGGAAAACTTCTCCATCAATTTAAGAATTGCAGGAATTTCCAATAGCCGTAATATGATGTTTTCAGACCAGGGAATTTCTTTCGAAAGCTACCTCAACTGGAAGGAACAAAGTGAAAAAGCTTCCGTCCGGGAATTTGCAGGAGAAATTATCGCAAGAAACTTAAGGAATTCAGTATTTGTTGACGTTACGGCAAGTTCTGAGGTTCCCGAAGTGTATGAAAGTTTACTGAAAAGAAGCATTGATATCGTAGCCTGCAACAAAATTGCGGCTTCCTCAGATTTTGATCAGTATAAAGCTTTAAAAAGCACTGCCAGAAACCACAACCGCAGTTTCTATTTTGAGACCAATGTAGGAGCGGGACTTCCTGTCATAGGAACCATCAATGACCTGATCAAAAGTGGTGATAAGATCATCTCCATTCAGGCAGTACTGAGCGGAACTTTAAATTTTGTTTTCAATCATTATGACGGCAGCAAAACATTCTCTGAAGTGGTAGCCCAGGCACAAAAAGAAGGATATACAGAGCCTGATCCAAGGCTTGATCTGTCCGGAACCGACGTAGCAAGAAAGATTCTGATCCTCGCCCGGGAAGCCGGATATCCTCTCCAGTTTGAGGATATTGAAAATATCAGTTTTCTGCCGGAAGAATGCATGCAGGGAAGCGTAGAGGACTTTTACGATAAACTTACTCAATATGAAGAGCATTTTAAAAGCTTGCTGAACCGTGCTCAAAGCAATGGTAAAATATTAAAATACACGGCAGAGTTTAAAGACGGAAAAGCAAAAGTAGGTCTTCAGCATGTAGCTTCTGACAGCGATCTGTTTCATCTTTACGGTAAAGACAATATTGTTATTTTCAGGACACTGAGATATTCAGAACAGCCTTTGGTAGTAAAAGGTGCCGGAGCCGGAGCTGAAGTAACCGCCAGCGGAGTATTTGCAGATATTATACGTTCCATTTAAAAATAAAAATTATGAAAAAAATAAGATTAAAAGTCCCCGCTACTGTTGCCAATCTGGTCTGTGGATTTGATATTTTGGGAATGGCAGTACATGAACCCTATGATGAAATGGAACTCAAATTACTGGATACTCCGGAAATCATCATCAGGCATAAAGATCCATTCGGACTTCCTGAAGAACCCTCTAAAAATGTTGCCGGCATCGTGCTGCTGAAAATCCGGGAACATCTTAAATTAACCAATGGTTTTGAGGTCATTATTCGTAAACATATAAAACCCGGAAGCGGGCTCGGCTCCAGTGCGGCAAGTGCCGCAGGAGCCGCCTTCGGAGCCAATATCCTGTTAAAAAATATTTTATCAAAAGAAGAAATGATCCATTTTGCCATGTTCGGAGAGGAGCTAGCTTCCGGTGTCCGGCATGCAGACAATATAGCGCCTTGCATCTATGGTGGAATTACACTGGTAAAATCAACGGAGCCGATCGATATCATTCCATTGAACTGTCCCGATTTATTTGTAGCAGCAGTACATCCGCAGGTTGAAGTAAAGACTTCGGATGCAAGACAGATCTTAAAGAAAAGCATCACGCTGAAAAGTGCGGTTGAACAGTGGGGAAATATTGCCGGGCTTGTAGCCGGAATCCAGAAAAATGATATTCCTTTGATTGGCAGAAGCCTTAATGATGTTATTATAGAACCTGTCCGAAGTATTTTAATTCCGAAATTTGATGAGATCAAATCAATGAGTCTGGAAACCGGAGCTTTGGGAGGGGGAATATCCGGGTCGGGGCCCTCTGTCTTTATGTTAGCAGAGAAAAAAGAAACCGCAGAAAAAATTGCCCGGCTGATGAAATCAGTCTATGATAAAATCGGAATTGAAAGTTTTATATATGTTTCCAAGATCAATCCTTCCGGTATTGAAATTGTCGAAGAATCTTAACCATTAATTACTCCAATCGAAAATGATATATTATAATTTAAAAGATCATCTGGAAAAAATTGATTTCAGAAATGCCACAATAAAAGGACAGGGAAAAGAAAAAGGATTATTTTTTCCGGAAAGCATTCCCCGGTTTGATAAAGATTTTATTCAGAACCTGTCTATGTTCTCCAATGAAGACATTGCTTACAGATGTATGAAGGACTTTGTTGGAGATGAGATTCCATCAGAAATATTGTGGGAAATCGTTTCTGAAACGGTCAATTTTGAAATCCCGCTTGTAAAGATCAATGACAGAATATCCATTTTGGAACTGTTTCATGGTCCTACTTTAGCATTTAAAGATATTGGAGCCAGATTTATGAGCCGCTGTCTCTCTTACTTTCTGAAAGATCAGCAGAAAAAGGTTACTGTCCTTGTGGCTACTTCAGGAGATACGGGGGGAGCTGTTGCTCATGGATTTTATAAACTTCCGGACATTAATGTGGTCATTCTTTATCCTAAGAACAGGGTAAGTCCGGTACAGGAAAAACAACTTACTGCCCTTGGAGAAAATATTTCAGCGCTGGAAGTGAATGGCAGTTTTGATGATTGTCAGAATCTGGTCAAACTGGCATTTGCAGATCAGGAAATCAATACAGCACTGCTTTTGACTTCTGCCAACTCGATCAATGTAGCAAGATGGCTCCCTCAGCAGATCTATTACCTGCTGGCCTATAAGCAATGGCTTCAGCAGGAAAATGAAAATCCGGTGATCTGTGTTCCCAGTGGAAATTTCGGAAATATCTGCGCAGGGCTGCTGACACACTTCAGAGGCCTTCCCGCAGAGCACTTTATTGCAGCCTGTAATGCCAATCGTATCATCCCTGATTATCTGGAAACCCAACATTTTCAGCCGCAAAAAGCCGTACCTACCCTATCAAATGCAATGGATGTGGGGAATCCCAGTAATTTTGTAAGGATTTTAGAACTCTTTGGGCATCAGTTTAATTCTTTAAAAAATACAATATCAGCCTACACCATTAATGATCATGAAACCATGAACACCATTACGGAGGTATATCAAAAATACAGCTATCTTCTGGACCCCCACAGCGCTGTAGCATTTGCTTCTCTGGACCAATATCTGAAAGAAAATCCCGGTAAAAAAGGATTTATTCTGGGAACTGCACATCCGGTAAAATTTCCTGATGCCGTAGAAAAAGCAACCCGTACTCCCATAGAAATTCCGGAATCCCTGAATGACCTGATGAAAAAGGAGAAAAAAACTGTTGAAATAAATTCAGATTTTGAAGAATTAAAACGATTTTTGCTTTATAAAATTTGAAACGATGAGCAAAATATATCTTGAAGATGTAAAAATATATGCCTATCATGGTGTTCTTCCTGAAGAGAATATCATTGGAACTTACTATATTCTGAATATAGAGCTTCATACCGATCTGTGGAAAGCCGCCGGATCTGATGATCTGCATGATACCATAAGCTATGCAGACATCAATGAGATCCTCCACCAGGAAATGAAAATAAAATCCAGGCTTCTGGAACATGTGGCGGGGAGAATCATTGCAAAAATTCACAGCCGTTTTCCACAGATCGATTATATTAAATTAAAAATCACCAAAACCGCTCCCCCAATGCAGGGAGAAATGAAAGGCGCCAGTATTGAGCTGGAGAAAAGCTTTAAGCCGGAGAATTAAACTTTATTTTCGTTCATAAAAACATAAAAAATTGAAACTCTTTAAAATATTATTTCTAGTAATCTTTATCAATGCTCTCGGACAAAGCAGCGTTGATAATCAATTGGCAACCTATAATTTTCCCAAGATCAAGTCCAGCATTACAATGCCGGTAACAATTCCGCTTTCGGAATTAAGCAATATGATCAATGCCTCTGTAAAAGATCTGATCTACCAGGATGATTCCTATACTGATAATAATAACGATCAGTTTAAAGTAAAGGTATGGAAAACCAGACCGATCCGGCTTGTAGGCGGTACCAGCCAGAACCTGCTGATCGAAGTGCCTTTAAAGATCTGGGCGGAAAAAGGGATCGGAACTTTGGGAGTATACACCTATCAGAATACAACCTTTGAGACAGTAATGTCCTTTAATACAACTGTTAATTTTAAAAATAACTGGACGATTATTACCAATACACAGCCTAACGGGTTCAGATGGGTAACAAAACCCGTACTTGACTATGGGAAAATCCAGATTCCTATCACTTCTTTTGTGGAAAAAAGCCTAAAGGAACAACAGGAAAAATTCTGTAAAACCATAGATCAACAAATGGCCACTCAGCTGAATTTTCAACAGTATGCTCTGATGGCGTGGAATACTTTCCTGCAGCCGTTCAATATTTCAGAAGAATATAATACCTGGCTGAAGGTAAGCCCTGTCGGAGTCAATATTACCCCTTTGAAATTCTATGCCAACCAGATCAATGCCACTCTTGGAGTTGATATTTATTCCGAAACCTTTACCGGAAGCAAGCCTGCAGCATCTTCCCCGGTAACGGCCGTTGCCAATTTTAGCTCTACTCCTGTTGTTGCCGATAAGTTTATTTTGCAGACTACAGCTAATATTCCTTTTACGGAAGCTAGTAATATGGCAAGAAAAACTTTTTTAAATAAAGAATTTGATATCCGGGATTCTAAAGTGAAAGTAACAGACATCAGGGTCTATGGTGTTGATAACAGAGTCATCATTGAGGCTCAAACGGATGGCTATATAAAAGGAACTTCCATCATTTCCGGGATTCCGGTGTATGATGATGCCAAAAGGAAAATCGTGCTGTCAGATACCAAATTTAAATTAAAAACAGCCAATATTCTATACAAGACCGCCTCAATGCTGTTTCAGGGAAAGATCGTGAAAATGATTGAAGAGGAATATGGAATTCCCACTCAGGAACTGGAGGAAACTTCCAGGAAAAGCATTGAAGATGCCTTTAATAAAGAATATTATAAAGGATTAAAGATGAATGGAAAAGTATTCAACCTTAAGCCAAGTAAAATTCTGCTCAGCAACACGGGAATCACGGCCGTTATTGACACCAATGCCTCATTACAGCTGTTTGTAAGTGGATTTTAAAATGAAACAAAAACTAATATTTCAACCATGAGAAAATATTTAATAATTGTAGATAGAAACAGATCCCAAAAATGGACGAGATTTGCGAATTTTCTTATTGACAGAATTGTTCTCATTTCCCTATTTTTTATTTTTGGATTTATTTCGTCTTTACTATATAAGTTGGCAGATATTGACTTTTTCATCAATATTAGTCACAAAATTTCTGAAGCGAATCAATTTACTGATATACTGATAACCTCTACAGTATATTTCATATACACGCTTCTTATAGAATATTTTACCAAAGGAAGGTCCGTAGGTAAGTATATTACAGGAAGTAAAGTTATTTGTATAGACGGCACAGAACCTACCTTCAATGATTATGTTATCCGGAATATTTCCAGACTTGTTCCGTTTGATGCCCTTTCTTTTTTAGGAGAAAACGGATGGCATGATAAATGGAGTGAAACAAGGGTTGTAGACATGAAAAAATATAGTGCTGAAATTCAATCAAAAAGCGAGATAGACAGCCTTGGAGCGAAAGAAATTGCTTAAAAACTTTTGTTCATAAAGAATTTTTGCTATATTTGCACACCTCAAAAATGGTAAAAATGGTACTTTGGCCGAGTGGCTAGGCAGTGGTCTGCAACACCATCTACAGCGGTTCGAATCCGCTAGGTACCTCTAAAGCCTTTCTATATAAAACTGAATTTCAGTAATTTATAGAAAGGCTTTTATTTTGCATCTATAATTACAAAAAATAACGACTTACGGATCGGATCGGGCATAAAATTCGCTAGAAAAAAGACATGGTTATTGCATTTTGCCTGGAAAAAAGCAATACAAGGGCAGATATGACTTAAGCTCTCTTTCATCATACCTATTGAAGCCTTACATTATAAGTTATTTTTATAGTCCGGAAAGTCAGCACACTGCCCTTTCCTCATACATTTTATCAAAATAAGTACTTAAGCTCAAAATCCTTTCCTTATCAACTGGATTGATATACCTTAGAAACATCTGCTCTGAGCTATGCCCGGTAGCATCCATTAGTAATGGAGTAGGAATTTTCCCGTAAAAATTGGTGGCAAAACTTCGCCGGCCAATGTGACTGGTCAGTATTTCACATTTCTCTATAAAAACCGATTTAACTCTGTGTCCAATTCTTTTTCTTGCCTTAATTGTTTTTGTAATATTAGCTAGTCTGGCAATCTTCTTAATTCCCTGGTTATAGTGCAGAATATCCAGGCGTGGCGGTAAATCATCATTATTCCTGTTGATAGCATGAAGAACAACAGGATGCAATGGGAGCAAAATCTTTTTATGTGTTTTTTGCTGTGTAAAATTGATACAGGCCTTATTATTTATTTTTATCAATTGTTCTTTTGAAAAACTCATAAAATCCGAAAAACGTTGCCCTGTATAGCAACTAATAAGCAGCCAGTCTTTAGTGGCCCTCAGCTCTTCAGGCACTTCTGTATTTTTTATTTGCAATATCTCTCCTTCAGTCAACGTTACGATTTCCTTATCCTGCCTGTCTCTCCGTATCTCCAGTTCTCTTACAGCAGTTCTTATTCCTTTCCGTTCCGCAAAATTCAATATCGTTTTCACAAAATGAATAGTCCGATAAATGGTGTTGTCACTATATTCTTCTTCCCTTCCGAAAATCATAAAATCTTTTATAAAATCAGAATTGATTTCGTCTAAATACAGCCTCTTGCATAAAAAACCTTCGAAACGTTCTAGCAAATGAAAAAATACTTTATATCGTTTATAGGTTGAATGGCAGATCAGTTCTTTTTTAGCCTCAATATACTTCTGCATATAGTACAGCAAAGAATTGTCGTATAATTCTGGAGAATGTCCCGCACAAATTGTTTTAACAAGTATTGACAAAGGCCGGTGTTGAATTTGTTTTTTCTTCAAACGTTTTTCACGAATATGCTCTGCCAGCTGCTTTTTCAGTACATCCAATTTAGCGTTTAACCGCTTAAAATTTTTAAGATAAATATTAACAGGACGTTGCTTTTCCATATCCCAATTTTCAGCGTGGATTCGCAAAGAAGTTCTGAAAGTAAAAGTCTTATTAATTTGTGTATCGGTAAGGCTAAGATGGATGTTTTTTAAGGTCCCGGTTTCCGGCAGAAAGAATTCAAATGTCATTTCGTTAAAATTTTAGGATATTAATAATCAACGAATTTAACATAATAAAAGTAGTCTTCATTAGACTACTTCTTTGAGCAAAGATATATAAAAAGTTCTGAAGTAGCAAAATTCTAATACACTGGAAAAGAAAATATTGGGAATCAAATAAGCTGGCATTTACAAACCCTCTTCTGAAAACAAATACATCACAAATACTTTAATGGATCGACAGGGCTTACAAAACCTACTAATTTATAAATCAATAAGTTAAAAAATAGTCTAATGAAGACTATTACGATTCTAAAGACACATGATAAAAAAAGAATATAATAGCTATAGGCACTTTGCTTATAAGAGCAACAGAAACTTACTGTTGTTCTTGCTTTTATATCTGTCCTGCTATACTTCAGCCGCTATCCCCACGACTCTCAACGGGAAGAATAATAGGGATTCTATTCAAAGAGGTTCTGCTATTCCTGAGCATTTAACATTACAAAAAGAAAGTTCTAAACGCATACAAGTACACATAGTTGAAGGAACTTTAATCCGGAATCCGGAATATATTCACGGTCCGGAATTGATTTATACCAGAAATTCACACACCCCATCTCTAAAGAGCAAACCTGAAAGAGCAAAATTAAAAAAATCAAAACAGGTCCGGAAGGTCAATAGTAAAAATAAAACCAATACATATCCTTCTTCAAATATACTGGCTTCTAAAGAATCCGGAACTCCCTCATCCGTTATTTACTATTATGAAAAGTCATTTTCATTCACTGTTACCTCCCGTATCGATAAAGCAATCTTCAACCAGGCAGAAACAGATCCGCTGATTAAAAAATTTATTGAAAGCAGTACAATTTCTTATACCAGGAGCAGCCAAAAGATATATTCTTATTTGAAAGCATTTAAAATAAGGCCTCCGCCTTTAATGGTACACACAAACATTCAGAATAAAATATTACGAACAATTTAAAAACTAAAAAATGGATAAATACAAAAATATATTACCTGCCATTCTAATGATTTTGCCCTTTACATTCTATTTCGGGCAAGTGGGAATTGGCACAAGCACACCCGACTCAAATGCGCTGCTCGAACTATTTAGCACCAATAAAGGCTTTCTCCTGCCTCAGTTGGAATTACAGGCAAAGAATCTTCCCGCTCCCATGACTGTTCACAGAGCAGGAGTTCTTGTTTATAATTCATCAACCTCAGGAACAGCAGATAATGCCGTGCAGCCAGGATTGTATTACAATGATGGCACTTCATGGGTTCCAATGGCTGCTGAAAGTAAAAAAATAGGTGATGTGAAATATGGATTCCAATCCTCAGATCACAACGGATGGTATTTATTAGACGGAAGAAGTATTAACAGCTTATCCTCAGTAGCAAAAAACAGTGCTATTACCCTGGGATACGCTTCATCATTACCCGACAATCAAAACCGTTTCCTGAAAACCAAATTAAGCAGTGAAAATACAGGAATCACAGGTGGCGGAGCTGTTGTTCTTTCAAGGGCAAATCTTCCCAATATAAATTTTACAGGGACTACCAACGCTACGGGAGCTCACACCCATACATACACAGACAATTCTTCCGCTACCGCAGCTTCTGCCTCCGGTAGCAACAACCCCATTTCTAACTCAGGAAATGGCAACTATAATACAGACAGTGCGGGAGCTCATAGTCATACCCTCAGTGTTTCTTCAGGAGGTTCAAACAGTCCTATAAATTATGCTCCGCCTTACGTTACAGCAAATATGTTTATCTACTTAGGAATTTAAAATAAATATTTATGAAAAATTTTAAAATAATTCTACTTTTAATCAGCATCAGCACATTCCTGTCTGCACAGGTTAGTATGGGAAATACCAACCCCAATAGCAGTGCTGTACTGGATTTAACGAATGGAAATCAGAAAGGGTTTTTACTGGATAATATTAAATTAATAGAAACAGCCCTCCCTTCACCGATGTCCGGTCATATTGCCGGAATGCTGATATACAATTCGGCAACTGTCGCCAACGTTACCCCAGGTGTATATTATAATGACGGTTCTTTATGGTTAAAAATTGAGTCAGACACCGAAAACCTTAAAGTGGGAGACATAAAGCAGGGCCTTATCGATACGGATCATTCCGGCTGGTATATTATGAACGGCAGGAATGTATCAACATTACCCGAAAAGGCAAGATTAAATGCAATAGCCTTAGGATTTGCCACAAGTTTACCCAATATGGCCAATATGTTCTTCAAGGGGATTAACTCTTCCGAAAATTTCGGACAAACCGGAGGAAACGAATCATTTACATTAACAAGAGAAAATTTACCTAATGTAACTTATACAGGGACTACTGCCAGCGCCGGAGGACATAATCACACTTATATTGACAGAGGAGCCACGATGTGGCATAACAGGTCCGGATCCGGAATTAACAGCCATACGGATATAAATGGAGAAACCAGAACAACAGGAAGTGCCGGGAACCATTCCCATACCGTTACAATCCCAACCGGAGGTAGTGGAACTCCCATTAATCTTAAACCTTCATTTTGGAGTGTACAGTCATTTATTTATTTAGGAAATTAAAAAGCAAAATTATGAAGAGTTTTTATGTAACCATCTTATTGTTGTTATCAACATTATCATATTGTCAGGTTTTAATTACTGACGGTCATGATGCACAACCTACTTCTGAAAGTGAAATTATTTTAGAGCTCAAAAGCATGAACGCCAATAAGGGTTTGATTCTGCCCAGACTCCCGTTACAATCTATTGCTTCTCCTCTGCCATTAACCAATCATGTGGCAGGTATGCTGGTATATAATACAGCCAACTCAGGAACAGCAGCAGATTACATCTATCCCGGACTGTATTATAACAACGGGCAGCAATGGCTTCGTTTAAGGTCTAACAATAAACCGGATGTGGGAGATATAAAATACAGTGCAATGAATTCAGATCATGACGGATGGTACCTGCTGAATGGAAGAAATGTTTCCACTTTAGGGAGTAGCGCTGCACAAAATGCGGTATCACTTGGCTTTCTAACAAATCTTCCCGATACGTCCAACAAGTTCCTGAAGGCAAAAGCAAGCAGTGAAACCTCCGGAAGTACGGGAGGCAATGCAAATATCGTTTTATCACAGGCTAATCTACCGAATGTCAGTTTTACGGGAACCACTAACTCTGCCGGCAGCCATACCCATTCTTATAACGATAGGGCCAATGGTGTCGCAACAGGTGATGAAGTTAATAATGTACCCAGGGTAGATGACCTTACGACTTCTTCCAAAACCACGAGTACAGCCGGAGCCCACACTCATACCTTTTCAGTACCTACAGGTGGAGCAAGCCAACCTATTGTGTTTATGCCAACTTACCTCAGCTCCTATGTATTTGTTTATTTAGGTGAGTAGATAGGTACTTACTATAGTTGGTTTATACCTTTTTTTATTTATTAAAAAATTTTCAATGAATTATAAAAACATATCAATAGGAATTTTAATTAATCAACTTGTTACAGAACGTGGGGTAGAAATACCCCGCATCTGTAATTTTTTTAAATGTACAGAAGAGCAGGTCAAGGATATGTATACTCAAAAAAGCATAGATACAGAGCTTTTACTCAAATGGAGCAAACTTTTGGAATATGACTTTTTCAGACTCTATTCTCAACATTTGATATTATACGCACCGCCGTCTGTGGAAAAATTTATAAACCCGGAAAAAAAATCGTTGCTTCCACAGTTTCGTAAAAGAATTTATACCAAAGAGATTATAGATTTCATTATGGAACAGATCGAATCCGGGGAGATGACCCAGACAGAGGTCGTAGAAAAATATAGAATACCCAAAACCACCTTGCATAAATGGATAAGTAAACACATAAATAAGCCAGGCTAGCCGCATTGGATCAATGCAGCCGGAGATGCACTACCGTTAGAAAATCATTAAGCTCTAACGTAAAATAAAGACGCGGATTTCAATACGCTAAGACCGGGACATGGTCCCTAACAATCTGCCATTTCAACCTACCATTCCTATAGGAAAAATTTATATAAAGTTATGCTCTCAGAAAATAATACGACTCCAGACTATAAACAGATTTACACAGATATAATCAACAAAAAATATCCACATAAAAAAAAGGACTGCGAAAGCATTCTTGAAAAAAAGAATATTTCAGGAATTGACATTGTTGAACTCAACAAACGGATATTTGGCACAGATAGGGAGAGTGAGAGGCTCAACCAGAAGTATCGCTCTTATAATAAAACCGATATTTTAAAAATTCTGGATTATCAAAAGAAAAATAAGCTCAACAACTCTCAATTAGCCGATCATTTTGGCTTAAGTAGAAATACTGTCAGCAAATGGCGGAAATATTTTTATACTAAGTGACGCCGCTTACTGATTGATATCTTACACAATAGAAGTAAAATCTTTATCAGGGAATTGCCTCCCTCCCATTGATTATAAGCGATAAAGATCAATCGTTTTATTTTAAAAAAGAAAACAACTCCAGGAATAAAAGATTGATTGATCAGATTTATGAGCCATATGGTTAAAAAAAATCCTCGGAAATTCCGAGGATAAAAACTAATAACCATGAAAACTCAAATTAAACATGAGTTGCAAATGTATATTGAAAAATCGTGCCAAGAATAACATTTATTGGGAAAAAAATTTAATTTATTATTTCAGCACAATCTTTGTCATTTCATTATTTTATTTCGATTTTATTGTATCATTAAAAACAAGATCATAATTATTTATAATTATTTCAAATAAATTGAAAACAAAAACGACATCGTTAAAAAGAAAATAATTTACATTTAATTAAAATAAAGTTCATCCCGGAAAATAAGAAATTCTTTTGGCAGCTGTCACACTATGACAATAAAAAATATGGACAGAGAATTGGCATAATTTATTCTCTATATATTCCAAACCAGAAAATTTAATATCATGCCACAAGAAGATTTCAATAAAGAAGATTTTATCCAAAACAATGAAAAAGAATATCAGATTGAATTTAAAATTCATGAAATAGGAGAAGGCATCAATCTCATTGTAGAAAGATTGAACGAAAAAGGAGAATATGAAATAGTTCAGGCTCCGGTAAGAAGATCTGACGATAAGGTATTTGTCGTTTGGGACCAGCCTTTTAACGGTAGAATATTGTTTGATACATAAACTCAGCCTTCCCGGCTAGACCCTAATGAAAAAAGCCCCCATAGCGGAGGCCTCAAAAAACACAAATGATGAAAAAAAATTTTATATCAGAAATAAAAATTATTTTATCGCTTAATTCAGCACCAAATTTATACCACTCTCTTTTTCTATTTTATGAGTGTAGTCATATTTATGAGTATAGTCATAAAATTTCTTTTTATCCGGATTATAATTCCGGTTTAATTTCAAGTTTCCATACACATTATGTTAAATAACAAAGTGACTGTTACAGCTCATTAATTTCCCAGACCTACACAAACTGAAAAGCTGTGATTGTGGATAACGCCTCTACTGATAATTCTGTGGAAATCATCCGGTCGCAGATACACTAAAAAGAAACGACCTCCTTTCGGAGGCCTAAAAAACACAAATGATGAAAAAAATCTATTTAGAAAAATCCAAACAGAATATTGTATACTGTTATATTATCTTTACTCAGAAATGATAAAAATCAACAGGTGCTTATAGTTGTAAGTAAAAAATCCTCATTTCGAGGATTGTAAATTTAATTAAATATTTTGTTTTCGCAAAGTTATTCTTCCCATGCGATCGGAACATAGATCGTAATATACCCATCTGCATCTACATTAGCTTCAGAAACAGTAGCAACTACCGTTCCGTAACCTACCCAGCCTCCTTGTCCCTGAATTCCTGAGAAACTGTATGTTCCCGCCGGAAGGTCCTCTTCAGAATATTGCGGAAGCGAGCGGTTATAGCCATTACTGTAATACAATTCTCCGGTAACGGTATTTTCCGCAACAAAGCCTCCTAAGTCATACCCTGAACCGGAAAGCATCTTTGTTCCATTCTTTGAAAGAAGTCCATAACGAACGGGAAAGGTCTGAGTTTTTGATTCTTTATGAGAAACTTCAGAACGGGTCTCAGATGGTCCCTGCACTATATCTCTGGAAGAAAACGAAGTCGTAACAGCCAGTATTCCTACAAAAGCTGATACTGTAAAAATTAATTTTTTCATATTAAGATAATTTTGGTTCTTCAAATATAATCAACTTATATGAATTCAATAAAAACTATTGATTAACTAAAATTTACAATGGGCTACGATAAAAATTCCCAGGTTTATATTAGAGAGCTTATGAAGAATCTGATTTAGAAGATTAATTTTCATAACTAAAAACTTTATATGCATTCACAAACTCTGTACCTAAACACTCAAAATCCCCTATTGATAATGTAATATTTATCAGGATTTATAATTTATTTATGCATCAAAGCCTAATTTTAACATTCATTAACTAAAATTGGCTTCATAATTGAAAATATAATAAAACTAAGGCCGCTTTGGCTTAAGCTTATTAAAATTTGAATTATGAAAAAGATAGTATTAGCAGGATTTTTATCCGTTTTTTTAATAACGGCCTGCAAGAAAGATGACAGAACCGCAGAAAAATCACTGGAAGCACAAAAGCTTGAATTTCAGGCCAGACAACTTGAAATAGAAAAACAAAAGTTGGCTATTGAAAAGGAAAAACTGGTATATGAAGCTCAGAAAAAGGCTGACAGTATTTCAGAAAGCAAAAATACAAAAGCTACTGCTCAGAATAATTCAAAACCGCAGGTTATAAGAGAAACCAGAACTGTATACAGAGACAGAAGCTCCAATTCCGGAGGAGGTAGTAACGGCGGATATGCGGATAACGGAAGCAGCGCTTCACAAGGAACAACTCAGAAAAAAGGGATGAGTAAAGCAGCTAAAGGAACGATCATCGGAACTGTAGGGGGTGCCGCTGCCGGAGCCATCATTGCTAAGAAAAACAGAGGATTAGGCGCCGTCATCGGAGGTGTTGTAGGAGGAGCTACCGGATATACCATCGGTAGATCTCAGGATAGAAAAGACGGAAGAGTACAGCCACGCAGATAATATTTTACCCGATACAATATAAAGATTGCTTATTTTTAGGCAATCTTTTTTTATGATACTGATTCTGCTTTCTTCTATTTTCATTATTCCGGTCTTAATGGGCTGGGGAAAGATCATGGAAAATTTCTCAGAAAATCTGTTTCAGGGAATTTCCGGCAAAGCCCTTTACGGGATATTGGGAATCGTTCTTATTTGGACGGCGCTTTCGTTTTTCATTCCATTGAATATTTATATAGAAATCCCTTCCATCCTGCTGGGATTGCTTTATTTTTTTAAAGATAAACTCTACCTGGCACTGTACCGGTTTTCAAAAAAGGATTATGGTTTAGCAGGCATCATATTTTTGATCATTTTACTGGCAGGCTCATACCATCCCTATATATTGGATCATTTCGGCTATTACGTTCCGACAGTCAAATGGCTTACAGAGTATGGGCTGGTCAAAGGAATCTCCAATCTGGACCTTACTTTGGGACAGATGTCTCTCTGGCATATTTTCCAGGCCGGATTTTCAAATTTTTCTGATCCGTTTTTAAGAATCAACACGGTATTGCTGATCCTCTATTCCATTTATAGTATTGAAAGAAAAAATTGGGTACATCTGTGTTTTTTACCCATTCTCCTGCTGTTTTCACAATCTCCGAGCCCTGATCTTCCCGTTATTGTCTTTTCTTTAATTATTTTAAATGAAGCAGCTTCCGGAAATAAAAACACCGCTCTTCTTTTTGCATTTTCAATCTTTGTTTTTGCCATAAAGCCTACTATGATATGGCTGCCTGTATTTATTTTCCTTCATATCCTTTTTATTCTTAAACCCAATTTCAGGTCGCTGCTCTTCGGAACTTCCATCCTATTTTTATTTTTTATCAAAAATATCTGGGCATTCGGTTATCCGGTTTTCCCTGTAGCAATCGGAGACCTGGGAATAGCCTGGAAACCCAGCCCGGAAGTTTTAAAGATCTCCTCACAATATGCGATCCTGAAAACGTATGATATGCAGTATTCTTATGAAGAAATTCAACAGTTTTCTGCGGTTGATTATATTAAAAACTGGTTTTCTCTTGCAGGAATCAAGTCAAAAATTAATATCCTTTTCATTTTCAGCCTTATTCTTTTTTCAGTATTTGCCTGGATCAAAAAGAAAAAATTCATCACCTTACTCTGTATTTCATTATTGATAAAAAGTGTATTGGTATTGATTTTTTCGGCCCAATACAGATTTTTTATCGATGTATTTTTTGTCATATTTTTTGTTGTGTTCCATGAATACCTTGATAAAAAAAGATCGGTCATCGTTTTTTCTGCTTTCAGCTTATTCATCATTGCAATACTGTCATTTCCCGGTTTCATCCAAAAATATGTTCCCAGTTTCAGGCTCGGGAACTTTATTGCAGGCTTACAAAAAGAACAGCTTTATAAGCCTTCCACCTACGAATATCATCAATTCAATACTTTTAAGGTCGGAAACCTGAAATTTAACGTATCCAAAGATTATCCTTATAATTTTGACACCCCACTTCCGGCAATTTCCACCAGCTATATTTTTGATGATAGTAAAGCCGGAATCTTCCCCCAGCTGATCGATAAAAATGATATCGGCAAAGGATTTATCTGGAAAAAAATGTCTCCAAGTGAAAAAAAGGAAGGGGAAAAAATGATCAATGCTATCAAAAATATTGATCAATAGAACAAATCCTGAAACTTTATTATGTGGAGAAAAAAAGGTAATTTTGTATCATGTTCAACACATTAGGTAATCTTCTTAGTCTTACAACATTTGGAGAAAGTCACGGAGTGGCTTATGGCGGTATCATCAATAATTTTCCGGCAGGTTTAACGGTAGATCTCGATAAGGTTCAATATGAACTGAACCGAAGAAAACCGGGACAGTCTGCAATTGTTACCCAAAGAAAAGAAAGCGACACTGTAAAGTTTCTTTCCGGGATCTTTGACGGAAAAACTACGGGTACTCCTATCGGTTTTATCATTGAAAACGAAAATCAGAAATCAAAGGATTATGACCATATCGCAGGAGCATATCGTCCCAGTCATGCTGATTTCACTTATGATCAGAAGTTTGGTTTCAGGGATCACCGTGGCGGAGGGAAATCTTCAGCAAGGGAAACCATGAACTGGGTAGTCGCAGGAGCCCTTGCCAAACAGCTTTTACCGGATATTGAAATCAATGCTTATGTTTCTTCCGTAGGGGAGATCTTTTGTGAAAAGCCTTACCAGGCCTTAGATTTTTCTAAAACCGAAAGTAACGATGTACGTTGCCCTGACGCAGAAACTGCTGAAAAAATGATCGCAAAGATCAAAGAAATCAAAAAAGAAGGAAATACCATTGGCGGAACCATTACCTGCGTGATCAGAAATGTTCCTGTAGGAATCGGTGAACCTATATTTTCAAAGCTCCAGGCTGAACTGGCAAAAGCAATGCTGAATATCAATGCCTGCAAAGGTTTTGAATATGGAAGCGGTTTCTGTGGTGCCAAAATGACAGGAAAAGAGCATAATGATGCCTTCAATACCGATTTTACTACAAGATCTAACCTTTCCGGCGGAATTCAGGGAGGGATTTCCAACGGCATGGATATCTATTTCCGGGTAGCTTTCAAACCCGTAGCTACTATTCTGAGACCTCAGGACAGCATTGATAAAGATGGAAACCCTGTTGTAGTAGAAGGAAAAGGGCGTCATGATCCATGTGTGGTTCCAAGAGCGGTTCCCGTAGTAGAAAGCCTTGCGGCATTTGTATTGGCGGATCTGTTCCTGATTAATAAAACGAGAAATATCAACAATTTTTAATATAAGTATTTTTGGTAATGAAAAATTACTGGGATAAAGGGATTTCTTTTGAAGAATACCTTCAGATTGCAAAAGAAAGATTAGAAAATCCGGCCAACGAACAGGAAGCTGAATATAAACAGTATTATGAGCTTGGCCTTCAGAGAATGGACAGAACAATAAAAAAATACGTCCCTGATGAAGAACAGCTGAAAGAATTGGCTGCCAAAAATTTTGACGGAAAAATACTAATTATCTCTGAAGCATGGTGCGGTGATGCCAGCGCAACGGTTCCTGCTCTTTTCAGATTTTTTGAAGGACATAATGAAGTGAGAGTCTTTTTAAGAGACAGTGATAAAAGTTTGATCAGCCGGTTTTTAACCAACGGTACGGAATCCATTCCTAAAGTTCTGATCCTGGATAATGACCTGAATGTTAAAAATTCATGGGGACCTCGTCCAAAATACGGATATGAGCTTTTAATGAAATATAAAGCAGATCCTGAAGCGTACCCAAAAGACAGCTTTTATAATGATCTGCAGATATATTACGCCAGGAACAGAGGAAAAGACGCTGTTCAGGAAATATTAGATCTGCTATAAAAAAACGGACATGAAAAAATATATTATTTATCTTGTATTGATTATCATTATTGGTATTATTGCCTTCGTTCCGGGGGTAAAAAATAAACTGCAGGATCTGTTTTTCCCGGTTGCGACCATTGAAAATGCCGTCCATATCAGTGAAGAAGATTATGACGTTGATCTCAAGGGAATCAATGCGCCGAGCACCAATCTTAAAAACTTCAGGGACAAAGCTGTTTTTCTCAATTTTTGGGGAACCTGGTGCCCGCCATGCAGAAAAGAGTGGCCATCCATCCAAAAACTGTATGATTCCAGAAAAGGTCATGTAGATTTTGTACTCATTGCCATGAATGATCAAGAAGAAGATGTAAGAAAGTTCCTGAAAGAGAACAATTATACCGTTCCTGTTTATATTGCTCAAAGTCCTATTTCTGAAAAAATTCTTCCCAAAGTATTTCCTACTACTTTTCTTTTGGATAAAACCGGAAGAATCCTCATTAAGGAAGATGCATCAAAGGATTGGGATTCTGAAACAGTACATCAGTTCATTGATAATATTATCAAATAATTTTTTAACTAAATTTTATAATTTATTGGTACAGGATTTGTGAAATTTATAGTGTTGAAAAATTTATTTAATCCAAACACAAAATGAAATATTCAAAATTAAATCTTGCAAAAGAAGCTATCAGCCACAAGGGCTTTGTAAAAAAGATTCCTGATATTTTCAGAATGGTCAGAATGTGGAGAAAGGGGATCTATCCTATGAAATCCATCGATATCATTCTTCCTTTACTGGGGGTTTTATATGTTATCTCTCCTATTGACCTGCTTCCTGAATTTGCCATACCGGTACTCGGAGTTATGGATGACCTGGCAGTTTTATCGCTGACCATTCCAAAGCTCATCAGAGAGGTAGACAAATTTTTACTCTGGGAAGCCGAGCAAAAATACAAAGGTGCCCAAGTCATTGATGCAGAGATCATAAAATAATAGTTTTATTAATAAGCTAAAAAACCATCCCGGAAATTCCGGGATGGTTTTTTTATTTACAAAATTCCGATTCATTTTATTGCTTATTATTAAAAACAGTCATCACATTGAAGCGCCTTATTCTTTAAAAAAGCTGATCCGAATTTCAATGAAACGCCCACTTCATCATACCAACAAAGCGGCTAAAAACCCTGATAAACACGAGTTGTATCTATGTAGTACGTATGTGGTATACATGAACTTTACTATTTTAATTTTTTATTGTCTTTTTGCAGGAAATAATCAATTTTTCAGTTTAATAAAAACACATTACATTTATGAAAAGTACTAAAAAAATTTTTTCTTTATTCTTCATTTTATTTTCAATGGCTTATTTGTATTCCCAGGTAGGAATCAATACATCTAATCCAAAAGAAACATTAGATGTTGAGGGAACAGTGAGAATAAAAACGTTAGGTGATTATAATGAGTCAGCTATTCCTCTTTCATGGGACGCTGCTACAGGAAAAATCCTGAGAGGATCAACAACCCAACAAAAGCCTTTCTATACCATAACATACAATATAAAACCTGCCCCTAATGAAGATTGGATCTCTAATTGGAATACCAATATCTCATCCAGTAAATATACCGTAATCATGACTTCTGCCTCCCTTGAAAAGGCAGGATCTCTTGCAGCACCTATAAAGCTGTATGATGGAGGAGCGGTAGGCCCATCAGCTTATCCTTTTATATCCAATGGAACATGGAGGCTATATGCTGATTTTAAAAGTACATCTCCCGTAACCAACGGCCAATATGAATGGAAAATCGACCTATTGGTAATCAATAACAGTTTGGTCAATACCTTAAATAACATTAGTGGAACTATAAGTACCGGATCATCAGGAAGTTCTCCAAACCCTATTCCATAATTAATGGTAAATTGCAGTCTAAGGAATTGAAATAAAGCAATAATTGCCTGTCCTGCCCCCATATCAAAAGTCAAAAAAACGTTCAAATAAGATTGAAATGATTATTTATATTGTATTAAAAACATAAACTTAGTCATTTAATCAAAATGTTTTTTCCGGCAAATGGACTATAAATTTTTAAGCCTTATTTCAATTCCTTAAATTTGCAATATCTAATAAAAAATAATGGAAAGTAAAAAAGAATTCTTCTTAGAGTGCTACAAACTAGGCATCATCAAATTCGGAAGGTTTACTCTTAAAAGTGGTATCGAAAGCCCTTTTTATGTAGACTTAAGACCTTTGGCTTCAGATCCTAAAATTTTAAAAAATCTTGCTAATTATTTATTGGAAATGCTTCCGTTGGATAATTTTGATTTAATCTGTGGAGTTCCTTATGCTGCTCTTCCAATGGCTACTGCAATGTCTCTGGAAAGCTACATTCCATTAATTATTAAAAGAAAAGAAGCAAAAAGTTACGGTACGAAAAAGCTGATCGAAGGAATTTATCAGAAAGGGCAGAACTGTCTTTTGGTAGAAGATGTGATCACCTCCGGAAAATCTTTGGTAGAAACAATTGCTGAAGTGGAACAGGAAGACCTTAAAGTTTCAGATATTGTTGTGGTGCTGGACAGAGAACAGGGAGGAAAACAACTGCTGGAGAGCAAAGGCTACAGAGTGCACACGCTTTTCAATATTTCTGAAGTATGCGACATTCTTCAGGAGACCGGCGAACTATCTGACGAAGAGGTGAAAAGAATTCAGGATTTCCTTCATGGGAATCACATTCAGTTCAAAGAAGAGACCAGAGATTCTTATGAACAGAAACTTCAGAATACACAGCATTCCGTTTCAAAAAAATTACTGGAAACAGCGCTGGCGAAAAAGTCTAACCTCATTGCTTCTGCTGATGTTACCACAACTCAGGAATTATTGGCTTTAGCTGAAAAGGTAGGACCTCATATCATTGCTTTAAAAACGCATATCGATATCATTTCAGACTTTGAATACGAAAAAACGATCACTCCATTAAAAGAGATTGCTGCAAAACATCAGTTCCTGTTGATGGAAGACAGAAAATTTGCGGACATCGGAAATACGCAGGAGCTTCAGTTTACCAGCGGAGTTTTTAAAATTACCGACTGGGCAGATTTTGTAACGTCTCAGGTAATCGGAGGTTTTGAATCATTAGACTGCTTCAGCAATGTAGGAGTGGTAGCTATTGTGGGAATGTCTTCCAAAGGTACCCTGACCACTGCAAGCTATCGTGAAGAAGCCCTGAAAGTTGCTTTATCCCACCCCAACGTTATTGGAGGAGTATCCCAGAATAAACTTCCTGAAGAACTTTTATTATTCACTCCGGGAGTGAACCTCGCAGATTCAGGCGATGGAAAGGGCCAGCAGTACAATACACCGGAACATGTTTTCAAAACTCTGCATACTGATTTCATCATTGTAGGCAGGGGAATCTATAAATCTGAAGATCCTGAAGCATCTGCTGTTACTTATAAAACGGAAGGCTGGAATGCGTATATTAATTCTTTAGAAAAAAAAGCAATTCAGGGTTAAAATCCTATAAAGTATATACAAAATAAGTTATATTTGGGCTTTATCACGAATATTTGAAAAAGATCAGCATTTGCTTTATTTTGTTTTGGGGAGTTGTACAGGTTTCTGCACAGAAAGACAGCATATACATTGAAGCTAAACTGTCTTCTGACAAAAAGAACCTTGAGATCAATCAGGAAATTGTGTATTACAATCATTCTGAAAAGGAGCTTCATACAGTAAAACTTCTGAACTGGGTTTCCGCCTATAATAAGCGGGGAACCTCCTTAGTCTACAGAAAACTGGAAGACCGGAATAACGATTTGCATTTTGCAAAAAGTAATCAATTGGGAAAACTTCTTGAATTGAGCATTAAAAATTCAGAAAATGAAGTCATCCCGGTCAATGCCCTCTCAGATGAAAACCTTTTTCTTCCACTGAAAGAAGCACTAAAACCAGGTGAAAGCATCACTTTACAACTCCATTACCGGATGCAGCTTCCCGACAATAAGTTCACGGGATACGGAACATCCGGCCAAAGTACTGCATTAAAATATTTCTTTATTGTCCCGGATCATTTTGATCCGGACAATATTTCCAAAAGAAACTATCATGATATCGAAGAGTCCGTAACCTTTAATACTTTCTGGACAGTAAATTTTGATATTCCTGTGAACACTTTTATTGAAGGAAATCTCCCGCAGGTACAAATCAATTCTTTCAAAGGATATCTGGATTCAGATCCGGAGTTTTTGATTTCTCCCAATGAACATCCTTCTATAACAACCAATATTGACGGTGCTGATACCGAAGTTAAGTTTGGCTACAACCTGAAGCCGGAAGAAAAACAGAATCTGGAGTTTTATCTGCCTCTTCATTTGAAATTCCTTAAGGAAAAGATCGGATTTCTTCCGAAGCATATTTTTATTTCTGATAAATTCCGGGCTAAGGAAGACTTTTTCGGAAACAATGATATTACTTTCTGGAAATTCAGATTCCGGTTATTCACAGATGCTGAAAAAACCGATCTGGACTATTTCGGAATAATTACGAAAAAGATCCTTGATGAAAGGATCATTGCAGATAAAGAAAAGGACCACTGGTTTAAGAATGGGTTAAAATCATATCTTGAAATACAGTATCTGAAACAGTTTTACAATGATACCAAACTTCTGGGTACATTACCTGACGCCAAAATATTCGGGATACAGCCTCTAAAAATATTCCATGCTTCCAAAGTAAAGCTTCTGGACCGCTACGGATTGGCTTATCAGTATATTATGCTGCAAAACCTGGATCAGAAGATCGATGAGCATTTCCCGGTTTTAAGCAACTTTAATGATATGGCGATCAGCAGCTTTGAAACCGGAAGCCTGTTCAATTATTCAGCAGACAGAATGGGATATGAAGGTTTTAATGATATTGTAAAAAATTATATTTCTCAAAATTCAGGAAAAAGGATCAATCCTGAAGAATTCCTCACCACTCTTTCTGAAAAAAGTAAATCGGCAGGTTATCTGTCTAATTTTCTTAAGCAGAAAAACAGGGTTGACTTTAAATTAAGACATGTCAGAAAAGAAAACGATTCCTTACAGATAAGAATTGTAAAAAATACGGAAGCTTCCATTCCTGTAAAAGTGGAAACAGAAACCAAAGAGGGAGAAAAAAGAATGTTTTGGGTAGATACTGAAGAAAATCAGCACACCACCAACTTATCACTTCCTGTATCAGATAACATTTATAAGGTCACCTTAAATAGCGGTTATATTTTCCCTGAATCGAACTACAGAGATAATTTTCTGTATGCAAAAGGACTCTTTTCCAATGCAAAAAAGATCAAGCTAAAATTAATAAAGGACATTCCTGATCCGGAATACAACGAGATCTATATCAGCCCAAGAGTACGTTTTAATAACACCTATGATAAATTTCTATTAGGAGTTAATTTAAAAAACCAGTCTTTCTTTGATCAGAAATTTCTGTATTCTGTTACTCCTACCTACAGTACAGGAACAGGAAAGCTGACGGGTTCCGGCGCTGTCTCCTACTCTATCCTTCCTGCTGAAAGTATTATCAGAAGCCTTACCTTTGGTACTTCCGGCTCCTATTTTCATTATGATTATGACTTAGCCTATAGAAAGATCTCTGTAGCCTCATCGATCAGCTTCAGAAAAAATCCGAGAAGTACGGTAAGCAGGAATATTGGAATATCATATAATTATTTCGAAAGAGACCTGAGTCCTAAAATGATCGCCAACAACGATTACAGCAAATATAATCTCTGGAGTCTCGGATATGGATACAGCGACAGCCAGATGATCCATGAAAAAAGCTTGAGCCTGAGTACCCAGGGAATGGAGGATTTCAATAAAATAACAGCTGAAGGCTTCTACAGGTGGGAATTTGCACCCAAGCAAAAATTGAGTTTACGTTTATTTGCCGGATATTTTTTGAGGAATGATACCCGAAATGACCTGTTCAACTATGGGATTTCCAGAGTTTCCAATTATTCCTTCTCTTATACTCTGCTAGGGGAAAGTGCAAGCAGCGGTCTTCTTTCACAGCAGTTTATCCTGGCTGACGGAGGATTTAAATCATTTATTCCGGGAACGGTCAATCAATGGATCTCCTCGGTGAATGTAGATTCCAGCATCTGGAAAATATTCCATGTCTATGCCGATGCAGGAGTCTATAAAAATAAGAATCTCCCTGCAAAATTTATCTGGGATAGTGGGATTAAAGTGAGAATTATACCAGATTTTTTAGAAATATATTTCCCGATACAGTCTTCTTTAGGATTTGAACCCTCGTTCAAAGATTATGCAAAGCGTATCAGATATACATTGGTTCTTAACCTCGGTTCTATCGTCAATGCTGCCAGAAGAGGATGGTATTAGACGAATGAACAAATTGCAAATAAGAAATTACTGGTATTTGCTCAACACGAATATCTGTAGTACCTTTAAAATAAAAGAACAGCCGTAATTACAAGCTGTTCTTTTTCTATTTAAAAATTAATCTTTTATAATCTTTTGTGAAATGGGAACATTATTAATGGTTCCTGTCACAATATAGGTTCCTTTGGGAAGTTCTACGATATCCAGACTTGAAGCCAGCTTTGTAGGTGCTTTTTTCACTACCTGTCTGTAAGAATCATACACTTTCACATCCCGGACCTCTGTACCGAATACAATCTTACCTTCTTTTATAAAAGGGTTCTGCACAAAACCGGATTTCACACTTCCTTCAAAAAGAAGGTCAGTTATAGTATCAGCTTTGTCATCTTTTCTTAGAATTGTCGTTATCGTAGGAGATGGTGCCGGTTGATCTCCTTTATATTGGTCTGCATTAACCCCATATCCAACAAAATCGAGTACGTTGGGAGACGTTGGCCCTGTAACCTGTACAATATTATTCGCTAAGGCAATTTTGCCGGATACCCCTGAAATCTTTATCCCTGAAGATGTATTCGCAGTTCCGTCAAAATTAGTAATGATCGTAGCTATAAAATCCGGTGTTGGCAAGTTCTCAGTACCTCCTTCAATCACAGCCTCCTGAATCAGATAGGTCTGTTCCGGCCCCAAAGTAAGATCAGGTAAGGTATGATATTGAGTAAAAGCCCCTACTGCCGGGGCATACTGTATACTCGCCCCTGTTAAAGAAACGAGATTTGTACCGATATTTTTGAGTATGATATAGCTGTTCTTGGGTTGGGTACCTGTTTTTTCACTGCCCCCATAGATCTCACTGATCACAATTTGGGCATTGGAAAATACAGCAATAAATAGTAAGCCGGCAATAGTAAAGATTTTTTTCATCGTAATAATTTTAGAAATGGATTAATTATAAAAACATCAAAAACGATACCAGCAAATTAAGAAATAAAGGCCATAAAAAAACAGCCATTTCAATGAAATGGCTGTTTTATATTTTTATCTAGAAAACGGATTAGTCTTTCAGAATTTTTTGAGATACCGGTTCGTTGTTCACTGTCCCTGTTACGATATAGTTTCCTTTTGCTAATTCAGCAACGTTTACAGTTCCGTTTTGTTTTACAGAAGCTTCTTTTACAAGCTGCCCGAACATGTTGAATACTTTTACATCTTTAACGTCTGCTCCGAAAGTAATTTCACTGTTTTTCACGAAAGAATTCTTTACGAAGTTAGTCGACTTTACGTTTTTAGCATCTACAACAGCTAAAGTTCCTGTCGTAACAACAATATCATCAAGGAAGAATCTGCTGTTAGAAGCTGTAGATCCCTCAAATGTAAGAGTTACAGCCCCTGTAGCTCCTGTAATATCTACTGTGTAATTAGAAAATGCTCCTTTTACTATAGTTACAGTTGACTGACTTAAAGTAGCTCCATTGGCACTTATATTCAAAACAGTTTTTTCATTAGCTCCATCCCAGGCCCCTGCTCTAAAAGTTAAAGTAGCAGATCCTGTTAAATTTATAGTTGGTGTAGTAACAATTCCTTTCAATGAACTTGTACCTGCTTTAACACAACCATTTCCTTTGTAAACCTTTGCTAGTGACCAGTTCCCGCCAGTTGTATAAGAGCTTGTTCCATCTGTAAAACCACTATTAGCAGCACTTCCGCTCCATAAACCATCATTTCCACCTGTCCCCGTTACATCGTCAAATGTAGCACTGAAAACTGTTTGAGCAAAAATACCACTTGCTACCATTACTGTAGCAAAAACAGAATAAAGTTTTTTCATGATTTAAATTTTTTATTTAATTAATAATTTCGTAGCAAAATTACACCATTTTTTTGATCTCATACAATAAATAGGTTAACTTTTTGTTAATAATAGTTGACCTATTACTCTTAATATTTTTTAATTATTTTTACGGATTATTTTTCAGGACTTGCGGAATTTTATTATCCTATTCGTATTATTTTTCTTAGGCATATTTTCAGGAAGTGCTCAGGTATTTTCATGGAAAAATCCGAACGTTTCTGAAGACAGTATCAAAAGAGACAGTATACTCGTTGCAAGGCTGGAACAGGACCTTTTCGCAAAAGATACGCTGGACTTTATAAAAACCAATAACAAGATCATCATTGATGAAGCCGTACTGGCAAAAAATGATAAGAAAAGATTTTTAGGGGAGCTCAATTCCAAAGGGTCCATCATCCGTGGAATCACATTTGGGAACAATCAGGGGCAGTCTGTCCAAAGCTCTATGGATCTTCAGATTTCCGGGCGGCTTTCCAAAGACGTTACCATTTTAGCAAGTATCTCAGATCATAATCTCCCTATTCAGGCTGACGGATATACCCAGACCTTAGAGGAATTTGATAAGATCTATATGCAGCTTAATATTAAGGATAAATCCATTCTCAGAGCCGGACATCTTGATCTTATAGAACCTAAAAATTACTTTGCCAAATACCAGCGAAGAAGCATGGGACTTCAGTTCCAGACAGAATTTGGTAAGGATAATAAAACCTTTGTAGATATTTCCGCAGGGGTTGCACGAAGTGAGTTTCACCGAATCCGTTTTCAGGGGGTTGAAGGTAACCAGGGACCTTACCGCCTGGTCGGTAAAAACGGTGAGCAGTTTATCACTCTGATCTCCGGATCTGAACAGGTCTTCATCGACGGAATCCTGATGAAGCGGGGAGAAAATCAGGATTATGTCATCAACTATAATACCGGTGAAGTTACTTTTACCAGTTTCCGGCCTATTTTCCAGCAGAATTTCATTACGATTTCTTACAATTACGCCAACAGGAACTATTCAAGATACTTATTTACAGGAAAGCTAGAACATCAACGGGAAAAATTCAAGGTGGGGCTGAACTGGTTCATGGAAAATGATAATAAAAATGCTCCCCTTTCTTTAAACCTTTCAAAAGAGGATGAACAGATATTAGCAGAAGCCGGAAATAATCCAGATCTGATGTATGCCCCATCAGGAGTGATTACTGAATATGATGTGAATAAAATTTTATACCGTTTAAACCCGGCCGGAAATTTCTATGAATTTTCCACAGATCCTAACCTGACCCTTTATCAGGTTTCCTTTACGTATTTCGGTGTCAACCAGGGAGACTATAAAATTGCGCAAACTACCAATAACGGACGTGTTTTTGAGTATGTGGGACCTAACGGAGGCGATTACAGAGCGGTAAGAAAGCTTCCTTCTCCTCAAAAATCACAGGTATACTCCCTGAACTCGGAATATTTACTGAATGAAGGAAAAATAGGTGCTGATATTTCTCTTAGTAACTATGATGTCAACTTATTCTCTTCAAGAGATTCGGATCAGAATATCGGATATGCCTGGAGGGTCTTTGGAAACAAAACTTTTACCAAAAACGCATGGAAAGGAACTCCCAGTTTCGAATACCAATATATCGACAGACAGTTTCATATTCTGGACCGTATCAATGATGTGGAATTCTCCAGGGATTTCAACTTAGCCCAGGAATTCAATAAGAAAACACAAAACAGATTTATTTTCAGCTTTTTGAATAAATGGAATAATAAATCTACCCTAAATTACCGCGTCAACTATCTGGATGAACAGAATTCTTATAAAGGGATTAAAAACGATCTTGACTTCGGCTGGATCACAGGAAAGTTTTTTACCAAAGGGAATTTATCTTACCTGAGCACCAATGCCACTCTTCAGGATACCAAATTCATACGAGGTGGAGCGTCAACGGAATTTACCGGCAAAAAAGGGAGCTGGGCGATCGGAGGAAGCATGGAGCACAACGAGAAAAAATACAATGATACCCAGCTTATGGATGTGACAAGCTTCAGCTGGAAGGAGATCTTTGTACAAAAGAAAATCGGTGACAGTACCCGGACAAAGCTATTGGCAAAAGTCTATATGAGAGACAATGACTCGGTACGTGACAACAGGCTCCAGAATATGAATAACATTCTGGGATTCATGGCCGAAAGCCAGATCATCAAAACGGAAAAAACCACTTTAAATGCTTTAATTCATTACAGAAAATTTTTCTATTCCGGTGCGGAAGGTGAAGTAACCAGAAATAATGATTTTGTGGTTGGTAACATTCTTTATAATCAGCAGCTTTTCAGAAACGGAATGCGTCTGCAGGCATTTTACGAGCTTGGAAACGGGCAGGAAGCCCAAAGAGAGTTCCAGTATATCAAAGTAACGGACGGACAGGGAGTTTACAAATGGACCGATTACAATGGAGACGGCATTCAACAGCTTGATGAATTTGAAATTGCCGAATATTCTGATCTGGCACAGTATATCAGGATTTACACCAATTCTGTAAGGTACATTCCTTCCAATAAAAATAAATTGCAGCTGGCATTATTCGTAAACCCAGCTATTGTTTTCAATTCTGAAAATGCATTCTTAAAGCGCTGGAATTTCAATATTTCATTAAATTCTCAAAATTCATTCTATAAAAAAGATAAAGTTCTGGTTCTGAACCCGTTTGAAAAAAACAGCGATCAAATCCTTAAAAATCAGAATATTCTGGCTTCCGTACAGTTTAATCCTACTGATAAATCAGGATGGAACGGAAACTACCGTTTAATCACCAATGACAATCTTATCAATGCTAATTTCAGTAATGAGGAACGTGAACAGACTTCTCATTTTGTGAATATAGGATATTGGTTCAATAAAGAATTCAGGGTAGATTGGGAAAACTCCGTTCATGATATCAAAAACTCTTCACAGCTTTTTGCAACAAGGGATTACCGTCTCAATAATTTTGAAACCAAGCCTAAAGCCACTTATAAATTTACGGATGCTATCCAGGCCGAGCTTTCTTCTGCTTTCCGTCAGAAACAAAGACTGGATGGAGAAGAACTTCTGAAAGCATTTGACGTCACCGGAACCATTCAGTGGGAGCGCAGAAAAACATCCATCCGTGGGAATTTCTCCTTTATCAGCAACAATTTTACCGGAAACAATTTCAGCATTGTAGGAAATCAGATGCTTGACGGTCTGAAACCCGGGAAAAACCAGGTATGGAGTGTATTTATCCAACAGGCGATCAATTCTTTCATCCAGCTGAATTTAAACTACGAAGGAAGAAATTCCGGAGAAAGAACAATTCACATTGGAAGTATGCAGGTAAAGGCAAGTTTCTAGGGGTTAAGGTTCAAGGTTTATCTAAGGTTGTTCGCTATTGAAAAAGTATTTCTTATTTATACTCTTCCGTATCCGCCCTCCCGCGGCTCCCAAACTCTCTCACCCTCAAACTCTCCGACGCTCAGCTCCCTAAGCTTATCATTCACACTGATAGATAATATCATATTTCCGGATATTTAGAATTTCGTAAATTTGCACCATGATAAAAATAGGCAACATAGAACTGCCGGAATTTCCGCTTTTGCTGGCTCCGATGGAAGATGTAAGTGATCCTCCGTTCAGACGTTTGTGTAAAATGCATGGTGCAGATCTGATGTATTCGGAATTTATTTCTTCCGAAGGGTTAATTCGTGATGCAATCAAGAGCCGTAAAAAACTGGACATTTTCGATTATGAAAGACCAGTTGGTATACAGATCTTTGGTGGTGATGAGGAGGCTATGGCCATGTCTGCAAGAATTGTTGAAACCGTAAATCCTGATCTGGTAGATATCAATTTCGGATGTCCTGTAAAAAAAGTTGTCTGCAAAGGGGCCGGAGCCGGAGTTTTGAAAGATATTGACCTTATGGTTCGTCTTACAAAAGCCGTTGTAAGCTCTACCCATCTGCCTGTAACGGTTAAAACCCGCCTGGGATGGGACAGTACCTGCATTAATATTGATGAAGTAGCAGAACGTCTGCAGGAAACAGGAATCAAAGCATTGACGATACATGCCCGAACCCGCGCACAAATGTATAAAGGTGAAGCGGACTGGGAACATATTTCAAGAATCAAACAAAATCCTAATATTGAGATTCCAATTTTTGGAAACGGAGATATAGACTCTCCTGAAAAAGCATTAGCCTACAAGCAGAAGTATGCATGCGACGGGATTATGATCGGCCGTGCAGCGATCGGCTATCCCTGGATCTTTAATGAAATCAAGCATTTCTTTAAAACAGGCGAGCATTTACCAGAACCTTCTATCGCAGACCGTTTGCTTGCAGTACGTCAGCACGCGGAATGGAGTGTAGAATGGAAAGGGGAAAGATTAGGACTGGTCGAAATGAGACAGCATTACAGCAATTACTTCAGAGGAGTTCCTCATTTCAAAGAGTTCAGAAAAAAATTCCTGGAAGTTTTCACCCTGGAAGAAATGGACAGCCTGATCAAAGAAACCCAACAGTTTTACGAAGAATATCAGGAACAGGTATAAAAACAAAAAACCATCAATTGAATTGATGGTTTTTATATATCTGAATAGTCAATTTTAATATCCTCCTGATGAAGCTTCATCTTTGATCAGTGCCAATGCTGAAGAGGTTCCGATCCTCTTCACTCCCATACTGATCATTTTTTCAGCATCTTCCGGAGTTCTTACTCCTCCGGCTGCTTTTACAGGAAGTTTTCCTGCATGGTCCAGCATGATCTTTATTCCTTCAAATGTTGCTCCGTTAGGTTTTCCTCCTGTAGTTTCGTAGAAACCTGTTGAAGATTTCACAAAAATATTGGATACATCATTCTCAGAAAAATTCTCTTCTGCCCAGTCTGAAATATTTTTGGTAAGATCAGCAATCTGCGCATCGGTCAAAGCTGCGATCTCAATGATCCATTTTGCGATTTTGTGGTGTTCCAGAGCTAATCCGGTACATTTTACAAATTCATTCTTTACCAATTCTAAATCTCCCTGCAGGTAGGCTTTGTAATTAATCACAAAATCCAACTCATCCGCTCCGTCTTCTATTGCTTTTGAAGCTTCTGCAAGCTTTTCGTCAACGGAATACGTTCCTTCGTGAAAGCCTATTACAGTTCCTACTGCAACATCTGAATTTCTTTCCTGAATATATTTCTTGATTTCTGATACGTAATCAGGCCTGATCATGACGGCAAAAATACCGTTATCGATCGCTTCCTGAGCAAGTTCTTTATCTTTCTGAAGTGTTTCTTCATGAGAAATACCTGATTGTTCCGGTGTTTTCAGGTAGGTGGAATCCAAATATTGGGCTATGTTCATATCGTTATCGTTATACTTTCAATTGTCTGTAAATACCTTGTTCCAAAGATATAAAAGTTTCTGTTCTTGTTACCCCTTTCAGCTTCTGAAGTTTGCTAAGGATCTGCATCAGGTGATCATTATCCTTACAAAGAACTTTCAGGAAAATGGTATAGTTTCCTGTTGTATAGTGGGCTTCCACCACTTCGTTGATATCATGCAAAGATTTTACCACATCAGGATAATGACTTGGCTGATCCAGAAATACACCGATGTAAGAAATAACCTTATACCCTATTTTTTTAGGATTAAGAAATGAAATAGAGTTTTCAATAACTCCTGCATGTTCCAGTTTTTTAATTCTTTGGTGTACTGCTGTTGTGGAAATTCCGACATTTTTTGAAATGTGGGCTAATGAAGTTTTAGCATTATCCATCAACATGTAGATGATTTCTTTGTCGATCGAATCTAAATGATAGCTTGTGTTGCTCGAATTTTTCATTTTCTACTTTTTTATTTATGTTTTTTTACTGTAAACCTTTAAATTTTACAAAAACCGGAAAATGATCACTGTATCCGCCTAAATACCGTGTACCGGCATAAGTTCGGAAGGGTCTTCCTTCAAAATTTCTGGTCCTGCTGCTGATTTTTTCAGAATTGAATATATGGGCCTCCTGAAAGGCCAGCATCTTATTATCAAGAAGAGATCTTGACATAATGATCTGATCATACAGCAATCCAGACTTATAATGAAAAGTAGAATAATTTCTTGTAGAGAACAACTGCTGAAAAGGGTTCATTAAAACCTTCTCATGATCGTTGTCATAGAGAATTTGCACTAAATTTTCATCATCCGGGTTTTCGTTAAAATCACCACACAAAATGACATGTTCCTTATCTGCATCCACGATTTTCAAGATCCGATCACGGATCTCGTTCAGTATAAAGGCTCTTTTAGGCTTATTGATATCTTTCTCGCGCTTAGAGGGAAGATGGGCGATAAAGACATTAATAATTTCCCCTTTATATTTAATTTTTGAAAAAATTACGTCCCTGGTTGTGTCGTAATTTCCAGTGTTTTTATTTTCTATTTCAAAAAAGAAAGTAATGGTCTCCGAGTCGATGACCTCTACTTTATTTTTATCATATAGCATGGCTACATCTACCTTTCTTTCATCCATGGAATTATAATGTACAATTCCATATTCCGAATTAAAAGGCTCCATTTCCACAAGATCTTCCAAAACTTTCCTTCCGGAAACTTCAGACAATCCGATGACAAATGGCATGACACCGTTTTCCTCCTTCATCAATTGAAATACGTGTGAGATTTTAAAAATTTTATTTCTATATCTCTTTTCATCCCAATTCCTCAGACCTGACCGGGTAGGATCTAGGTGGTGCACAGGCTTCGGATCGGGTAAAAATAAATTTTCAACATTATAAAAAGAGAATAACTCCATCGACATTAATTTCTATACTTTTATGATTATGCTCTTTTTCTAAATAAAATATAAATTTATTATTTTTTTTCAAATTTTATTGATTTTTCTGCAATAAGCTCAAATCAATTTACAATAAGAAATATTTCAAATATAATAAAAAATATCAATAAAACCACCTATAGTGAATTAATTTTTCAATTATTCCAGCGATTTAACACATAATTCAAAATTGAAAAACATATAAAACTTAAAATAATGAAAATAAAATTTCAATTTAGGATCAGAATTATTAATAATTTTCTAATCAAATTAATATATTACAAATATTATTCCATTCATCATCATAACAAAACGGAATTCCTATAAAATGTATTATTTAAATATGAATAAACGCCTTTTTACAATAGATCGGGGCGCTTTTCTCTGGTAATTCTTACCGCTTCCTCATGACGCCATTCTTCAATTTTACCGAAATTTCCACTCAATAAAATTTTAGGAACATCAAGCCCTTTATAGCTTTCCGGCCTTGTATAAATCGGTGGTGACAGGAGATCATCCTGGAAACTGTCAGTTAAAGCACTCTGTTCATCATTTAAAACGCCCGGAAGTAACCTTATAATAGAATCAGCGAGAACACATGCAGCCAGCTCTCCTCCGGTGAGAACATAGTCTCCTATCGAGATCTCTTTTGTAATATGAAGATCCCGCACTCTTTGGTCTATTCCTTTGTAATGTCCGCAAAGAAAAATCAGATTATCTTTTATGGAAAGAGAATTAGCAATTTTTTGATTTAATGTAACTCCATCGGGAGTCAGATAAATTACCTCATCATAATTTCTTTGAGACTTAAG
Source organism: Chryseobacterium sp. UF-290 (assembly GCF_058245615.1). Classification (NCBI taxonomy): domain Bacteria; kingdom Pseudomonadati; phylum Bacteroidota; class Flavobacteriia; order Flavobacteriales; family Weeksellaceae; genus Chryseobacterium; species Chryseobacterium sp. UF-290. The sequence continues at coordinate 176,195 of NZ_JBSICB010000008.1, forward strand.
TTCAGATATGCATTTATCTAAAGGCTCAACCATCATCACCATTCCGGCACCACCTCCATAAGGTTCATCATCGATCTGCCTGTGCTTGTTGATAGCCCAGTCTCTCAGGTGATGAAAATGTACTTCTGCCAGCCCTTTATCCATCGCTCTCTTCAAAATAGAAGTTTTAAACGGACTTTCCATCAATTCAGGAAGTACGCTTATTATATCAATTCTCATTGTAATGTTCCGTTTTTCTTAGTAGGTATAATAATTAATCTTAAAGAAGAATCTTTGTTGATATAGCTCCACATCCAGTTGAAGAATATGGCAAGCTTATTTCGAACGCTCAAAATTAGCATTAAATGGAGAAACATCCAGAAATACCATGCAAGAAATCCCTGAAATTTTATAAACGGCAGATCGACAACAGCTCTGTGCTTACCTATCGTGGCCAGCGAACCTTTGTCATCATACTCATATTCTTTCCATTCACTCTGATTTTTCCTTAAAAGGTTTTTACCTAAGTTTTTTGCCTGATTGATTGCTACATTGGCGACCTGCGGATGTCCCTGCGGATATTTCGGGGTCTCCATATAGGCAATATCTCCGATCGCATAAATATTATCGTAGCCTTTTATCTTATTGTACCGGTCTACTATATATCTGTTTCTTGCCAGCTTCTCTTCAGGAAATCCCCCCACCACGTTGCCGGTAACCCCGGCTGCCCAGATGACATTATTGGACGGAATTTCTTTTCCGCTTTTCAGATGCACTTTGTCTCCATCATAGTCTGTAACCACTTCCCCGCTCAGAAAGGTTACCCCAAGGTCTTTAAGGTACTTTTCAGACTTTTCCTGAGCTTCAGCGCTCATGACCGCCAACGGTTTTTCTGTAGAACTCACTAAAATGATTTTCAGCTGGTCAAAGTTCATATACGGATAGTCTCTGGGAAGAATATCTTTTTTCATTTCGGCGAAAGCTCCCGCCAGTTCTACTCCGGTAGGACCGCTTCCTACGATAACGATATTCCAGTTCCCGTCATCACTTCTGCTTCTTTCAATGATGAGCTTCTCAAAGGTCATCAGGACATGGTTCCTGATACTGATAGCTTCCTGGGTATTCTTCATCCCGAAAGCTTTGCCTTCAAGCTCCTTGTTCCCGAAAAAATTAGTTTTACAGCCCGTTGCAATGATGAGTTTATCATAGGTAAATTCTGCTTCATCGGTAATCACTTTATTATTGACAGGATCAATTTCTTTGACATCCGTCATACGGAACTGTGTATTTCTGGATTGCTGAAAAATCTTTCTGAAGGGGAAAGAAATGTTGGAAGGCTCTATCCTTCCTGAGGCTACCTGATAAAAAAGCGGCTGAAACATATGATGATTCATCCGATCCAGAACAATGACCTTTTTGTTCTTGTTATTCAATGTTTTTGCAAGCTGCAGCCCCGCAAATCCTCCTCCTATAATGATGATTTTTTCGCGTGTTTCCATAATACACAAATTTACTGATTTTATTTAGCATTTAGCAGTGAAAAAAGTTAGTTTTGCAAAACTTTATGACACCGAAAAAGTACACCAAAAAAACTGCCAAACAGCTCCATAAGAACAGACGGAAGAAGTATTTTTTCCGCAGATGGGTGATATTGGTAATCCTGATAGCAGCTTTAATAGGTACCGGATTTTATTTAAAGCAGTCCGTCAGCTATTATTACGCTTTGTACTTTAATAAATTTACGCATAAAAAGCTTCACAACAGCGAAAAAGAAGCTTTAAGGATCCAAAGGATTGTAAGCAGCAACCTCGACAAGACATACGGTTTCGACATTTCCCATTACCAGAACAAAGAAGATATCAAATGGGACAGCCTCAGCATCGGAAACAAAACAATTCCGTTGGAATTTGTGGTGATGCGTGCCACCATGGGAAACAAAAGTGCTGACAAACATTTTGATGAGTTTTGGGGAAAAGCTAAAAAACATGACCTCATCCGTGGAGCCTACCATTTCTACAGAGCTGATGAAGATCCCATCATTCAGGCAAATAATTTTTTAGAGAATGTAAAGCTGGAAAGTGGGGATCTCCCCCCTATTTTAGATATTGAGAAGATCCCGAAACGTAAAACCAACAAGAAGCTCGTTGAAGATCTGAAGGTATGGTGTAAGATCGTAGAAGAAACCTATGGTAAAAAACCTATTATTTACACCTATTATCATTATTATAAAGACCTTCTGAAAGGTGAATTTGAAGGATACCCGCTTTGGCTGGCCAACTACAATGATGTCCCGTATCCTTCTCCTGATGATCAGTGGGATTTCTGGCAATTCACAGAAAACGGGATCGTTCATGGGATCAATACTAAAGTCGATCTTGATATCTACAATGGAAATTCATGGTCTTTGAAAAGGCTGACGCTGGATTAAGAAGAAATGCTGAATTGAAGATTAGCTTCTGAAAGCCGAACTTTCAACCTCAATTTTCATCTGCTTATAGTTAAAGTTATTTTAAAGGGCCATTCAAGAACATTAAGATAGTGCCTTTTTCCTATAAAATATTCATGATTTCTTCCCATGAATCAACTCTTGTATAGGTTTCATTTTCTATCAGCTCATTGTGAGGCTGGGTAAAAATGAATCTTTCTCCTGAGAAGTTATCCAGGTTCTTGGGATAATCATCGATCATTACATCACCGGACACTACTCTTTTACTTCCGCAAAGAACGATCTGCTCCCAGCTGATGAAAGGAAAATGTTCTGCCAGCCAGTCATATTTTTCCCGTAAGCTGTTCGGAAATTCCATTCCTGCTGACACGATATATAGCTCATATTTATCGTTCAGATATTCCATAGCTTTACAGCTGCCTTTCATGACTGGTAAGGTCCTGAAAAATCCCACCTCATTAACGTGTTTTTTCCCGTTTGGGAAAGCTTCTATTTCCGGTCTGCCAGTCAAAGTACTGATCTCTATCTCATTTCCCGTATCTCTTTTTTCAAATTGTATCAGCTGATGGTATACATCTGCCATTACTCCGTCCATATCAACGATTACTTTTTTCATTACTTCAAATCGGATTTTGTATTATTTATTAAAGCTTTTTAAAATAAGCTTTATCAAATTTACTGAATAGTTTTCTCAGGCTATGGACACAGTCTGTTAAAAAATTATCAATATTCCTTTTCATAAAAGGAACACCGGAAAATTTTATGGTTACATTTTTCGTATTTTTGCGGTTCAGTTCAATATTAAAATCAAACCATCAATTTCCAATGAATTACGTTTCTGCAGAAAATCTTACCAAATCCTACGGCATCAAAGTTTTGTTTGAAAACATTTCTTTTCACATCAATGAAGGTGACAAAATCGCCATTGTTGCCAAAAACGGAAGCGGAAAGTCTACCCTTCTGAAAATATTAATGGGTAAAGAAATTGCAGACAGCGGTACTGCGATCATCAATAAAGATATCCAGGTAGTTCTGTTTGACCAGGAAATCAATTATGACCCTGCCCTCAGCATTGAGGAATTTATGATGACATTGGATTCGGAGCCTATTCTTGCTCTGAAGAACTATCATAAATCCCTTCATTCTACTGATCAGGATTTTATCGAAAAGGCATTGGCTGATATGGAAGCCCACAAAGCCTGGGATCTGGAAAATGAAATGAAACAAATCCTTTTCCAGCTTAAGATCACCGACCTGGACGCCAAAATGGGAACGCTTTCAGGAGGGCAGATCAAACGTGTGGCATTGGCCAAATTATTAACAGAGACCAGAGCTGAGCACAGACATACTCTTCTGATCATGGATGAGCCTACCAACCACCTGGATGTGGATATGGTAGAATGGCTTGAGAACTATCTGAACAAAGCAAGAATAACATTGCTTCTTGTAACCCACGACCGATATTTCCTGGACAGTGTCTGTGATATTATCTGGGAAATGGAAGACAGGAACCTTTACGTTCATAACGGCTCCTACGCCACCTATCTTGAGAACAAAATGATCCGTGAGGAAAACCTCAATGCAACGATCGATAAGGCCAATAACCTTTACAGAAAGGAACTGGAATGGATGCGCAGGCAGCCCAAAGCAAGAACAACCAAGTCCAAAAGCAGAATCGATGCGTTCTATGAAACAGAAAAGGTGGCCAAAACCGACACCAGAAAAGAAGGTCTGGAGCTTGGTTTTGAAATGAAACGTTTGGGTAATAAGATCCTTGAACTTAAACATATTGATAAAAGCTTTGGTAATAAAGTCCTTTTAAAAGATTTCAGCTACCAGTTCCAGCGAGGTGAGAAAGTTGGGATCATCGGGAAAAACGGTGCAGGAAAATCCACATTATTAAATATTATTCAGGGATTAGAAAAGGCAGACAAGGGAGAAATCGAGACAGGGGAAACCATTTCTTTCGGATATTTCGCTCAAAAAGGGCTTACCTATAAAGAAGATGAGCGTGTGATTGATTTCATCAAAGAAATTGCAGAATTTTATCCTCTGGCTAATGGAAAAAGCCTTTCGGCGTCACAATTTCTAAGGTTATTCCTGTTTGATGATCAGACGCAGTATTCTCCGATCTCAAAACTTTCAGGAGGTGAAAAAAGAAGGCTTCACCTGATGTATATTCTTTATCAGAATCCTAATTTTTTAATTTTTGATGAGCCTACGAATGACCTTGACCTTCCCACGTTGACAGTTCTTGAAAATTTTCTGCAGCAATTCCAGGGATCTCTGATCATTGTTTCCCACGACAGATATTTTATGGACAGAATTGTAGACCATGTCCTGGCTTTTGAAGGAGAAGGGAAAATCCGGGATTTCGTAGGAAATTTCTCAGAATACCGTGAAGCCAAAAGCCGTGAAGATGCTTTAGAAAAGAATACGTCAGTAAAGCCTGAGCCGGTGAAGGAAGAAGTTTCAGCAACAGTAAGTCCGCCAAATCCCAGCTCTAAAAGAAGGCTAACTTTCAAAGAGCAAAGAGAACTGGAAACTATTGAAAAAGAAATGCCTGAGCTGGAAGAACAGCGTGCAAAGATCTTAGATCAGCTCAATAACGAAACGGATTACGAAAAAATCGCCAAACTTTCTTCTGAATTGGAAACGGTTTCTGAAAAACTGGAAAATCACGAGATGAGATGGCTGGAGCTCCAGGAAATACTTTAATGGTTATTATAAAGTTATGAATGATGAGTTAATTTAAAGTTCAAAGTTGATTGTAATCTGGTAATCGTACTTTACTCTTACCCTCAGACTTTTTCAACTCATCATTCATACTCACCATTTATAGTTCAATCACCTTTTCCTCCTTTGCACTTTCCAGTGAAGCGTCTATAATTTTCATATTCTGAATGATTTCTTTTCCCGGAGATGGTAAAGCATACCCGAAAACGATGTGCTCATAGATCTGCTGGTAATAATCCATATAATTTCCGGCTTCACTTGAAGTCAGAATTCTTTCGGTTTCTGAATTTTCGTTTAAAAAGTTTAAAATTCCGTCCGGTGCTTTCAAAGGTTCCGTCCATTCTTTTCCATACACAGGAACTGCTCCGTTCACCAATTCACTTTCCTGATTATCGGTTCTCTCCTGTAAAAAGCTTCCCTTATCCCCATGAATGGTATAAGCGTAATGACCTTCTTTACTAAAGACCGATGTTTTCAATCTCACTCTCAGATCATCTTTATAAAACAGCAGGATCTCAAAATAATCGTTGGCGAATGCTGTTCCTTTCATTGAGAAAACATCAGCAAATAGCTTTTCAGGATATCCGAAATACTGTATTGCCTGATCTACAAGGTGTGCTCCCAGGTCATGAAGAGAGCCTGCTCCCACCTGATCAGGGTTTTCTTTATGCTGCTTTCCGCTGGGTGCGGTACGGAATCTGTCAAAACGGATCTCTGCTTCTTTAATGTTTCCTAATTTGCCACTGTTTAAAACCTCTTTCACCTGCAAAAAGTCACGGTCAAATCTCCTGTTTTGGTAGACACTCAGAAACAAGCCTTTTTCTTCTGCAAGTTTCACCAGCTCTTCGGCTTCTGAGACATTTACTGTAAATGGCTTTTCAACAATAATATTTTTCCCTGCCTCCAAAGCTTTCCTGGCATATTCATAATGGGTCTGAACCGGTGTATTGATGATGACCAGTTCCACATCCGCATTCTGAAGCATTTCCTCCACGGAACGGTAAATCGTTGCTTCAGGATATTTTTCTTTAGACTCTTCCTTACTCCTTTCCACGATAGCAGAAATAAAAAATCCCGGATGTTCCTTCAAAAAAGGAGCATGAAAAACTTTTCCACTCATTCCAAAGGCGCAAAGCCCTGCTTTTACCAATTGCATATTCTAATTTTTTAACAAATATATTCATAAAAAGGTCTTGATTCTCAATCCAGGGAAAGGATAGATACAATCATTTATTCTCCGTAAATAAGGTATAACAAAATCATAAAATGGTTTTATCTGTTTTAAACAAATACTTACATTTGCGCCTTATTTAAAAACAAGCCTGCTTGATTACATCAGTATACAGGCACGGAAACCAGATTATAATCATTTCTACTAAAAGAGGAATTTGCATTTTTTAAAGTTTCCACTTTTGAAATTTAAAAACAAAACAAAAAAGATATGGACAAGATTAAAGATACCAGAAGCTTCATGAGAATTACACACCGATATCTGGGATATTTCCTTGCCGGTATTATGGCTGTGTATGCATTAAGCGGAATTCTTCTGGTTTACAGAGATACCGACTTTCTGAAAAACGAAAAGAAATATGACAAAACCATTGCTGTCAACCTGTCTGAAAAAGAACTTAAAAAAGAGTTAAAAATGAAAGGTCTTGAAGTGGAAAAAACAGCAGGAACAGTCCTTTATTTTAAACAGGGAACCTATGATTCAGCAACCGGAAAAGCGCTGTATTCTAAAAAAGAACTGCCCTTTGTACTGGACAAAATGGTTTCTCTTCACAAATCTCAATCTAAGGATACGATATCGCCGCTAAGTGTATTTTTCGGAGTTTCCCTTTTCTTTTTCGTGATTTCGAGCTTCTGGATGTTTAATCCGAAAACAAAGGCTTTCAAACGTGGGATTAAGTTTACGATTGCAGGTCTGATCATTTCTGTGCTCCTTTTATTTATTTAATAAGAGAAGACCGGAAGCTGGAATATTATGGTATTTACTATTATCTTTCTCCTGATGTAATCGGAACATTAAATAGAAATAATGATTTTATCAAACTTAATAATTTCTATTTCCCCAATATCGATCTTATATTCTTTATCATTACAGAATCGTCAGCAAATATGTTAAAAAATTGAATTGTATCCTCCTCAAAATCTTAACATTAATTTAGAAATATTGTCTAAAATTAATAGTCTGGCACATTTATTGTTTTTTCTATAATTCGTGAATAATAAACATTTAATTATTAAAATAATAAATTATGAAAAGACTTATTTTAACAGGGATATTAGCTGTAGCAGGTTTAACAGCAACTGCAAACGCTCAGATTCAAAAAGGTAATTGGATGGTAGGAAGCAGCTTAGCAACAAGTAATTTTGGATTAAATACAGGTGGTGGATACCAAATTGACCTGCAACCAAAAGGAGCTTATTTCATCGAAGACAACCTGGCTGTTGGGGGATATGTAAATTTAGGTATTGGCAAATCTTCTAAGGAATCAAGTACAAGATTTGATTATGGTGTAGGAGCTTTAGGACGTTATTATCTTTCTCCTGGAGAAAAAGGTGTTGACAACTTATTACACCACGGAAGATGGTTTTTCGAGGGTAACTTAGGTGTTGGTGGTTATTCTATCAGCAAAGGAGGTAACTCTACAACAGGTCTTGATTTTGGTGTAGGACCTGGTTATTCTTACTTTATCACTCCAAATATTGGTCTAGAAGGTTTAGTAAAATATGCTGGTGTTACAGGTTTTGGAAATCAAGGTTTAACATCTAATATTACTTTTAACCTAGGATTTAGCATTTATTTGCCAACTTCTAAAGCTAAGCAAGTTATCAACGACGTTAAGTAATCACTGAAATACTTATAAAAAAATGAAAGCGCCCCGTTTATTCGGGGCGCTTTTCGTACAAATTAAAACTAAACTATAAAAAATCAAATAAATCATGTATTGGGTTGGGGCGTATATCTTAAATACGGCTTTATTTCTGTCACACCTTTTGGGAATATCTTCCGGGCTTCTTCTGTAGAAATAGAAGGCGGTACGATGACATCTTCCCCATCTTTCCAATTGACAGGAGTGGCTACCTGATGCTGATCTACCAGTTGCAAAGAATCCAGCACCCTCAGTATCTCATCAAAATTTCTTCCGGTAGAAGCCGGATAGGTGATAATCAGTCTTACTTTTTTTGACGGGTCAATAATCAGCAAGGATCGCACCGTAGCGGTAGCCGAAGCATTCGGATGAATAAAATCATATAATTCCGAAACCTTCCTGTCTTTGTCAGCAATAATAGGGAACAGTACATTGGTATTTTGTGTCTCATTAATGTCCTTGATCCAGTTTTGATGATCTTCTACCCCATCCACACTCAAAGCGATAGCTTTGGTGCCTCTCCGGGCAAATTCAGCCTGTAATTTTGCTGTATATCCAAGCTCCGTAGTGCAAACCGGTGTATAATCGGCGGGATGTGAAAAGAGGATTCCCCAGGAATCTCCTAAATAATTGTAGAAATTGATGTCCCCTACAGATGACTCTGCCTGAAAATTTGGGGCTGTATCTCCTAGTTTGATTGACATAATAATACTGCTTTTATAGTCTACAAATTTAGTAGACTTTTTGGAACTGGCAAATTTTTTGCTGAAAATTTATATCTTTAATTAAAAAAAAATTCATGCAGAAAACTGGACACAGTTACATTGATGTTGTTTACAAAGTATTAGAAAGCTGGTATGTAACGTTTGCCGAGCTTACTCCGAAGCTGATCGTTGGGATTTTAGTATTTACTTTTTTTCTTATTTCCAGTAAATATTTAAGCCAGGCAGCTGTAAAATTATTTCATAAATTCTTTCCGAAAAGCCAAAAAGAAAGTTCTTTGGTTACTCTGATCAGCATATTCAGGTTCCTGATCATGCTGATGGGAACTTTTATTTCTCTGGAAATCATGGGCTTCAGCGGTTTTCTATGGAAGTTTATCGGAAGTTTGGGAGTTGCCGGGGTCATTGCCGGGGTAGCTCTGAAGGATCTTGTTTCAAGCATCTTTTCAGGAATGCTGATCGGAATTGATAAAGCATTCAAAGTAGGAGATTATATCACGATCGGAGCCCATTCAGGAACAGTACAGGAAATCGGTTTTTTAACTACAAAAATTCTTACCGATGATGGAAAGAAAGCCTATATTCCCAATCAGGTGATCTTCAATGCTCCATTCTATAATATAACGGCATCACCACAGCGCAGGGTTATTTTAAACTTTGAAATCCCCGCAGATGAGGATATCAGTAAAGCGCAGAAAGGAATTCTGGATGTAATTAAAAATCTTGATAATGTGGATAGGCTGGACACTGTGGAAGTAATCTTTACAGACTTAAAGCAAGGGGCTTTTAATCTTCAGGTAAAGTTCTGGATAAAAATAGGCGCTAATCATCTTGCCCAGACACGAAGTAAGGCTTATTTAAGCATCAAAGAACGTTTTGATACAGATGATATTAAGCTGGTTACCCCTACGAGTATCAGCATTACTAATTCAGATGGTACAGTGTCTGAAAATCATGATAAATAAGCACTTTTAAATCTCTTATGAATACATGGATCATAAAATGTAAGCTGAGAGCATTTGAAATATGAAAGGCTATTCAATTTTTGAGGAGGTCATTATTTCCCGCGGATTACACAGATTACGCAGATGTTCATGAAAAATCTGCCTGATCTGTTTGATCCGCGAGAAAATTTAATCTAATATATTGTTTCACCCTTGCCGGATTCCTTTCTATCGTACAGCATTTTCTCAAAAGATTATATAAAGTGTTTATGCTTTATGCATAAAAAAACCGTTTCAAAAATGAAACGGTTTTCTATTTTATATGAAAGTTTTAGATTATGCTAAAACTTCTTTTACTTTGTTAGCAGCTTCTTCTAAAGTAATCGCAGAGTGAACCGGAAGACCAGACTCGTCAATTAATTTTTTAGCTTCTACAGCGTTAGTTCCCTGTAATCTTACGATCAATGGAACCGGAAGGCTACCCATAGCTTTGTAAGCATCTACAACCCCCTGAGCAACTCTGTCACATCTTACGATACCACCGAAAATGTTGATCAGGATCGCTTTTACGTTCGGATCTCTCAAGATAATTCCGAAAGCAGTCTGTACTCTCTGAGCATCAGCAGTACCTCCTACGTCAAGGAAGTTAGCTGGATTACCACCAGATAATTTGATGATATCCATTGTTGCCATTGCAAGACCGGCACCGTTTACCATACAAGCAACATTACCATCCAGTTTTACGAAGTTAAGACCCGCTTCACCAGCTTCTACATCCATTGGATCTTCTTCTCTTGTATCTCTAAGCTCAGCCAGATCTTTGTGACGGAACAATGAGTTGTCATCCAAAGTTACTTTAGCATCTACAGCGATAATCTTGTTATCAGAAGTTTTTAATACAGGGTTGATCTCGAAAAGAGAAGCATCAATTCCTGTATAAGCGTTGTAAAGAGAACCGATGAATTTCACAAATTCTTTGAAAGCGTTTCCTTCAAGACCTAGGTTGAAAGCGATTTTTCTAGCCTGGAAACCTTGAAGACCTAAAGCAGGATCAATGATTTCTTTATGGATCAGGTGAGGAGTTACTTCAGCAACGTGCTCGATGTCCATACCCCCTTCAGTAGAATATACGATCGTATTTTTACCTTCAGCTCTGTCTAAAAGAATAGAAACATAAAATTCTTTAGTTTCTGATTCACCTGGATAATATACATCCTCTGCAACCAAAACAGAATTTACTTTTTTACCCTCAGCAGAAGTTTGTGGAGTTACCAGCTGCATTCCGATGATGTTCTGAGCGTTTTCTTTAAGTTTATCCATGTTTGGAGAGAACTTTACACCACCACCTTTACCACGACCCCCTGCGTGGATCTGTGCTTTTACTACCCATCCCTGAGCGCCGGTTTCAGCAGTTAGTTTTTCAGCAGCAGCTACAGCTTCGTCTACGTTATTGGCTACGAAACCACGTTGGATAGCTACTCCGTACTTTGATAAAATCTCTTTTGATTGATACTCGTGAAGATTCATATTATTTTTATTATTTTATTTTAATATTTAAAGGTTGACAAATTTACTAAAAAGACACGGAAGTTCAAGTTTATTGACTTAAAATTTAAAGACTGATGGACTTGATTTTTAACATATCATTGAAATTTGCCTTATTCTTCCGCCAATTTCTCCGACTGTGAGCCGATAAAAGGAATTTTCGGAGCCAGGAAATATCCGGTAAGACTGGCAAACAGTATAGGCACAAAATAAGTAAATCCGGTAAGGGTTCCCAAAATAATGGTTGTACTCATCGGAGTTCTCGTCACACAGGCATTGATGGCAGCCATACAGCTTACAATGGCTAAAGTAGTGTCCACACCCGGAAATACATTGTGAATAATAAGTCCCAACGTGGTTCCAACAAAGAACAGGGGAATGATAAAACCACCTCTCCATCCGGAAGTTACTGTAATGGCAATGGCTAATATTTTAAAAATCAGAACAAGGATCAGGAAGTTTAATCCGAAATTTCCGCCGATCAGCTGATTGATCTCGTTGTGTCCGAAGTATCTTGTGATCGGGAAATTGTACGCAATGATCCCTAAAAGAATTCCGCCCACGAAAGTTTTGATGTAGATCGGAAATTTTCTGTATTCAAAAAGCTTTTTGAAAAACTTCACTACAAAGATAAAGATCCACCCAAACAAAGTTCCCACAACTCCAAATAATGCAGCATATAGAAAATCATAAACTCCCGTATAATGGTAGGCTTTCAGGTCCCAGGTCGCCCCGATTCCCAAGTGAATGATCAGAGCAAACATCAGATAGCTGAAACAGCTTGCTACCAACGCCGGAATAATCGCTTTATAATATTCCACCGCATGTTTATGATGGAGAATTTCCAACGAGAAAAGGCTTCCTCCCAGCGGAGCTCCAAATAATGCCGTAAAGCCTGAAGCCATGCCGGCAATGCTTAACGAGCGAAGTTCCTCCCCTTTTAACCTGAAAATTTTTCCCAGCCAGGTTCCGGTAGATCCCGTTACCTGCACAAGGGGAGCTTCCGGGCCAAGACTTCCTCCCGAAGCCACACAAAAAAGTGACGACAATATCATGGAAGGATTGTTCTTCGGTTCCAGCTTTCCTTTATTGAATCTGATGTTATTGACGATCAGGTGAATTTCTCCGGGATCTCCGATAAAATGGATCACCAATCCTGCCAGCAAACCACAAACCGCCATGGTAGGAATGACTTCCCATCCCTGAAAACGGGTTAAAAATTCGGTAAAATGCTCCAGCACGATCCAATATCCGCCGGCAATGACACCTCCTATCAATCCTGTCACCGCCCACATAAAAAAAGTACGGCTGAATACAAAAGGATTAAATTTGATAGGCTGATCTAAAAGATTGAATGTTCGTATTAACCGTCTTCTCCTGTTGATTTTCATTCTTACATTTTATTTTTAGCAAAATAAAAAATAAGCATTGCCCAGCTTAAGATCATCATCAGACCTCCAAGCGGAGTGATAGGTCCTAAAAATTTAAGGTTCACTCCTAAATAATCCTGCATACTCAAAAAGTAAATGCTCACTGAAAATAAAAATGTTCCTGCAATCATTAAAATCGCTGTCCATTTTTCAGCAGAAGTTTCAAACTTTAAGATATATCCGATGATCAGCAGAAAAAAAGCTGCATACATCTGATATCTTACTCCTGTTTCAAAACTTTCCAGTCTTTCCACCGCTAATATTTTCTTTAAGGCATGTGCTCCGAATGCACCCAGGATCACAGATACCATTCCGTAAACTGCTCCAAAAATCAAAGTAATTGTTTTCATTTTATAACTCTTCTAATTCTAGGGTTAAATATTTTTTTGTTTTATCATCCTGCCAGGTTCCTGAGATTTTGCTCCCATTCATATTTGCATCTACAAAGGCCCGTGGAATCCATTTACCTGCAGCTTCATCGTAATGATCATTTTCAGTGATAGAAATATGATTTCCATTCATTTTTCCGTCCCATGGTATCAGCTTTTTGTTCTTATCATACCAGTAAAATGCATTAAAAGAATCGGGTCCGTTGTTCTCTTCATTCTTATAAAAACGTGTAATAAAAACTGTGACAGGATATTTCCCATCTATTTTACCTTTGTAAAGCTTATTCTGAAAGCTGGTTTTATCTGTTTTTTCAGAACCGGATATTAAATTTTTAGCATAGGGACTCCAATATTTTTCCAGCTCTTTATAAGAAAACTCTATTTCATGACTTCCCAGATCATCAAGCGCTCGCATGGCATGATTCGAACATCTTCCGGCAACAAAAGTCAGCTTGTCTTTTTCAAAAAAATATCTGATATACTCCAAGGTATACTCCGTAAAACAGCCTTCATACATGGCGATCTGATCTTCAGCTTCTTCAGTACGATTTTTCTCGGATTTCAATTTTACAAGAAAATCAGAAATCCTTTTTTTTACTTTTTTCCGGATCATATTTTCAACGGTCTTAGTAAAGCCCGATTGAAACAAATCCTCAGCATTGATGTAATTTCCTGTTCTCAGATCAAAATTCTTCCAGTCTGCAAATTCTTCAGGATAAGCTCCTGAAGCTTCGCCATGAATTCCTATACTCAAAATATTTTTAGGGGTATCCAATTTCTCCCAATCATAAAAATAGACATAGTTGGAATACGAATTCGTTGCCGTAGAAGCAAGTTGAAAAGGATTTCCACCGGAGTCCGGAACATATTCCAATTCGTTTACCTGGAGAAATGTATTGATCTTATGGGCAACCGCCGGATTATCTCCATAGGAAACCACAGGAAACACAAAGTTCTCAGATTTTGGCTGCAGGTCATTTATTTTTACATTTTTCTGCTGCGAAAAACTTAAACCGGAAACCAGCAGAAAAAATAAGATACTCTGTTTCACTGTTTCGATTTTATATACATTAATATAAACTTGGCAACCAGTGTAGAAATCCCCAGTATGATGAAAATATTGGCAAATCTTTTGGAACTTCTGAAACCTTCATGAGTTGTTTTCTTTAAAAAGAATCCAAATAGAAGGAATACTATAGGCAAAATGATCTGTAGCATCAGTTTCCTCTCATTCTGTTAAACTCATTGATCACCTCGTGATGGCTTACCGTTTTATCTTTAAAATACGTTACAAAATGTTGCTTCTCTTCTTCCGTAGCACCCAGCTGGTTCAGGATATTCAACAGATGCATTTTCATGTGTCCTTTCTGAATTCCTGTTGTTACCAGGGAACGCAATGCTCCAAAGTTCTGGGCCAGCCCTGAAACGGCAAGAATACTCATTAATTCCTGTGCTGAAGGTTTTCCTAATAACGCTAAAGAAAACTTGACCAAAGGGTGAAGATTCGTCAGCCCTCCTACGACTCCTACAGAAATAGGAAGATCGATCCAGAACCTGAAAATTCCGTTGTCTGTTGTACAGTGTGTCAATGACCTGTATTGTCCGTCTCTCGCAGCATAAGCATGCGCACAGGCTTCCGTAGCCCTGAAGTCGTTTCCGGTAGCAATTACTACGGCATCTACCCCGTTCATCACTCCTTTATTGTGAGTAGTTGCACGGTAAGGCTCGATTTCCGCAATGGTAACTGCCTGCTTAAATTTAGCTGCAAACTCTTCAGGAGAAATTCCGCTGTCATCCTTCAGGTCTTCCATTTTGCAGGAAACCTCAGCTCTTACGATACAATCGGGGGTAAAGTTGGAAAGGATGTTCATGACGATCTGCAATGAACTCTTTTCTTCCTGAGTAAAATCTTCGCTGACAGCCACTTCCTGTCTCAGCGTTTTACCAAACTGCTCAAGACATGAGTTGATAAAGTTGGCCCCCATTGAGTCTACGGTATCGAAGCTTGCCTTCAGCTGATAATAATTCGGCATTTCCGCAGTTTTATCGATCAGGCTGATGTTTAGAATACCTCCGCCACGTTTTCTCATGTTGGCAGTAATATCTTCAGTCGTTTCAAACAGTTTTTTCTTTAAGCTGAAATTAAAGAAATGTAACAGCTTGTGGGGTTCCACATTAAAAATAAAATGGGTATGCCCCAGCTTTTCCGTGTTGATAATGGTTGTTTTAAAACCTCCTTTGTCGATCCAGAATTTTGCCGCTTTGGAAGCAGCGGCCACTACTGAACTTTCTTCAACGGCCATTGGCAGTGCCAACAGTTTTCCGTCGATCAAAAAATTCGGAGCAATTCCGTAAGGCATATAAAAATTGGAAATCGTATTTTCAGAAAACTCTTCGTGAAGCTTCTGAAGATCGGCATCATCATTCCAATATTGCTTTAATATATGTTGGTATTCCTGATTTCCTTCAAGATATTCGTTTACGAGCCAGTCGATTTTTCCCTGCTTTAGAAGCTTGGAAAAACCTTCGATCGGTTTATGATTCATGATATAAACTTTAATGAGCCGTAAATATAATGATTTTGAGGTTCTATTTTGTTGATAACTTCCATGAAAAAAGATTGATATTTATCAATTTTGGAACTAATTTTGAACCATATTCAGATACAAATTATAACATTCCTTTTAGTAATATGAATTTTGACCGCCTTAAAGAAAAGCTTGAAATCCTTGCAGATGCAGCGAAATATGATGTTTCCTGCTCTTCCAGCGGTGGGACAAGAAAAAATAAAAAAGGTGCTTTAGGAGACAGTTCCGTAAGCGGAATTTGTCATACCTATACGGAAGACGGAAGATGTGTTTCTTTGCTTAAAATCCTTCTGACCAATCACTGCATTTACGATTGTGCCTACTGTGTTTCCAGAAGTTCAAACGATATTAAAAGGGCTGCTTTTACTGTGGAAGAAGTGGTAGACCTTACCATTAATTTTTACCGCAGAAATTATATTGAAGGATTGTTTCTGAGCTCGGGGATTTTCAAAAATGCGGACACTACAATGGAGCGGCTTGTAAGGGTTGCCAAAAAACTTCGGCTGGAAGAAAATTTTAACGGTTATATTCATTTAAAATCTATTCCGGGAGCGAGTGATGAACTGATGCAGGAAGCGGCTTTATATGCAGACCGATTGTCAGTAAATCTTGAAATTCCTACAGAAAGCGGATTAAAACTGCTCGCTCCTGAAAAAAACAGACAGGATATGATCAGCCCGATGCGTTATATTCAGAAAGGGATCAGTCAATATGAAGATGAGAAAAAAGCCTTAAAGAGAGTTCCCAAATTTGCTCCGGCAGGACAGTCTACCCAGATGATTGTAGGAGCAACCAATGAAAATGATCTTCAGATTATTAAGGTGGCTGATCATTTTTATAAAAACTTCAACTTAAAAAGAGTCTACTATTCCGGGTATGTTCCTGTTCTGGAGGATAAAAGATTACCCTCTTTAACGACAGAGGTACCGATGCTAAGGGAAAACAGACTGTATCAGTCTGACTGGCTGATGAGATTTTATGGTTTTAAAGCGGAAGAGATCTTAGACCCGAATGTTCCTTTCCTTGATCTGGAAATGGACCCGAAATTAAGCTGGGCTCTCCGGCATTTGGACCAGTTTCCTGTAAATATTCAAACGGCAGATTATCAGATGATTTTAAGAATCCCGGGAATTGGAGTAAAATCAGCACAGAAAATTGTAAGTGCAAGACGTTTTCAGATTTTAACAATGGATCATTTGAAAAAGCTGGGAGCCGCTGTGAACCGGGCGAAATATTTTATTGATTTTAATGCCGGAAATGCCTATCTGAGGTATTTAACGGATAAAAACTTCAGAAAATTACTGATTGGGGGAAGTTCCTCCAAATTTCACAATCAGTTTTCCCAGCAGCTGAGCTTATTTTGAGCCTTAAAGACAAACATTAATAGTTTATACAAAAAAGATCCTTGTCATTAATGGTATTTATCAGAATGGCAACAAACAACTAAATTGTTACATTTTCAAATTCTCAAATTTTCAAATTAAATCATGACCACCCTACTCTACGACGGAAGTTTCGAAGGCCTTTTCACAGCAGTATTTGAAGTTTTTGAATACCGCTATAAAGATGTGGAAATTTTCAGCAGGGAAAAGTTTTATCAGGAAAATATCTTTGCAGAGATCCATGAAGTCATTACACAAACTGATAAATCTGAAAGGGTTTTACACAAACTGGAGCAAAATATTGAAAAACGGGGAATTCATAAGCTTTTAAAAGTCTTTTTATCAGAAGACCCTGATCTGGAGAGCTTAATTTTATCAGCCGTCAGACAATCGGTAAAACATTCGGGAGAAAACGTTCTGGAAAATTTTGCAGATCCGGATATTTTAAAAATTTCAAAGATCTGCAAATCGGTTGACAGGGAAAGGCACAGGATGACTGCTTTTGTCCGGTTTGAAAAGATGCAGGATGATGTCTTTTTTGCCAAGATAGATCCTGACTTCAATGTTCTTCCATTGATCAGAAAACATTTTAAAGACCGCTATCAGGATCAGAAATGGATGATCTACGACCTGCGAAGAAACTATGGTCTTCTCTATGATCTGGAAAACTGTGATTTCTTTTACCCTGATGAAAAACTCAATTTCAATCAGTATCAGGAGAAATTCCATGATGAGGAGAAGCGTTACCAAACGCTTTGGCAGCGGTATTTTACAAAAACGAATATTGTTGAGCGAAAGAATATGAAACTGCATATTCAGCATGTTCCGAAAAGGTATTGGAAATATCTAACGGAGAAGTGGTGAGGAGTCAGTTTTAATTTTTTTTCCCGTTCATATTTTTTTATATCCCACAGATCGCACAGATTGCTCAGATGTTTATTCTTTATTTTAGTTGTCATTTTGTTTTCAAGGTAAAAATAAGATTCAAGTGATCCTTATATATCTATAAATGGCTTTAATTATATTCTCATATTGTGGATAACTTTTTCTCTTTCACAAATAAAGACAGACTTGCGTAAATCTTTTTTAAGCATTTTATTAACTAAACAGATTCACTCATTAAATTTATGATAGTTACAAATAAAGCATCTTAAAGTCTGACATTGTGGATAACTTTTCAGCCATCAATAACACAGATCCGGACAACTGTTTTTCTAAAAAGAATTAATTCATATTGTGGATAACTTTTTTCTTTTCATAAACTAGATAATTTTGTTTAAATACCATTTTCAGGGATGTTATTTAAGAGCCTGAATTGGTAACAGATACAAACAAAGTTAATTTACAATTCCACATTGTGGATAACTTTTTCACTTCTACAGATAGAAGCCAATTTGCAGGAATGCCTTATCCAGGCATTTTTATTTAGTTTGTAAAATCCTCAGATCTATAAAACGTGAATGAATATTTTTCACATTGTGGATAACTTTTTATTTCTGAATGGTCAGTAAAGCTTTTTAATGCTGATATATTTTTGTTCCCACAGATTAAGCAGATTTTCAGATTCTTTATTGATAGATATGTAAAAAAAATTGATCTTTGTGTTCATTGAGAACGCATGAAAAAAGTTATTACAGGAATCACAGCTCTTCTAATTCTCACAGGCTGCACAAAAGAAAAAATATCAGACCGTTTGCTGGCCGGGCAGGAAAAGAATGAGCATCTCATCACCGAAAATTTAAAGATCAATAAAGATAAAAATACGATCCGGGAAAGGTTTTCTCCACCTGAAGGATATCAATGGGTTGAAGAAAAGACGGAATCATTCGGGTATTTCATTGAATATTTCAGGCTGAAATCCTACGGCAGCCATATTTTACGGTATGATGGCGTTCCCATTTCCACCCAGCATCTTCATGAATCTGTTTTTGATATTGATACCGGAAACAGGGATTTACAACAATGTGCCGATGCCGTCATCCGATTGAGAGCGGAATATCTATATAAGATGAAAAGGTTTGATGAGATTAAGTTTCATTTTACCAGCGGTGATCTCTTCAGCTGGGATGATTATAAAAACGGAACCAGAGCTTTTGTCAATGGAAATTTCGTAAGTTTCAGAAAAACGGCTGGCTTCGATGATTCATATCAGAATTTCAGAAGCTATCTGGATCTGATCTTTAATTATGCAGGTACGATCTCATTAAACAAAGAAACAAAGCCAATAACGAAAAATGCTGATCTGAAAACCGGAGATATCCTGATCACACCGGGGAGTCCGGGACATGTTGTTTTTGTTGCCGGAGTATGTAAGAATAAGGAAGGAAAGAACTTGTTCCTATTAGGTGAAGGCTTCACTCCTGCCCAGTCTATCCATCTGCTTTCCAATCCTTTTAACCGGAATATTTCGCCCTGGTATGACCTTGATACGGTCGCTCCTGAAACGAAAACGGCACGGTATATTTTTAAGCCAACAAATTTCAGAAGCTTTTAATCATTTATATTCAAAACTATTGCGAAGTTACTGCGATAATCTGAACTTGTTTTTGTAAATTTGTGTTCGAAATTTTTTACTAGATGAAAGAAAGTGCTGTAAAAAAGATTGCAGTTCTTACTTCAGGAGGTGATTCTCCGGGTATGAACGCGGCATTAAGAGCGGTAGTAAGAACCGCCAATTACTATAATATCGAATGTTACGGAGTAAGAGAAGGCTACAATGGCCTTATCAACAATGATTTCCTGAAAATGGGAGCTCGTTCCGTAAAAAATATAATCAACCAGGGCGGAACTATTCTAAAGTCTGCCAGATCCACTGAATTCAGAACTAAAGAAGGCCGTCAGAAAGCTTATGACAACTGCGTAAAGCTAGGAATAGACGGAATGGTATGCATCGGCGGTGACGGAACTTTTACCGGAGCCAAGATCTTCAATGAAGAATTCGGAATCAAGGTAATCGGCGTGCCGGGAACTATCGATAATGATATCTTCGGAACAGATAATACCATCGGATATGACACGGCTCTGAATACGGCCATGGAAGCTATCGACAAGATCCGTGATACGGCGACTTCCCACAACAGGGTTTTCTTTGTAGAGGTAATGGGCCGTGATGCAGGATTTATCGCGTTAAACAGCGGATTGGCAACAGGTGCTCTAGACATCCTTATTCCTGAGAAGAAAGACAGTATGGATGATCTTTTTGCCAACTTCAGGAAGGCTGAAAAAACAGGAAAGGCATCCAGCATTGTGGTTGTGGCTGAAGGTGAAAAATTAGGAAGCATCTATGATCTTGCCAACAAGACCAAAGAAGAATTCCCGGAATATGACATCCGCGTAACGGTTTTAGGACACATTCAGAGAGGAGGTTCTCCAAGCTGTGCAGACAGAGTACTGGCCAGCAGACTTGGCTATGGGGCTGTAGTAGGATTAATGGAAGGGCAAAGCAATGTAATGGCAGGAATGCGCTCCAATGATTTGGTATACACTCCTATCGAAGAAGCCATTAAAAAACATAACGAAATCAACAAAGATCTGATGTTGATCTCAGAAATTTTAGCAATTTAATTATTTTATAAATCTAATAAAACAAACTATTATGTCAACAATCAAAGTAGGTATCAACGGTTTTGGTAGAATTGGACGTCTTGTTTTCAGAGCAATGACTGAAAGAGACAACATTGAAGTTGTAGGAATCAATGACCTGATCAATGCAGAATACATGGCTTACATGTTAAAATATGACTCTGTACACGGTATTTTCCCAGGTGAAGTTTCTGTAGAAGGAAATGATCTTGTAGTAAACGGGAAAAAAATCAGAGTCACTGCTGAAAAAGATCCTAACAATCTAAAGTGGAACGAAATCGGTGCTGACTATATCGTAGAATCTACAGGGCTTTTCTTATCTAAAGATTCTGCTCAGGCTCACATCAACGCTGGTGCAAAGAAAGTAATCCTTTCTGCTCCTTCTAAAGATGATACTCCAATGTTCGTAATGGGGGTAAACCACAAGGAACTTACTGATGATATCAAAATCTTATCAAACGCTTCTTGTACTACCAACTGTTTAGCTCCTTTAGCTAAAGTAATTCACGATAAATTCGGAATCGTAGAAGGTTTAATGACCACTGTACACGCTACAACAGCGACTCAGAAAACTGTTGACGGTCCTTCCATGAAAGATTGGAGAGGTGGTAGAGCTGCCCTTAACAACATCATTCCTTCTTCTACAGGTGCTGCTAAAGCGGTAGGAAAAGTAATCCCTTCATTAAACGGAAAATTAACAGGTATGTCTTTCAGAGTACCTACTGTAGACGTTTCTGTAGTTGACCTTACGGTAAGATTAGAAAAAGCTACTTCTTACGATGAGATCTGTGCTGCGATCAAAGAAGCTTCTGAAGGTGAATTGAAAGGGATCCTAGGATATACTGAAGATGCAGTAGTATCTCAGGACTTCGTAGGAGATAAGAGAACTTCTATCTTCGACAAAGATGCCGGTATCATGCTTTCTCCTAACTTCGTAAAACTTGTTTCCTGGTATGACAATGAAATGGGTTACTCTAACAAGTTAGTTGATATGCTTGTGCATGCTGCTTCTTTGTAATTAGTAATAGGCAATGAGTAATATAAAACCTTCCCGATGGGAAGGTTTTTGTTTTACATAATATATCTTAATGATTATTTGATGTAGGCTTTGCCGTTTTATCATTGTCTTTAAAAATACTTATACCTACTCCAAAAGTTAACCAAGGTTTACCTTGATTTTTCCAATTATATATGTTACTATCAAAGATATTGTCAACTCCTCCTGAAACACCAAATTGTACAAAATCAAATTGATACATTAAATTTAATGAGAATGTTACAGCTGCAACTGATATTTTATTATCTAATGGTTTTTCTAATATTGTAGTATTATATTTATCAAGACTAACAGATGATGGTCCCACTCCTACTAATAACGAAAAGACATGTTTATTTGTCCACCAAGGATTTAATTTTGCTCCACCCGCTATAGCCAATGCAAATGTTGGTTCAAAAGTACCATCATTTGGTCTCCATTTAAAGGGATAGACAAATGTTCCCCAAGCAGGAGCAATGCGATTATATATCTTAACAGAAGACACATCAATTAACTTTTTTTCAATTAAAAAATATATCTGACTTTTTGTAACATTATTAAAATTATATCTGTTATAGTCCTCAGAATCTTTATCCCAATCCCAAAAGTAAATTTTATAGTACTCTCCTTCTTCACCTACAATTGTAAATTTGGAATTATGATAAACAGAAGTAGTAGATGTTGATTTTTTTGATATTGAAGAGGCTTCATATTGATGTAAATCTGTAGGACTATTCAACATTCTACTTTCATTTATTAGATTTTGTCCACAAACTGCCCCCACCCATCCAAGCAGAAACAGTAATAAAATTTTTGTTTTCATGATTATTAGTTCTATGGTTAAAGTTTGTTTGAATTGTAATTAGAAAATAAGCAGAACCTCCACTATAAAACGAAATGTTTGAGAAATTGAGCTTCCATGATCATTAGTTTTATATAAAGCTACAATACTTTCCTACCACACGAAATACCACAAAAGGGTGATTTTTTAACATAATTTTATTATTTTTAAGAAAACATTAACCAATGAATAAAAAACACGTGATTCATGCAAAAAAACCACATCCCCTCATTAAAGTATGGAATGATTATCCGGAGATTCTGCAGAATGATAACAGAATATTACCCGTTCCTTCCATTGAGCATGTCATCGGAGAAGTTTTTGCTCCGGGTAAGTTTTATTATTATGTCATTAATTTCGCAGACAGCACAATCTGCAATCACCATGAAGATATTCTGAAAATACACGGGCTCAATAAATACCCTGTACATCTGAAAGAAATTATAGATCTTATACATCCAGACGATATGGAATTTGTAATGGAAGCCGAAAGAATGTCAATAGAAAAAATCAAAGAGATCGAAGGTTTTGATTATCAGCAGGAGTTGAAAACCAGCTATTGCTTCAGAATGAGAACCTCAAAAGGTAATTATGAGCTGTTTCATCATCAGGCTTTACATACATACAAAGATGAAAACGGCAGACTTCTGCAGGCTGTTAATATTCACACCAATATAGGACATATCACTCACCAAAACTCGTATGCCGTCCTGGTATCCGGAATCAACGGACGGGAAGATTTTCATCAGATGCAGTGGTTAAAACATGATAAATCTTCTGAGTCACAACCTGCCGTTTTCACCAAAAGAGAAGTAGAGATCATCAATTGTATCGCCAAAGGATATTCCACAGGAGAGATTTCCCATCTGCTGAATATTTCTGAAGAAACAGTACGCACACACAGAAAAAATATTCTGAAAAAATCTGACTGTAAAAACAGCTCTGAGCTTATCAAAAAGACTTTTGAATGGGGATATCTATAGATGATCAATAATAAGCCTGATAAATCTCACCACAGAGTTTCGGTGCAAAACTTGTATTTTTATAGGTAAAGGAATGAACAATGATACAACCAAGGTTTAAAGACTCTCCGCATTTCAAGGATTTTTGGGAAAGCGGTAACGGAAAGCTGCTTATAGAGTTCTCAGGAGCGGAAGTGAGCTTTAAAGACTTTGAAACATTCTCTTCTTTCTTTTATCATGTAGATAAAATCGGTGACGAGGTTGTAAAAGATGTTTATTTTACAAAAAAATTTCATGAAGCTTCCAGAGAAATCGAACATTACATCAGAAATGGAGTTGCTGAAACAGACAATGTTCCTGAAAGTGTAAAAAAACTTTTTGCTCAAACTCAGAAAGTTCCTGAATGGCTTGATTACGATCTGTTAAAAAGCGGTGCTGAGCTTTGCATGAGAAGCAATCTGGATTCCCTGATCTCATTAAGGGATTATTGCCTGATCGGTGGCTATGACTATGCTTACCTCAACAAACCGCTTATTGTCACTGAAGCCCTGAAAAAAGGAGCTGTAAAACGTCTTTCAGAAACGCTGGATTTTTGGGTAAACGCTACACGCTACCATGCCCTTGAAATTCATGCAAAAGGGTATGAATTTGCCATCAAAACCCGGCTGATCCATTCCTACGCAAGACTCTCCATCAGGAAACATTATAAAGGCTGGGACACTGAAAACTGGGGAGAGCCGATCAATTCATGGGATATGATGGCCACCTACATCGGTTTTAGCCTGGTCTTTCTGCACAGCCTGAAAAAACTGGGAAATACTTTCTCCATTGAAGAAGAGCAAGGGATTTTCCACCTTTGGAAATATGTAGGATATCTTTTAGGTATTCCGGAACAGATCCTTCCTGACAACAAGAAACAGGCTACGGAATATTTTTATTTATGGACATCCGTACAGCCGCCTTCTGATAAAGACTCAATCCTTCTGGCTCATTCTTTACTGAATGAGTCTCTGGAAAACCCCATCTTAAAATTTGAATTCCAAAGGAAAAATCTAAGGTATCTTCATATCTGCTGTACCTGGTTTCTGTTGGATGACGAAGTCTGTAAAAGATTACAGATTCCGGAGGTCCCCAATAAAAAGCTTTTTCCGAAATCGAAGATCATCTTCAATAAAATTTATGACAGCCTGGTAAGCCGTGATATCAGAATAAAAAAAGGGAATAAAGACCAGATGAAAGTCCTGAAAGATTATCTTAACATTACTCAAAATTCAAATTTTCATTAATCATACACATAATATTTTTAAGACACAAAATCAGAATTTTTTTCATTTTTGCCACGAATGCCTTTAGATTTGCAAAAGGATTTAGTATTAAATTAGATAATAATTAAATTCTGAAGAACCAGAGAAA
>NZ_JBSICB010000009.1:0-197228 GCF_058245615.1 Chryseobacterium sp. UF-290
TTTATCTTTTATCTTTTATCTTTTATCTTTTATCTTTTATCTTTTATCTTTTATCTTTTATCTTTTATCTTTTATCTAATAATTTCTTATTTTTTTAAAGTATTCCCCCTCCCCCATCCGTCATACAACTTACAACGATCAACAGCAAAACAATGAATCCGATCAAAATAATTCTTACAGGCGCTACAGGAATGGTAGGCGAAGGTGTTCTACTGGAATGTCTTGAAAATCCGAATGTCTCTGAAATACTGAGTGTAAGCAGAAAACCTTCAGGAAAAACGCATCCCAAACTGAAAGAATACCTGGTCCCTGACTTTTTGTCAATTGACATCAATGATGAAAATCTGAAAGGTTATGATGCCTGTTTCTTCTGTGCAGGCATCAGCAGCGTAGGAATGAGTGAAGAAGAGTATACCGGAATCACGTATGATACAACCCTACATTTTGCGGAAACTGTACTTCATCAAAATCCGGAGATCGTGTTCAATTATGTTTCAGGAGCCGGTACAGACAGTTCGGAGAGTGGAAAATTGATGTGGGCAAAGGTAAAGGGGCGGACAGAAAACGCATTAAAAAAGATGAACTTTAAAGGAGTTTATAATTTCCGTCCCGGATTTATGAAACCAGTTGATGGCCAATTGAATGTAAAATGGTTTTTCAAGCCTTTTATTTGGATTTTCCCTATTTTTTTGCCGACAAAATCACTAACTTTACACGAAGTAGGTAGAGCAATGATCAATGCAACACAAAAAGGGTATCCTACATCAACTTTAGAAATTAGAGACATTAAAAATTTAGCGATATGAGAGACATGTTAAAAAGAATTGTTCTGGTTATTTTTGTACTCTTACTTTTGACTGCCGTTTCAGGATTTTTCTACATGCAGAAACATCCGCTGGAAGATAATAAGGCAGGAAAGATTCTGAACTTTTCCGGACAGCGTGCAAAATAACGGAATGTAAAATATATTCACTTTTTATCATTTTAATCATTTATCTGAAATAAACCTATTTTTTAAACATTTCTTAAGATTCCATTAAAATAGTTGCGAAACATAAAGTTCATTTTTGTACTTATCTAATTGAAGTTAAAAAATGATCAACAACTACCTATTAAAAGGGGCTGTCATTGCCGCATTCTTTTTTCAGAGCGGACTTTTCGGACAGACACTGATCCACTACTGGAATTTTAATAATAATACATCCGCAGCTGCCATCACGGCACCTTCATCTACACTTACAAACGGATCTCTTACAGCTATTGCAGGAGGTACCAGTATAATAGACTTTGCAGGAGGTACGGGACAAAATTTTAATGTCGAGAATTTAAATGCCAGGAATGGTGACGGATCAGGAACTCATTTAAGATTCAATAACCCGATTGGAGGAGCGTTGCAGTTCAATCTTCCCACCACAGGATACCAGAATGTAATTGTCAAATTTACGACACGAAGATCCGGCCAGGGAGCGGGAACGCAGACATGGTCTTACTCTACAGATGGAGCGACCTTCGTTCAGTACCAGACAGTGAATCCTCAGGACGCCAATCCTCAGCTGATTACTTTTGATTTCTCTTCTGTTCAGGGAGTTTCCGATAATCCGAATTTTAAATTAAAAGTTGAATTCAACGCCACAGGAGGAGGAACAGAGGGGAACAACCGCTTCGATAATTTCACTGTAGATGCTGCTCCTGCCGGAGGTATTGACACAACTCCGCCAACCGTAACTTATCTTCCGGCGCATAATACCAATAATGCGTCCATTGCTGTAAACCCTACGCTCTCTTTTAATGAAAATATAAGATTGATAGACAATTCTGCGATCAACGATTCTAATGCACAAAGCCTTGTAGAATTCCGACAGGGAAGTTCTGCAGGGACACAAGTTCCCTTTACTACTGCTTTCAGTAATAACACCATCACAGTCATCCCGACTTCCGGCTTGATGCCGGGGCAAACTTACTATCTTGCTCTGAAACCTAATATGGTTGAAGATTTCAGTGATAATGCGGTAACAGCAGCCACATCCTCTACATTCACTACTGCAGGTACTTCAATTGCATTAGAAAAGAATTTTATTAAAGTCAATGAAAATGCAGGAAATCTCGCATTCAAAATTAATGTATCCAATCCTTCAGCAGCCACTGTAAATCTTGTTGTAAAGCCTGCTCCCTTCAGTACTGCTGACAGCAATGATTTTACCCTGGCCAACCAAACGATCAATATTACTCCTTCCACAACAAGCTATACCGTTAATATTCCCATTATAGATGATACGCTGGAAGAGCAACAGGAAGAATATTTTGTGGTAAGCCTTGAAAATCCGGTCGGAGCCACCATTTCAGGAGATAATACCGCAACAGTCTATATTGTGGATAATGATAAGCCTGCTCCTGTACCGTCCAATCAGATCCAGCTGAATTATATCGGTAGTTTTGATCCTTCAGGGACCAATAACAGCTCTACAGAAATCGTCGTTCATGATCCGGCAACTCAACGTTTATTTACCATAAGCTCTCTCACTGATGTTTTTGATATTATTGATTTCAGCATTCCAACAACCCCGTCAGTGATAAAAACAGTCAATATGGCTCCTTATGGAGGCATCACAAGTATTGCTGTGAAAAACGGAATTATCGCAGCTGCTTCTCCCAATGCCAATCCGCAGCAGAATGGCTCCGTGGTATTCTTTGATATTAACGGAAATTTCTTGAAGCAAGTTACCGTGGGCGCCTTACCGGATATGGTCACTTTCACTCCTGACGGAACAAAAATCGTTACCGCCAATGAAGGAGAGCCTAACGATGCCTACACCGTAGATCCCGAGGGCACGATCAGTATCATTGATATTTCGGGCGGCATCGGAAACCTTACCCAAGCCAATGTAACTACCCTTAATTTCAATAATTTTGATTCTCAGCTTGCTGCATTAACGGCTACAGGTCTGAGAAAAGTCAGAACCAACAATACCCTTTCCCAGGATCTGGAGCCTGAATATGTGACCATCAGTGCCGACAGCCAGAAAGCATGGGTTACACTGCAGGAAAATAATGCAATCGCTGAAGTAGATCTTGCAGCTAAAACCATTACAGGAATCTGGGGATTGGGCAAAAAGGATATGAGCCTTCCGGGGAATGGCTTTGATGCCTCTGACAATAACGGTGAGGTTTTAATTGCCAACTGGCCGGTAAAAGCCTATTATGTTCCTGATGCCGTGCAGAACTATAAGGTTGGAAATACCCATTATATCGTAACAGCCAATGAAGGGGATGAAAAAGACCTTTCAGGATATAGTGAAAGAACAACGGTAGGGGCAAGCAATTATATTTTAGATCCTGCTATTTTCCCAAATTCAGCCATATTAAAAGCATCTCACAATCTGGGAAGGTTCAGGGTTTCCTCAGCTACCGGAAATACGGATGGAGATGCAGAATTTGAAGAAATAGCAGCATTAGGGGCACGTTCATTCTCCATCTTCAATGCAGACACTCGACAAATCGTGTATGACAGCGGAGACCAGTTTGAAAGATATATCGCCGCCAATCATCCTTTACTGTTCAATGCTGACAATGAATCCAATGCCGTTAAAAACAGAAGCCGTGCAAAAGGTCCGGAGCCGGAAGGAATAACGCTGGGTACCATTAACGGCCAGACTTACGCTTTCATTACCCTGGAAAGAACCGGCGGTGTGATGGTTTACAATATCACTGATCCTAACAATCCTACTTTCACCGATTATAAGCACTCCCGCTCCACTTCAGCCTATGGTGGGGACAACGGTCCTGAAGGAATTATTTATATTGCTCCGGAAAATACAACGACCAATAAAGGCTACGTTATCATTGCCAATGAGATCAGCGGAACTTTATCGATGTATGAAGTAGCAATGCCACCTACTTTGGGGACCGGTGAAACGAAATCCGGAACAGCAACATTCAATATATTCCCGAATCCTGTCAACAAGGGGAATACACTTTACTTCAACAGAAAGCAGGATTATGAGCTGTATGATATGTCAGGAAAGCTGATCAGAAAAGAGAAAAATGCTTTAACAATCAATACTTCTAATCTTTCTGCAGGGGTCTATCTTGTAAAAACCTCAGAAGGACAATTAAAAAGAGTGATTGTAAAGTAGCATATATTGAGTTGATAGAAAAAGCTCCGGGAGATTTCCGGAGCTTTTTTGTTATAAATAAATTGATTAGCTTTAAACTTTTATATCATCTATGAAAACACAATTAGAAAATATTATTCATCATGTTTACCAAAAAGAAAAACGAAACCTTTTCACCTTCCTGACCGGAGCAGGAATCTCCTCCGACAGCGGGATCCCGACATACCGGGGTATAGACGGAATCTGGGTAAAGGGTACACAGTTTCATAAACCGGAAGAATTCGGGACCTTACGATATTTCAGACAGCATCCGGAAGAGGTTCTTCAGTATTCTCTTTTCAGAAAAAAGATGTTTGAGAGTGCTTCTCCCAATGAAAGCCATTTTGAACTGGCAGATATTGAAAACATGCTTCACGACAGATTTCATTTAATCACTCAGAATATTGATAACCTCCACCGCCGGGCCGGAAGCCAGAGAATCTATGAAATACACGGAAATAACCGGGAAATTAAATGTTCAAACGGATGTAAGGATATCCTGGATCTGCCAAAGGAAATAAAAGGGAAGGATATAGATGAAGATCTTACGGATCATGATAAAGAACTTCTTACCTGCCCTCATTGCGGCTACTGGATGCGTCCTAATATCTTGTGGTTTGATGAATATTATAATGAAAAAACAAACAAAAGATTCAGTGCTTTAAAAGTTGCCAAAAACAGTGGTGTACTATTCATCATCGGAACTTCGGGAGCAACAGGACTTCCTATCGCCATTGCGGAAACAGCCATAAAATATGGTGCATTTATAGTAGATATCAATATTGAGGATAATAATTTTACAGAGCTTATCAGAAATAAAAAAAATGCTTTGATCATCCGGGAAAAATCAACAGATGTATTGAAAGCGATCAAAGAGAGTATTGAAAATATAGCCATATAGTGTTCAATATTTAAGATCATTTAACTTTTGTTTTATTCTACTCCATTCATTTTATATCTATATTTACCCCAACAAAAAAACCAATTCACAATGAAAAGTATTAAAACGATGGGCGTTCTGGCCGTTCTGTTAGCCGGAACAGGTACAGTATTTTCTCAATCCCAAAAGACTGAATCATCAAAAGGAGTAGAGCAGTCAGACAATAACAAAAAAATACAGGTAGAAGGTGTAGGCCACAAGCTCAACTATACCCTTAACGGAGGAAATGCTGAGGTTGAAGGTAGTGGCAACACTGTGACCATCAAAGGAAGCGCAAAAAGAATTTCTGTTTCAGGAACGGGTAATAAAGTATACATCAATAAAGTGGATAAAGTAATCATAGAAGGAGGTGATAATGCGGTATACTATAAAACTTCAGGAACAAAGTCCGGAAAACCTGATGTTGCACTTACAGGAGTGGGGAATAAAGTAACGAAACAGTAATTAGAAGCCATTTGCTGTATGTTCGGATTTGCATTGGATA
The DNA here is from genome assembly GCF_058245615.1 of Chryseobacterium sp. UF-290. Lineage (NCBI taxonomy): Bacteria > Pseudomonadati > Bacteroidota > Flavobacteriia > Flavobacteriales > Weeksellaceae > Chryseobacterium > Chryseobacterium sp. UF-290. The sequence goes on from NZ_JBSICB010000009.1 coordinate 5,576, forward strand.
CAGGTAAAGATCCTGAAATCATCACATTCAATAAAGAAATAAAAAGACAGGCCTCTTTATAAAAAAGCCTGTCTTAAAAATATCTCAGATATAGTTTTACTCTACGTTTATTACTTTTTCGATTTCCGGGGCATGTTGCTTGATTGTATTCTCAACGCCTAATTTCAGTGTTGAAAAGTTCAATGAGCATCCTGAACAGTTCCCCAAAAGTTTTACAAAAACCTGATTATCTTTCACATCAATAAGCTCTATATCACCTCCGTCTTTGTTCAAAAACGGTCTGATGCTTTCCAGAGCTTCCATTACTCTTGTTACTGTATCTTCGTGCGTTATATTTGTTTCCATATTTTTTCAGTTCAATTCGGTTTTTTTCAAATTTAATTGAAAGTCATTATTATTTTGCTTTTGGTGAGCATCCTGCCATTGTTGAAATTTTCACGGCTTCAGTCGGAGGTAGATTTTTGTTTCTTTCCACCAGACTCTCCACCATTTTCCTTGCTGTTTCAGTATAGATCTCTTCAATTTTAGAGCCTTCCTGTAATGCAGCCGGTCTCCCTACATCTCCTGCTTCTCTGATACTTTGGATCAAAGGTATCTCTCCCAATACCGGAATTCCCAGATCTTCAGCCAGATATTGCGCTCCCTGATTTCCAAAGATATAATATTTATTTTCAGGAAGTTCTTCCGGCGTAAAATACGCCATATTTTCGATTAATCCAAGAACCGGAATATTGATGCTTTCCATCTGGAACATCGCAATCCCCTTTCTTACGTCTGCCAATGCCACATGCTGAGGTGTACTTACGATCACGGCACCTGTTACAGGAACTTCCTGAATAATGGACAGGTGAATATCACCTGTTCCCGGAGGAAGGTCGATCAACAAGAAATCCAGCTCTCCCCATGCAGCATCTCTGATCATCTGATTCAATGCCTTTGAAGCCATCGGTCCTCTCCAGACTACAGCCTGGTTTGATCCTGAAAAATATCCTATAGAAAGCATTTTCACTCCGTAATTTTCAATAGGTTTCATCATGCTCTTTCCGTTAACCTCCACAGAAATCGGTTTTTCCCCTTCTGTATCGAACATGGTAGGAACTGACGGCCCGTAAATATCGGCATCCAGCAATCCTACTTTAAAGCCCATTTTAGCCAACGTTACTGCCATATTTGCAGAAACGGTAGACTTCCCTACTCCTCCTTTACCGGAAGCAATAGCGATTATATTTTGAATCCCCGGAATTTGTTTTCCTTTGATCTGACTTTGCTGAATTTCACTAGGCTCCGGAGAAACGATCTTAAGTTTTAAATGAACATTTTCTCCAAATTCACTGGCAAAAGCCTGTTTCATGGCAGCCTCCAGTTTTTTCTTTTCATGCATTGCAGGTGAGTGGGCAGTCATGTCAATATAAACATCATCACCCATAATCTGAAGATTATTCACCAAATCGTCTACTTCTATTTCTTTAAGGAAATCCTGAACCTTTTCTTTCGTCAACATATAAATATAAATTGTTTACAAATTTACGGATTTTTTCGGTAATTTAGAATCAATAAAATCTATAATATCAGGTGATAAATCAGATCGTTAAAAATTCTTCCGTCCTGTTTTTTATCTTATCATAATCTCTAATCACAAAAGCGGCAACCATGAATTCCAGCACTTATCCATCCAAATACGCTTCTCCAAAAGGGCTTTTCACCGTGGGGAAAACCAGATTCAAATGGTATGATCTGGCGACCGGTCCGGCTGAAATTACAGCACAGGATATTTACAATGCCAGGACCTGTATAGAAAATGCAGAAGAAAATTTCCAGGACATTGATGATCTTGGTTTTGTCATTATGCACCGGTGTGGAGAAAATTACCTTCTGCTCGTATGTACATGGCGAAGTGAGAATGAATTGTGGGAAAGTGTTTATTATGACGGTTCCGGAAATTTTGAAGTATGGGACAGGAATAAAATCCACCTTCCTACTTATTGCGTCTGGGAAATGGACATTGTCTTCCATGAATCCCGGACATGGAAAAAATACCTGGGCTCTGCAAGGGATGAAAAGAATAAGCTGGAATATCTTAATACTTTTTTCGAAGGAGAAGTATAGATATTCTTTACAAGCTATCCCCTCATTTTATTACATTTCTTTTACCGTTTTTTCAATATATTCGCTATTATAAAATTAGGATATGAAAAAAGGGTTCATCACATTTTCTTTGTTTGTCACCCACATTATTTTCGCTCAAAGCTACTCGCAATATGTCAATCCATTCATAGGAACCGGAGGCCACGGACATACTTTTCCCGGTGCCACAGTTCCTTTCGGAATGGTACAGCTTTCTCCGGATACAAGAATTGATGGAAGCTGGGATGGATGCAGCGGATATCATTATTCCGATTCCGTGATCTATGGCTTTTCCCATACTCATCTGAACGGAACCGGAGTTTCAGATTACGGCGATATCATGCTGATGCCTGCTATGGGAAATCCCGGTCTGAACAGCAAGGACTATGCTTCAAAATTTTCGCATAAAAATGAAAAAGCTACCGCAGGATTTTATGCTGTGAAACTGGATAAAAATAATATTGATGTCCGGCTGACCAGCACCAAAAGGGTTGGCTATCATGAATACAAGTTCAATAATGCGGGTAATGCCAATATTATTTTAGATCTTAACCATAGAGACAAGCTTCTGGAAGGTGAAGTAAGGATCATTGATGACAAAACCATCGAAGTTTTCAGAAGAAGTGAAGCCTGGGCCACCAATCAGCACATTTACGCCAGGATTGAGTTTTCCAAACCGATGAAGATTTCCAGAAAAGAGGTCAATGGAAAGCAGGAAAGCAATCTTTTTACCGGAACAAGACTGGCTTTGGCATTTTCAGCCGATGTTAAAAAAGGAGAAAAGATCGATGTAAGGGTTTCTATTTCTCCAACCAGCTATGAAGGGGCAGGAAAAAATATGCTGGCAGAAGGACAATCGAAAGATTTCGAAGCTGTAAAAAAACAGGCCGAAGCCGACTGGGACAAGGAACTTTCAAAAATTGAAGTGAAATCTGATGATAAAGATAAACTGACAGTGTTCTATACCGCTCTATATCATGTTTTTACCCAACCGAATATCAATATGGATGTTGACGGAAGATACAGAGGCCGGGATAACAAACTTTACACCGCAAAAGGTTTTGACTATTACACCGTATTCTCTCTTTGGGATACATTCAGAGGGGCTCATCCTTTAATGACCTTAATCGACAGAAAAAGAACTGCAGATTTTATCAATACATTTATCAGGCAATATGAGCAGGGCGGAAAACTTCCTGTTTGGGAGCTGGCATCCAATGAAACGGAATGTATGATCGGATACCATGCCGTATCTGTGATTGCTGACGCCATGGCCAAAGGAATTCAGGGATTTGATTATGAAAAGGCTTATCAGGCTTCCAAAAATTCTGCCATGCTGGATATTTTCGGATTGAGTGCTTACAAACAGAATAATTATATCAGCATAGATGATGAGCATGAAAGTGTTTCCAAAACAGTAGAATACGCCTATGATGACTGGTGTATTGCCCAAATGGCAAAAATTTTAGGTAAAAAGGAAGATTACCGGTATTTCATGAAGCGCTCTCAGAACTGGAAAAACCTTTATAATCCTAAAAATGGTTTTATGCAGCCCAGAAAAAACGGAAACTGGTATGAACCTTTTGATCCGAGGGAAGTAAATAACAATTATACAGAGGGAAATGCATGGCACTACTCTTATTCTGTACAGCAGGATATTCCGGGACTGATCGCAGCGCATGGCGGAAAAGAAAAGTTTGAACAGTTCATTGACACCATTTTTGCTGCCCCTGACCAAACAACAGGCAGGGAGCAGGTAGATATTACCGGATTGATGGGACAGTATGCCCAGGGAAATGAGCCCAGCCATCATATTGCCTATCTGTACAATTTTGTAGACAAGCCTGAAAAAACGGATGCCAAGATCAGGTACATCCTTGATAATTTTTATAAAAATAGCCCAGACGGCCTGATCGGAAATGAGGACTGCGGGCAAATGAGCGCCTGGTATATTTTAAGCTCAATCGGGATTTATTCTGTAACTCCGGGATTGCCTGAATGGGAGACAACAACCCCTTACTTTGATGAGATTAAAATTCATCTTGAAGACGGAACGACAAAAACCATCACTAAAAATACAGCAAAAGCGGAGCTTAAAAAACTGGGATTTGAAAATATAAAACCGGCTAAAGATTTTAAATACTCCCAGCTCACGGCTTCCCCCGTCATTGCTGCAGACCGAATCTTTGATTTTAATACTAAGGTTGAAATCACTCCGCTCAATACGGAAGACAAAGTCTATTATATGACTATGGATGAAAGTGACAGCAATAAAAGAAAAAACTTCACCGCTTATAAAGGACCGTTTTCTATCAGCAAAACTACCCGGGTTGAGGCTTACTCGGAAAGAAATGGGGAAAAAAGCTCGGTGACAGCAGCCAATTTCAACAGAAGACCCAATTACTGGGATATTGATATTCTTTCAAAAGCCACACCTCAATATACCGCCACTGGAAACCTGGCTCTTATCGATGGGATCAGAGGGGAAATAAACTGGAGAAAAGGCGAATGGCATGGCTATCAGGGACAGAATTTTGAAGCCATTATTGATTTCAAATCCCCCCAACCTATCACCCGACTATCTTCTACCTATCTCCAGGACAGCAGAGCCTGGATCCTGATGCCTAAAAAAGTGGAATATTACGCCTCAATAAACGGTAAAGATTTTATCCTTCTGAAAACAATCGAGAATGATATTGACCCAAAAGACGAAAAGGTACAGATCAGGGATTTCTCCACGGAAATTCTTCCCACCGAAGCCCGCTATATCAAAGTAAAAGCTTATTATTTTGGAAAACTTCCTGAATGGCATCAGGGAGCCGGTGGTGAAGCCTATATCTTTATTGACGAGATCTCTGCAAAATAATATGGTAAAGAAGATAGAGACTTGAAGATGGAAGCTCTCATAGCCAAAAGGTTACCAGATCTCCTTTTTATTAACCAAAAAGAATGCAGGAGCTGTTCCTGCTTACAGCCATAAAAAGACCACCCTCCGAAAAATTCGGAGGGTGGTCTTTTTATCAATTCATCCTTTCAGACCATTGCAGAGCCTCCGGAAGTTCCCTATCTGAAAATTCAATATGGATCACTCTCCTTTTCTTTCCGTTGGTCGTTCGGTTTGAGCCGTGAAGAGTAAGCGGTTTCATGATCATTACACCTCCTTTTTCTACGTTACAGATTTCCTCGGTTTCTACAGTCCAGTCAATAGTTTCCGGTCTGTAAATTCCTTTAGCATGAGATCCGGGAACCACTTTTAAGGCTCCGTTGTTTTCATCCGTATCATCCAGATGAATTCTGATTGTATAGATATTCTCTAAAATATCCAATGGAGGCTGAACCGCAAACTGGTTTTGTTTGGTGGTCCAGGGTCCGAAACCCGGTACATCCAGTTTTTTATCAACGGAAATAGTCAGATCCTGATGATAGGCCACATACCAGTTGGAGGTTTCAGGCTTATCAAAATAAATGCTTTTTACTATGAAATATTTTTCACCGAAGATTTCTCTAATTATTTTTTTAATCTTGTCATTAAAGATAAGATCCTTTATTTCCGGGACTTCTTTTAAAAACTGTCTTATCGCAAACAGGTCTTCAGATTTTCTGAAAGTTTCTTTTGAAGTATCGATATTCTGAAGAGCATTGGTTATTTTTTCTATTTCTTCGGGAGAAAAGACACGGTTAATAACAGTAAAGCCATATTCGTGAATATGGCTTTTATAAGTTTCTAAGTTTTTTACACTCATTTTTTAAATTTTGTCTATAGGTTCGGTTAGCTGTCCTTCCCACTTCGATACTGCAGATGTAGCCAATGTGTTTCCTAACACGTTCGTCATACTTCTTCCCATATCACAGAAGTGGTCAATTGGTAAGATTAAGGCAATACCTTCCGGCGGAATTCCAAACATGGAACATGTTGCGACAATGATTACCAGTGAAGCCCTCGGTACTCCTGCAATCCCTTTTGAAGTAAGCATTAATACCAAAAGCATGGTGATCTGCTGTCCAAGCGTCATTTCAATGCCATAGATCTGCGCAATGAATATAGAGGCGAATGTCATATACATCATACTTCCATCAAGGTTGAAAGAATACCCTAAAGGCAGGATGAAAGATACCACCCTGCTGTTACATCCGAACTTTTCAAGTTCTTCCACCAATTTCGGGAATACTGCTTCTGAGCTTGTTGTAGAGAAAGCGATCAATAATGGTTCTTTAATTCTTTTCAACAGGTCAAAAAGACGGTTCCCTAAGATAAAATACCCTACCAGTAAAAGCACTACCCAAAGAACTCCTATCGCAAAGAAGAAGTCTCTTAAGTAAATAGCGTATACTTTAAAGATTTCAAAACCGTTGGTAGCCACCACCGCTGCAATAGCTCCCAACACTCCAAAAGGAGCGAACCACATGATATACCCTACCATTTTAAGGATCGCATGAGCAATGATATCGAAAAGCTTAACCACCGGCTTAGCATATTCCTCACCCAGATTGGCTAAAGCCACTCCAAACATAATGGCGAATACCACAATCTGAAGTACTTCATTGGTAGCAAAGGCTTCAAATAAACTTTTAGGGATCATATGCTTCACGAAGTCTTCCATAGAAAAGCTTTTGCTGCTTTTAAGAAGTTCATCAGCAGAAGCAGCATCCTGGATTGGCAGCTTGGTGACATGACCGGGCTCCAGCCAGTTAACAAGTATCAATCCTATGAAAAGGGAAATAAGAGACGCGGAAATAAACCAAAGCATTGCCTTTGTACCTACTCTTCCGATCATTTTGATATCACTCATTTTAGCAATTCCCACAACCAGGGTGGTAAATACCAGCGGAGCAATGATCATCTGTACCAGCCTGATGAAAACCGTTCCCAATAATTTTATATTCTTGGAAAAGGGTTCTGCACTTTCCGGATACTTCACATGTACTATTCCTCCAATTCCTACTCCCAGGATCAGCGCAATGATAATGGCTATAAAAAGTTTATTTTGTCCTTTCATATATATAGTTCAATTTGCGCAAATATAATGGTTTTTCAATTGACAGAATATTTTCTTCACAGCAGTTTAATTCCGCATTAAGTTTTTAATCCCTGAAAATTAAATTACTGATTTAGATAATATTGTAAAAAAATTAAGAAACATTTATTGAATTTTTATTCTTTTGGTACAAATTTTATTATTACATTTGATTGTATAACAACGTTAAATAAATATACAATATGAAAAAAACTATCGCAATGGCTGCATTAGCTGTAGCAGTATCTTTCGGGGCAGTTTCTTGTAAAAAGAAAATTTCTGATGCCGATCTTCAGACTCAGGCTACAACTGTAGTAACTTCTAATCCCAATGCTTCTGTTGAAGTAAAAGAAGGTGTGGCACACTTAAGCGGAACTTTCGCGGACCAACAGTCTAAGGATGCCATGATTGCACAGCTAAAAGCAATCAATGGAGTAAAAGACGTAATGGATATGTCTACTATTGCAGCTGAACCTGCGCCGGTTGAAACTACTTCTGCTGTAGATCCTGCAGTTCAGAAAAAAGTTCAGGATGCAGTTAAAGATTTCCCTTCTGTAAAAGTAGAAGTGGTAAACGGACAGCTTACTCTTACAGGAAATGTTTCCGGACAACAGGCAAGAAAGATCAAAGAGTCTGTAGATGCTTTGAAAATCGGAAAGTATAACAACAACCTAATCGTAAAATAATTTAAGATGAGCGAATTACAAGATAAATATTCAAGCGTAGTTTCAGCAGCACAGTCTGCAGGAATTTCAAATCTTCAGGTTCAGGAGCAGGACGGAATTCTTTACGTTTCCGGAAACGCTTCCAATACAGCTGCAAAAGATGCTGTATGGAACGCTCTGGGAGTGATCGATTCTACTTATTCCGCTTCAGATATCAATATCGATGTACAGGTTGCAGGTCTTGCTTCAGGAGCTTCTTTAACCGTTGCAACGGAAGATTCTAACCTGAATATCAGACAGGAGCCTTCTACTGAAGCTGCTGTTGTAGGAAAAGCCGCAAAAGGTTCTTCTGTAACTCTAATTGAACAGACTTCTGACGACTGGTGGAAAGTAAAAACCGCTGACGGTCAGGAAGGATACGCTTATTCAAGATACCTGAGAGCATAATTTTTATTAAATAATAATAAATTATCACAAAAAAAATATAGAAACATCCCTGCTTAGGGATGTTTTTTTATTTTTACGCTTTGAAAAACTCAATGAAGAAAGTCTTACTGTTATGGATGCTGGTATGCAATATTCTTATTGTGCACTCCCAACAGCTGTATATTAATGGAAAAGTATCTGATTCCGACAAAAAAATTATAGAAAATGTCACCGTATATCTGCTGAAAGCCAAAGATTCATCTATTGTCAATTATACAGCAACCAATAAAGAAGGCAGATTTTCTTTGAAAATAGATGAGCAGGAAGGGCCTTCCATTCTGACAATCGATACTGAAAAGCTGTTTTACTCAAAAGTATTTGAAAAAATTGACAAGCCGGTAATCTTAGGAGATATAGAGCTCGAACCCAAAAAAGTGATCCATATTGATGAGGTAAAGATTAGCGCTTCTCCGGTAAAAATAAAAAATGACACGGTAGAGTTCAATGCCTCAGCACTCAAAGTGCGTCCTGACAGCAACCTTCAGGAACTTCTGAAACAGGTTCCGGGAGTGGAGATCGGTAATGATGACAAAATTACAGTGAACGGTAAAACTGTAGACCAGGTTATGGTCAATGGAAAACCATTTTTTGATAAAGACGGTAAAATGGCTCTGCAAAATCTCCCTGCTGACATCATTAAAAACATTCAGTTTACCACAACTAAAACAAAGGAAGAAGAATTCACCAAAAGACCCCCTAAATCCCAGAATACAACCATCAACTTTACTATTGATGAAAAGAAGAATAAAGGACTGATCTCAAGAGCCACCATTGGCTATGGCTCGGATAAACGATATGAAGGAAGCGGGATGGTAAGCTATTTTAAAGGAGACACCAAGCTCAGCCTTATGGCGTCTTCCAATAATATCAATTCGAGGAGTGTTTCCGCTGATAACGTTTTTGATAATATGGCAAGTATCAGAGGAGGAGGAACCCAAAGCAACGGAGGGGGCATCCAAAGGTCTTCAACCATTGGATTCAATTACAATGACAAGCTTTCACCAGATGCGGATCTGGATAACCTCAGCGTAAGATACTCCGAATCTGACAAAGAAACGCGTTCCAAAGTATCCAGAACCACACTCCTTCCGGATTATACGCTTAAAATCAATTCTGAAAACACCGGTGAAAGTGAATCCAGACAATATAATTTTGACAATTCCACCAGAATAAAACCGGATTCTCAGACTAATATTTATATATCACCATCTTTTTCAAGATCAGAAAACTTCAGCACCGGCAGATCAAAGTCTTCAACGTTAAGAAATGATCAGCTTCTTAATGAAAGCCAGTCATCCAATCATACAGATGGTGAGAGCAATACTTTCACTCCCTCTATCTATTTTACTAAAAATCTGAGAAAAAAAGGACGTGTGATCTCTGCTACGGTCAACAGTAGCATTTCCGAATCCAAAACTCATACAATCAATCAGTCACAAAATACATTTTACCGTGAATCCGGCACCACTACAGACAACAGGGATCAGTTGCAGAAAAACCTGAGCCAGGGTAATAATTATACCTTCAGAGCCGGATATATGGAACCGATCTCAGATTCTGCCACCGTAAGCCTTGATATCAACTATAATTCAAAATTATCCCGTGATTTCAGAGACGTCAGTGATTTTGACGATATCACCGGGCAGTATTCCAAGTACAACACTGTTTTGTCAAACAGTACGGAACAAAGGATTAACCAGCTTTCTCCGGAACTTTCTGTTTATCTTACCAAAAAGAAAATAATTACCTGGAGTACTCTGAGCCTTGATATTTCGGATATGAAGGTCAACTCTGTTTTTAAAGGACAGCAATATGATCTCCGGAAAAACTTTGTTCTTCCAAGATATATGGTGAATTTTCAGTACGCTTTCTCGGAAAGTAAAAGACTGACACTATCCAATTCTTCCAATTTCAATATTCCGGGGGCGGAAAGGCTAATTCCCTATAAAGACGAATCAGATCCTCTGGTCACTTACACCGGAAATCCCGACCTGAAAAATTCATGGATGAACAGCAGCTCTGTTTCTTTTGACAGTTATAGCAGGGTCTCAGGACTCAACTACCATATCAATGTAGGTTTTGTTTACAGCAACAACGATGTTATCAATTATACAAGATATGATGATGCCGGAAAGCAAATTGTCACCTATGATAATATCAGCGGGAATAAAAGCTTTACTATCAGCACAATTTTGAATAAGACCTTTAAATGGCAGGATAAAAAAATCATGATCAGCCCCAGGTTTTCTATGAACCATACCTACAACAACACTTCTATCAACGGGCAGCTCATCAAAAGCCGCTCATATAGCATAAATCCTTCATTAAATCTAAATTTTGAGATCAAAAACAAGCTCTCAATAAAACCATCCTATAGAATCGGATACAATTTTTCCCAATATTCCAATTCCAATATTGACAGGATCAATACCACCAACCAATCTTTAAAGCTGGAACTGACCAATTACCTGTTCCAAAGCAGATTTGTTTTCGGAAATGACTTTGAATACAATACCAATTCGAATATCGCTCCCGGATTCAAAAAAGACTTTTATTTCTGGAATACCAGTCTGGGATACTCATTCTATAAGAAACAGTTTACGGCAAAAGTGAAAATTTATGATGTATTGAACCAAAATCAGAGTGTGAGGAGAAATATTACGGATTCTTATTTTGAGGACCGTGAAGACCTTATCCTGAAACGATACATCATGTTCTCTTTAAGCATGAAGCTGAACACATTTGTCGGTAAAAAAATGAAAAAGAAATAATGTATTCTGATTACTTTGTCGTCCTGAAAACATTTTTATACATTTTAATGATTTTTGGAGTTATTCCTGAGAGATCCATTTTTAAAATAAGATTTAGCTGATAAAATTCTACAGCAACATTTTTATTTTTAAATTAGCTGCAAATTTTTTTTATGAAAATCCATATTTCAGTTCTATTTATTCTTTTTTTCATTCTTGGAAAAGCTCAGAAAACGGAAGAGAAAGACAATTTCGTTAAGGACAATTTTACCAAGAAAGAATTTTATATTCCGATGCGTGACGGAGTGAAGCTTTTCACTGCCGTATATATTCCCAAAGATATTTCGAATAAGAACAAATATCCTTTCCTGATGCAGAGAACCTGCTACAGTATTGCACCTTATGGAGAAAGTGAATACAAGACAAAGCTCGGTCCCAACTCCTATCTTATGAAAGACAAATATATCTTTGTCTACCAGGATGTTCGCGGACGATATATGAGTGAAGGAACTTTTACCAATATGACCCCGCAGGTGGAACATAAAACAAAAAAGGATGTTGACGAAAGTACCGATACTTACGATACGATAGAATGGCTTTTGAAAAACGTAAAAGACAACAATGGTAAAGCAGGGCAATTCGGAACTTCCTATCCCGGGTTTTATACTGCTGTGGGAACACTGGCTCAGCACCCTGCTTTAGTGGCCTCATCTCCCCAGGCCCCTATTTCTGATTTCTGGAATGATGATTTCCTTCATAATGGCAGGTTTATGCTAGCATATTTCAGAACGTTTCCTGTTTTTGGAATTCAGAAGACCAAAGCAGAAACCAATGCCTGGTATATGGATTCTTTCGTCAGACAAACCTCCGAAGACGGATTAAAGTTTTACCGAGAGCTTGGTACGCTGAAAGAGGCTTATGAAAAATATTATAAGGATAATTTCTTCATGACAGAGATTATGAATCATACCAATTATGATGAATACTGGCAAAAAAGAAACCTTCTTCCTCACCTGAAAAACATTAATCATGCTGTAATGACCGTAGGAGGATGGTTTGATGCTGAGGATCTTTCCGGACCATTGAATATTTACAAAACAATAGAAAAAAACAGCCCTAAAGCTAAAAATACGATAGTAATGGGACCATTTTCCCATGGAGGCTGGTCTCAGGAACAGGGTAAGCATTTCCACAGTGAAACCTATTTTGGAGACAGTATTGCTACCTATTATCAAAAAAATATCGAAACGAAATTCTTCAATCATTATCTGAAAGGAAATACCAAAGAGGATGCAGGCCTTCCCGAAGCTTTAATGTATGACACAGGTGCTAAGGAGTGGAAAGAATTCGCTTCATACCCACCGAAAAATGCACAGAAAATTAATTTTTATTTATCGGATAAGACGCTGAAAAAGACTTCAGGACAAGGATATTCTGAATATTATAGTGATCCTGAAAATCCTGTTTTAAGCTCAGATCACCTGAAGGATTTCAATGGTTTTACGCCTAAAAATTATATGTCAGAGGACCAGAGGTTTGCAGTAGGGAGACCGGATGTACTGACATTCACTACAGATGTCCTGACTGAAGATATTACTTTCGCAGGAGAAATCATGGCTAAGCTGAACATCGCCTCTTCTTCTACCGATGCTGATTTTGCAGTGAAACTGATCGATGTATATCCTGAAGATTTTAAACCTGCTGAAAGGAAAGATGGTGTTATCTACGGAAACTATCATCAGATGGTAAGAAGCGAGATCATGCCTGCCAGATTCAGAAACTCGAGAGAGAAAGGGGAAGCTTTGGTTCCTAATCAGAAAACAGCTGTCAATTTCAGGCTGCAGGATGTGGTTCATACTTTCAGGAAAGGACATAAAATCCAGATACAGATCAGCAGCACATGGTTCCCATTGTTTGCTGTCAATCCACAGAAGTTCCTGGATAATCCTAATTTTGCATCAAAAGAAGATTATACAAAAGCATTTATCAAAATATATGATGACAGTTCGATTGAAGCTGAGATCATTAAATAAACTGAAAAAGCTGTTCGTTTGAACAGCTTTTTTATTTTTTTAGTCCCGCAAATTGAGATGATCTTGCAGATGATGCAAAAAGATCCGTATCATCTGCCTGATGAGAAACAAAACATTTAATGTAATGTCTTTATTCTTTATTCTTTATTCTTTATTCTTTAAATACTATCTCCTCTGTATCAATATTACTCTTCGATCGTTCTGAACGTAAGGTTCACTCTTGGGGTTTTCACTTTGGTAGTAGGTGGAAGCCTGTGAAGCCAGTTATCCTGGGTCGTCCCTTTCATGATCAATAGGCTGCCGTTTTCAAGGAATAATTCAACCTTTTCTTTTGTCCTTTTGTGTTTGAACAAAAACTTTCTCTCTGCTCCGAAGGTCAGAGAAGCAATGGCGCCATGTTTTTTCAGATCCGTTTCACCATCGCTATGGTAAGCCATTCCCTCACTTCCGTCATGGTATAGATTGAGCAGGCATGAATTATAGGTTTCACCTGAAACCTCCTCACACTTCTTCTTCAGCTCCAGCAGCTCCGGAGTCCAGGGCTTTGCATATTTTGTCCTTTTTGAATAGGTATACTCAAAAGGCTTTTCTCCAAACCAGGCTACTTTCCGTTTAGTAAGGATCAGCTTTCCGAAGATCATTGCCTCATCATTTTCCCATGGAATCTGATTGAATAAATAATTATAATACTGATCAGATTTTTCTTTAGAAAAAACCTTACCGTAATAATGAACCGTTCCGTCATGCGGAAGGATGTTTAAAGGATAATCTGATATTTCTTCGAATAGACTCGTCATAGTGGCTGATAATCTGTGAAATGGACAACGTACAATGTATTCATTATTTTATTATTGGGAAATACAAATTACATGATGATTTTTTATCAATAGAAACGTTTAGCCCCGTTTAATAAAAAAAGGGATAAAATAAATTGGCTTTACAAATAAATCCGTGAGCTTTCCCATCCCATCATCAGCTGCTTTCTTTCACTTCCCCATCGGTAACCGCCCAAATGTCCTGTAGATTGAATAACACGATGACAAGGGATCAGAAAGGCTACCGGATTGCTCCCGATTGCCGTTCCTACAGCTCTTGAAGCTTTGGGATTTCCGATCTTTTCTGCTAAACTGCCATAAGTAGAGAGTTTTCCCATCGGAATCGTTAATAAACTTTCCCAGACTTTCAGCTGAAAATCGGTTCCTTTTAAATGAAGTTTGATGGTATCGAGCTTTGTCCAGTCTTTATCGAACAGGGATAATGCGTTTTTCTGAAGCCTGTCCTGCTTTTCAAAAAAAGAAGCATTGGGGAACTTCTGCTTCAGATCCCCTAATGCTGTTTCTTTAGCGTTTTCAAAAGCCATATAACAGATTCCTTTTTCTGTAGACGCTACCAATAGAGTTCCGAAAGGACTTCCGGAAAAACTGTAATTGATGCTTAGGCTTCTTCCTCCGTTTTTATATTCTGCCGGAGACATTCCTTCTATCTTTACAAACAGATCATGAAGCCTGCTTGTGCTGGATAATCCTGTCTCATAGGCCGTATCGAACAAACTTGCTTTTTCTTCCTTCAATAAATTTTTAGCGTGTTCAAGACTGATGAACTGTAAAAATTTCTTCGGACTTGTTCCTGCCCAATCCGTGAATATCTTCTGAAAATGGGCCGGACTCAGGTGAATATTTTCTGCCACTTCATCCAAACTTGGCTGAAGCCTGAAATTGCTCCGGATATATTCTATCGCTTTGGCAATTCTGTTATAATCTATCTGACTTTGTGTGGACATTTTGTATTGTTTTTACCTCACAAATTTCCAAAGAATACACGGCAGAAAAAATCCGATTCTTGCGGAATATTAGTTGTTGTTATAAATATCGTAGTAGGCAAGCATTTTGTAATATAACTTAGCCGCCAGGAAAGCTGTTGGCTTAGCCATTGGAGAATCCATTAATTCTACAATATCAAATGCTACCACATTACATTTTTCAAATACTTTTCTTAATAATTCCAACGTTGGATACCACTGCAATCCACCTGGTTCAGGAGTTCCTGTAGACGGAGCAATAGAAGGGTCGAATGCGTCAAGGTCAATAGTAATATAGACATTTCCCGATACTTGATCCAATACATCATTGATCCAGTTCTCATTGTTGGCAATTTCGTGAGCAAAGAATACCCTTCCTTCCGGTAAATACTGAGTTTCTTCAGCATCCATAGAACGGATTCCCACCTGTACTAAATTATGCTTCTGGTTGGCTTCAAAAACAGCACAAGCATGGTTTGATGTAGAACCGTGGAAATCAGGACGTAAATCTGTATGAGCATCTAACTGAAGAACGGTAAGGTTTTCAAATTTCTCACCTACCGCACGGATAGAACCGATAGAAACAGAATGCTCACCACCGAAAAGAGTAAATAGTTTACCCTCGTTATTCAAAAGCTCTTTTGTTTTCTGATAAACAGCTTCTGTCATCGCTTCAGGCGTAGAATTTTCAGACACTTCTCCGGCCAGGTATACTCCCTGAAGGTAAGGCTCAGTCTGTGTTTCAATATCATAAAGCTCCATGTTTTCAGAAGCATCCAAGAACAATTCCGGACCTTTATCAGCTCCTTTGCCCCATGTTGAAGTTCCGTCATAAGGAACCGTTACCAACATTACTTTCGAATTCTCTAACGTTGCGTTTTCCTCGGGAATTCCTGCGTATGTTTTCATATATAATTATTAATTAAAAAATTAAATGATTTAAAAATTTAAAGATTCCACAAAGATACAAAATAGTACTTGAGTTATAAATGATGAGCGGTTTGTTATGAATTTTTAACCTTGGTACAATCTTTAAATTTTTAAATCTTTTATTGTTTAAATTTTAAAAGTTATTTTTGTAAAAACTTTCAATATGTCCTTAAAAGCTGTTCTTTTCGATATGGATGGGGTGATTGTAGATACAGAACCATTGCATAGAAAAGCTTATTTCAAAACGTTTGATGAATTGGAAATTGCAGTTTCCGAAGATCTGTACACTTCTTTTACGGGAGCTTCTACCAAAAGGGTTTGTGAAACTTTGATCGATCGGTTTAATTTACATCATACCCACGAAGCCATTGCCGGTATCAAAAGGGCTCATTTCAAAGATTATTTTTACAATGATGATGAATTTGATTTAATTCCGGGGGTAAGAAAACTTATTGAGCATTATCATGAAAATGACATTAAGCTGATATTGGCTTCTTCTGCCACGATGACTACCATCAATATGGTATTTGAAAAGTTTGGACTCGAGAAGTATTTCTCTGGAAAGATCAGCGGTGCTGAACTAAAAGAATCCAAACCTCATCCTGAAGTTTTTTTATTGGCAGCAGAAATGGCTGGTGAACCGGTAGAAAACTGCATGGTCATTGAAGATTCCACCAATGGAATTCTGGCAGCCCACAGAGCAGAAATTTTCTGTGCGGCTTACAGAAGCCCACATTCGAAAAATCAGGATTATACGCTGGCCGGTACAGTGATCTCTGATTACGAAGATCTCGAACTGGATAAAATTTCAAATTATTTTTAAATAACAAAAGCTCTCAGGGAAATCTGAGAGCTCTTGCTTTATATTTCGTTGCTGCCATTCTGAATAAGACGAAATGAAGAACCTCAATTGTTTTTAATCTTTCACAAAAATCTTAATGGTTAAATTTTCATGAAAATGAGATTGCTTCGTCACTATCGTTCCTCGCAATGACAGGAACAGGTTATATCTTATTTGTAACCCAAAAGCTTCAAAATGTCTTCAGGTTCCTGCTTCTCACGGAAAATTTCGTATTGCAGTTCACCGTTTTCATCTTTCTGGATCAGGATGTGTCTTGGCTGAGGCATCAGGCAGTGGTGTACTCCACCGTAGCCTCCGATGGTTTCCTGATATGCTCCTGTATGAAAGAATCCGATATACAAAGGTTTCGTATCGCTGAAAACCGGTAAATAGATGGCGTTGGTATGCTGTTCAGAATTATAATAATCATCTGAATCACAGGTTAATCCTCCCAGAAATACTCTTTCATATGTATCTTCCCAACGGTTGAGCGGAAGCATGATAAAGTGTCTTGAGATAGCCCATGTATCAGGAAGTGTAGTCATGAAAGAAGAATCGATCATATTCCACTTCTCTCTGTCATTCTGACGTTTCTGAGAAATGATCTTATAAAGGTTAGCCCCACTCTCTCCTACTGTAAAGCTTCCGAATTCAGTATAGATGTTGGGTTCTTCCACCCCTTCCTCTTCACAGAATTTCTTGATCTGAGAAACGATCTCTTCCACCATATACTGATAATCATAATCAAAGTTCAGGGAAGTTTTGATCGGGAAGCCTCCACCTATATTCAGTGAATCCACTTCCGGAGCAATTTTCTTCAAACGTGCATATACACGAAGACATTTGTACAGTTCATTCCAGTAATATGCGGTATCCTTGATCCCGGTATTGATAAAGAAATGAAGCATTTTCAGCCTTGCATTCGGATGTTCCGCAATTTTTTGGCTGTAATACGGGATAATATCTTTATATCCGATTCCTAATCTTGAAGTATAAAACTCGAACTTAGGCTCTTCTTCAGAAGCAATTCTGATTCCGATATCGAAAGTGGAATCTATGCTTTCTGTAAGCTTATCCAGCTCACGGTAGTTATCCAGAATAGGGGTAATATTTTCAAAACCACTGTTGATCATATCCGAAATCTTCGCCAGATAATCATCGGTCTTAAAACCATTACAGATCACTTCGATATTTTTATCTACCTTACCTTTTTCATAAAGGGATTTTACAATATCCATATCATAGGCAGAAGAAGTTTCTATAGAAATATCATTCTTTAAAGCTTCTTCCAATACAAAGTTGAAGTGGCTGGATTTTGTACAGTAACAGTAGGTATAATTCTTTTTATATTCGGTCTTCTCAAAAGCTTCTTTAAACCAGCTTTTTGCTTTCTGAATATTTTGAGAAATTCTCGGCAGATAGCTAATTTTTAGCGGGGTGCCAAATTGTTCAACTACATCCATCAAAGGAATATCGTGAAACAACAAATTGTTCTCAGAAACATTAAATTCCTCCGTAGGAAAATATAATGTCTGATCAATAAGTTCCGAGTACTTTATTTTCATTTCTAAACAAGTGAATTAAGAAATGCAAAATTGCTAAAAAAGTTTCATTTTTAGGTGTTAAATTTATTATAATTTTCCACAGAAATCGAGTTCTGTTCTTTCGCTATCTTCCAGCAGATAAATTTACTTTACCATACTGAATATCATAAATATACAAATACAAACATTTTATTATCAACCATTTCATCTTTTGTCATGTGGTAAAATTTAATATGAATACATCAATAACCTTAGTTCTGAATAAGATATTGTGTTTTAGAAGAAGATAAAGAGACTGGAAGAAGAAGTTATTAAAATTTGAAAAAATAATCTAAACCCAGAGCCTGTTTAAATTTGTATTAAAATATTATTTCTCGCTGATTCTGCAAATCTCGCTGATTTGATTTACGAATAATTATCTATCTGCTGAATCGGGAAAATCAGTGGGAGAATAAAAAATAAAGCATTAATTAATTAGACAAAATTATCAGCAATTACATTTAAACAGGCTCTCAATAGTGTTAATTTTTAAAATACATGTCTGGGATTTTTATTTATGAATCAGTATCGGCTTTGTGATAAATAAAAAGATATCGGTTCACATTAACGTCCACTTCTCTTCTTCCAATCTTTAACTCCTAATTTCTTAATCCGGACTCAAGGTTAACTAACTGAGATTCTATTTGTAACAAAATCCAATTTATTCTACTAACTGTGAAAAATTGAATTAATTATGAAAAAAAACTTACTTCTAGCCACCATGTTATTTTCGATTGGTGCCATTGCACAAAATCGTCTTGAAATTGTAAACCATTTTCTGAAAACAACCGCTGTAAATCAGAAAATAATCACTAGCCCTGTTGAATATAATGTCATCAATGACCACGAAACCATTAACGGGACCGAGTATGTAAAAGTACAGCAAAAGATCAATGGAATCCCTGTTTTCCAAGCCTTTGGAACATTTGCCCTGAAAGATGGAAAAGTACAGAATTTCAACAACAGTTTTATTACAGTCTCAAAAAGTAAGAGCCTGGAAACCTCTCCGAAACTCAATGCATCAGAAGCCATCGAAAAATTTGCCCGGAAATCAGGAAAAAATTTCATTCTTATTCAAAACGCTGAGGATATTAAAAAAAATCCTGAACAGCTAAAACAGAAAGTTACAGGCAATGATGTAGCGTTCATAGAGAATTCACCTGCCTATCTGATGTATTATAACGATCATAATCAGCTTAAATTAGCCTGGATTTTACTCGCAGATATTAAAACTCCGGGAGCTGATGATGAACACGGTCATCAGCATTCTGCCTATGAGACCATTATTGATGCCAATACCGGGGATCTGCTATCTAAAAAACCGATTATCAATTCCTGTACATTCCAACCTGGTTTCCCTAACAATAATATCTATAAAAATAATCCTGAAGATTTTGAATGGATAAAAAAAGAATACCAGACAGCACCTTATACAGCCGACGGCTCTTACCGGGTCGTACCTGCAAATTTTAATAGTCCGCTGGACCACGACTACACCCTGCTGAGCAATGTTTCAGATCCTGTAGCCTCTGCCGAAGGATGGCATAAAAAATTGAGCTACGTTACTAACGCTTCTGTAACTGATGAATATACGATAGGGAACAATTCACATGTCGGATATGACGCCAATGGTGAATTCAGTGATCTGGTTAACGCATTTGCTTTAATGCTTATCATGAATAAATCATATATCAAAAATGAAACAAAAGGTAACAATTACGTTTTTGACTTTCCCAACCCTGGTAACTCAACCAATTATGATCCTTTAGCGTATACAGATCTTGCCAATACTCAGATGTTCTATTCTACGAATTTCATTCACGATGTACTTTATCATCATGGATTCACTCCGGCAGCCGGCAGTTTTCAGGCCAATGAAGGAGAGGGGAATAATTTAATTGGTTTTACCTCTTCGGGATTAGGACAGTCCAGAGTAGTGAATAATGCGGTAATGGGCTATTCAGGATTATTAGTAAAAAATCCTACCGCCCTTTTCTATACTTTCGAAACCCCTAACAATGCGGGAGTAATGAATATTTCCCAGGGACCTCTCACCGGACATTATCCGGGAGTATTAGGAAATAATAGTTATCCTTATACAACATCTAATATTACCGGAGATCTTATATTATACAATGACGGTACCGGAGGAGATCCGAATGACGGATGTGAAGTAGCTGTCAACTCCTCTGAATTTTCAGGCAAAATCGTTGCCGTTAACAGAGGGACATGTAATTTCACGGATAAAGTAAACAAAATCAAAGATTTCAATCCAAAAGGAATTATCATTCTTAATAATTCCACTACTGATATGTCCGGAGCGCTTGACATTGGAAATCCAACCCTGGCAATACCGGTAGCAGCAATAAATAAAGGGATCGGAGATCAGATCCGTACTGCACTGAATAATAATCAGACCATCACAGCCACTCTTCCTGCTGAAGGTTTTGCTTTAACCAAAAGAAACGGAGGGCTGGACAGCCAGGTTATTCTACACGAGTATACCCATGCTGTAAGTAAACGTCTGATGAATGATGCCCAGAGCGGAGAGGAGCAGATGGGAGAAGGATGGAGCGATTATTTTGCCATTAATCTTACCCAACAGCCCAGCCAGACAGCCGCTGACCAGATCAATATGGGATCATATGCCTTTGGCGGCAGCGGTATGCGTGTACTTCCCTATACTACAGACATGAATGTAAATCCTCATACCTATGATTACCTGAAAATAATAGGTGCCGGAGCAAACCTTGAACACCCCACCGGCTATCTGTGGGCTTTGATGCTCTGGGAGATGCATTGGGCTTTAGTCAATAAATACGGCTTTAATCCGGATATCAAAGGAAGCACCGGAGGAAATAATATTGCTCTTAATCTGGTCATACAGGGAATGAAAATGGGAGTAGCGAATCCAGGATTTGTAGATGGACGTAACGCTATACTTCAGGCAGACGATGCTCTATATGGAGGACAAAATAAATGTGATATATGGGAAGCTTTTGCAAAGAGAGGATTAGGCTACAGCGCAAATCAGGGAACCTCTGCGTCACGTATCGATGGTACTCAAGCATTTGATATGCCTCCTGCCGATGTTTTGAGCTGTTCTTTACTGGCTGTGGATGAAGTCATCAAAAATGACCTTTCCATATTCCCTAATCCTGCCAAAGATGTGGTATATATCAATACTAAAGATAAATTAACCAGAGCTGAACTTATTGATATGACCGGACGTCTGATTTCCAGACAAAGCCTTCAACAGAACGGGAACAAGGCGCAAATTGACACATCGGGTTTACAGAAAGGTGCTTATATCCTAAAAATCTATACTGAAAAAGGAGAGATCACTAAAAAAGTACTTAAAAATTAACGACCTGAAATTCAAATATCATTAAGCCAGTCCAGAATATTTCTGTTCTGGCTTTTTCGTTACCTTATTACAGAATCAAAACGTAAACTTTTGAATATATTCCTCTCTTTTAGTATCTGAAATTCCTAATACCTGCTGAATATAAGCATCAGTGGAGCCATACTTTTTATTGATTTCCTCAAAAGCGGCATCAAGGTATCTTTTTTCTACCCAGCTCAGTTTTTCCAGCACCTGCAAATCCATTTTCGGATACAGAAAATGCAGGTTGCTAGCCAGCTTGAGTCTTTTCTGAACAAGATCTTTTCTGTAGTTATTAGACAAAAGGTATTCGTTGTAAATGGTTTCCTGATCAAATTTTAATATCGCCAGGATCAAGGCGGTAGTAATACCGGTTCTGTCTTTACCTGCAGTACAATGATAAAGAACCGGCTGATCAGACTCCAGAATTCCGGTAATAATTTTCTTTATCACTTCCGGATTTTCAGTAACATATTCACGATAGAAATCCATCATTCTTTTATCCGCATCCGCAGCGTTTACCTTCCCTTTAAGGACAAGCTTCTTTGCCTGCGCAAGCTGATCTCCTTCATCTTCAAAAGCTGAATATTTTTTATAAGTTATTTCATCAGGAAGCTGATCTGGTTTTTGTGCGATCTCCTTTGAGTTTCTGAGATCAATGATTTCTTTTATTCCCAGCTCTTCAAGAGCATTAAAAGATCTCTTTTTCAGCTTATGAAGATGAGCACTTCTATACAATTTTCCTTCCTTTAAAATCCGGCCTTCTGTATTTTTAAGATTTCCAACTGTCCGGAAATTAGTTACCTTTCTGATTCTGAATACTTTATCAGCTTCATTTTTGCCATATTCCGGAGCTTCAAAATGCTGCGTTTTACATGATAAGGTACAGCATAATGAAATCGTGAAAACTGATATTTTGATTAGTTTATTCAAATGTTTTTATTTAATTGAGAAATTTTAACCACCCGTCAAATCCTTGGAGGAGGACATTTTGGCAGATCCGATGGTGGTACTGTTCAAAATTTATTCATGATAAGCCAATTGACTTTGTTTTTATCAAGTGGAAAGCTCTTTCTATCAATAATTACCCAATGAAAATATTGCTTTAATAAATATTGGGATATTCTACTTCATTGATCCCTACAAATAACAACAGATCCCCCGATTCATATTCAATGGAAACCTCGTCTTCAATAGCAAAATTTCGGGTACCTATTCTTGAGGTAATACTTAAATGTCCATTCGTCAACGGCCAGTTAAGCCCTTTGGTCGTTATATTATTTACCGACGGAAAAGGATAAAGAGAAATCATTTTACTTTTTACTCCTTTAATTTTAAAACGGCTGGAAATAAAATAATATTCTGAAAATTCATCATAAAACCTGATATTCATACGTTCTTTGAATGCATAGGCTACGGTAAGATTTCCGAGGAAATGATCCTGCTCTCCCCCGCTTCCTCCGAAAACATCAATCTCTGAAAAGCCTTTTTCCAGAATGATTTCCAAGGCTTTATGAAAATCTGTCTTATCTTGGTCTAATGTAAGGATAAATTTCTCCTCATACATCTCTTCATCCGATCCGCAATGTGAATCAAAATCACCTGAAATAAAATCGAGCTTATCCGGAGGAAAAGCCATTCTTTTTAAATAGTGAAAGGCACCGTCCGTACAAGCGATCAGGTCATAATTTTCAAGATCCGGTAAGGATTTTGGAGCATCTCCATTGATGAAAAGTAATGCTTTATCTCTCATTCGGGTTCCAGTATTCCTCCGGTTCGTTGTTCAGTTTTGATATATACCTTGCCAGTACAAAAAGATAATCTGAAAGCCTGTTTAAATATTTGATCAGTTCAGGACGTACTTCTTCAGATTCATTTAAGAATACCAATGAACGCTCTGCCCTTCTGCAGATGGTTCTTGCTGCATGTAAAAATGTCGCTGGCTTTCCACCTCCGGGAAGAATAAAATACTGAAGCGGTTCCAGCTTTTCATCAAAGGCATCCATCCACTGTTCCAGCTCTTCGATCTCGGCTTCTGAAATAATGATAGGAAGACGTGATTTTCCGTTAGCCAGCATCAACTTATCCACTGGTGTTGCGGCTTCTGAACCTACAGTGAACAGGTCAAACTGTATTTTCTTCAGTTGTCTTAATACCTCTTCATCTTCAATATGGCTTTTGGCAATTCCGATGAATGAGTTCAGCTCGTCTATATTTCCGTAGCTTTCAACTCTCGCACTGGCTTTGGAAACTCTTGTTCCGCCATAGAGCGCCGTCTGGCCCTTATCTCCTGTTTTTGTATAAATTTTCATACTACTAAAATACTTTTTTTTGTACAATGTAAAAAGTAAAATGTATTAATGATCATAGGTCTAAATCAAAGATTGATTCTCTTTTGGCTCGCCATGACATTATACCACAAAAATGGCCGGCAAAAAACCGGCCATATCCAAATTATTTATTTACCTCTACGTACTGTATGATGGTCTGATTTTTTGGGTTGTAGATAATTGTACTACTATTAGGAAATCTTTTCAGTTTATAGTATTCAATGTTCTTATCATTCTTAATATCTTCCAGGAAGCTTGTATCGAAAGTATTTTCAGGAAGGAATTTAGAGATAAAATTTATTTTGTCAAGGATACTTTTTCCATCGATCCTGCGGGCTTTCTTTTCAGATTTGCTTTCATCTGAAGCAGGCTGCTCTTCCAGAAAAGGAAGCAATACGGCAATGTCAGCCTTGTATTTGAATATATATCCTTCAGGTCTGCCCGGAATTTTAATTTTCTTCCCTCTCTCTTCTGAAACAATAGCACTGCCGGTATCTGGAAAAACCTCATTGAATTTGACGTCCTGGGAATTCGTTAAAGAGTTTATAGATTCATTGACCGTTTTTCTAACCGTTTCTTCTACTATCTTCTCGGTTTTTTGCTGCACCGTTTCGGTAGTTTTTTGAACGGTCCGGTCGATCTTTTCTTCAATTTTATTGCATGATACTAATAAAAGAGTCGTAACAACAGGCAAAATATACTTCTTCATAATTCTAAATAATCAATTTCTTTTTATTAATATCCTCTCTTCTAACGGAAAAGTAGTTCCGGATATTTTAGCAAAGAAAAAAATATTTTTCCAATATGAAAAATCCTGCTGACAAACTGTTGTCATAATCTCCTCTTACCTTTGTTTCAACAACAAACAAAAACAATATATTATGACAACTACAGCAACAGCCACAAAGCAATTTATGACCACAGAACAGTTATTAAAAGACTGGCAGGGACACAGAAATCTTACAAGAAGAGTCATTGAAACTTTTCCTGAAAAAGAGCTATTTGAATTTTCAGTTGGCGGGATGAGACCGTTCGCAAAACTGGCCGTAGAGATGATCAGCATTGGCGGCCCGGCATTAAAGGGAATCGTTGAAGGAAATACAGAAGCTTATGATGAGGAAGGCTTTACTCCAAAAACAAAAGAAGAGATCTTAAAAAAATGGGACGAAGAAACTGAAGTGATCAACCATTATTTCAATCAGATTTCTGAAGAGCGCTTCCAGGAAACATTCAATTTATTCGGACAATATGAATTTCCGATATATGAAAACATTCTTTATTTCATAGACAACGAAATCCATCACCGTGCACAAGGCTACGTCTATCTGAGAGCATTGGGAATTGAACCACCTTTCTTCTGGGAGAGATTTTAATAAAAGCGGAAAGGTAAAAGGGCAAAAAAACAGGCAGATCTACCGATGTTATTATCCTCAATAATGATCTGTACACTCAATCTAAACAAAACTCATATCAATTCAATTGTATCATCTGCTTGCGGCTTTGCCTTTTTGCTTTTTGCAATTTTGCCACAATAAACCATTTCATCTATTGTCTTAAAACAAACCTCAACAATTACTCTGTTGGGGTTTTTACTGATGTCTTTCAGTCATTTTTACAAGCAATTCATTGAGACGTACGCGAAGGCTTTCCGGTTCTAACACGGTGGCATAGTCTGCAAAAGTAATCAGCCATCGGGGAAATCCATCCTCTATCCACTCTGTTTCAAAGGTCATTTCTACTCCATGATCAGTTTCCACTTCTTCGACCAGTCCGTAGTATCTTTTGGAGTTGACCAGATAAGCCATAATCTTTTTGTCGACCAAAAGTTTAGCTTTGACTTTATTTCCATGTGATCTTTTTCTGTAATCATTTATCTGACCATATTCCTGCAAAAATGGATTCTGGGTTTTCGAAATTTCCAGAATTCTGTCCACCCGAAATTGTCTGAAATCTTTTCTCAGGGTACAGAATGCCATGATATACCAAAAATTAAACTCAAGGAAAATTCCTACCGCTTCTATAGTCCTGTTGGTCACTCTCCCGTCTACTGTCTGATATTCTATATTCAACTGAGTTTTCTCTGCAATACTTTCCAAAATAATGGGAATAACGTTTTTAAGAGAGTCTTCTGAATGGGCATGAAAGCTAAAGACATCAATCTGCTTTTCGATATTCTGAATCAGATTTTTGTCTGAATAGCGCAATACTGACCGTACTTTTTCCATAGCGGCCTGATAATGGCTCCCTAAGCTCTGATGGGAGAATTTCTCCATCAGCTTTTCAGCAGTGATGAAGCTTAACACTTCCTCTTTGGTAAACATCACCGGAGGAAGCTTATATCCCTCCATTAAGGAATACCCGTTTCCCGCTTCACCAACAATAGGAATTCCGGCATTTTCAAGGGTTTTTACATCACGGTAGATCGTTCTGATACTTACATCAAATTTTTCAGCCAGATCCTGTGCTCTTACAACAGGCCTGGACTGCAGCTGGGTAAGAATAGCGGTTACCCGGTCTAGTTTTTTTAGGTAGTGATCGTTCATATTGCTCCAACAAAGCTAAAATTCTTTTCCGAGGTATGAATTGCTTTTTATTTAATTTTCTTTATATGTATTGACCAGCTTATCCAGATTCAGACTTCGGGCTGACGCATCAAAAATTTCACGGTAAGTACCCTCTTTATTATAAAGCTCATCATGCGTTCCGTTTTCAACTACCCTTCCTTTTTTCATGACATAAATAATATCCGAATCCAAGATCTGGGATAAAGAATGGGAAATAATGATCACTGTTCTGCCCTCTTTTATAGCATCCAGGGAATTTTTGATCTGCTCTGTTGCAATAGCATCCAAACTGGCTGTAGGCTCGTCCAGAAAAATGATCGGAGGATTCTTTAAGAACAGTCTTGCAATCGCAATCCTTTGCTGCTGGCCTCCTGAAAGCTGTGTCGCATCATGTCTGTACTGATCAGGGAGATCCATGATCTGGTCATGCAGATAGGCTTTTTTTGCCGCTTCTTCAATCTGCTCAAAGCTGGCATTCATATCTCCATACCTGATGTTATCTTCGATACTTCCCTGAAAAATGTGATTCCTCTGAAGTACCAGTCCAAGATCACTTCGGAGAAAGCTATTGTCGTAATCATTCAGGTTTACCCCATCCAACAAAATTTCTCCGGAATCCGGAAGATAGAACTTACATAAAAGATTAATTACCGTAGATTTCCCTGCGCCACTCAGCCCTACCAAAGCAGTGGTCTTCCCATTTTCAATTTTCATGGAAACATTGTGAAGAGCCTTTGTACCGTTAGGATAAGTAAAATCAACATTCTTCAGTTCGAAAGTTCCTTTGATCTCTTTTTCTATGAAGTTTCCGTTCGGTTCAGTTTCATCATTGGCATTTAAAATATCAAAATATCCTTCAGCATAGATCATGGCATCATTCATATCATCATAGATCCTGTGCAATTGACGGATAGGCGCTGACACATTATTGAAGAGCATAATATGGAGCATGATCGCACCAATGGTCATTTGCTGGTCAAGTACCAGATAAACCGTTAAGAGAATGATTAAAACCACTCCGAACTGCTCGATAAAGGTTTTTAAGCCATCATAAATAAAGTTGGTCTTTCTGGTAAACATCTGGCTTTCCATCAGCTGCATCTGAAGATCATACTGTTTTTTACCTTCAAATTTTTCACGGACAAAGCTTTTAATAACCATAATAGAATTGATCAGATTCAGAAGTCCTGAGGTCTTCTTTTCCCTCTGATTTCTGAGCTGCCGGCGTACTCCGCTCAGTTTTTTAGCCTGCAGGGAACTTATATAGAAATAAATAGGAACGATAATCGTAGAAACGGCTCCCACATATACATTCTGCATATACATAATGATCAGGGCTATGATCGCATTGGAAAATAAAGGAAGAATATCGATAAAAAAGTTCTGCACCAGCTTGGTAAGACTTTCAATCCCACGGTCTATTCTGATCTGCAGCTTTCCGGATTCGTGGTTCTCATCATTAAAATAAGCAACCTTGTAAGTTAAAATTTTGTCAATCGCTGATTGTGCCAAAACAGAGCTTACATTGATCCTGATCTTTTCACCATAGAATTTCTGTCCGAAATTGATAAAGATATTTAAAAGCTCCTTCCCCAATAAGATCACAGAAATAACGATCAGAATGTGAATTCCTTCTGACATCGGATGCGGAAGATGCGTAAGTTTCGTCACCTCATCTACCGTATATTTCAAGACAATCGGGTTTACCTGTGCTGCCAGGGCTCCTAAAAAGGTCAGAAATAAGGTCCCATAGATCATTGGCCGATAAGGTCTGATGAATGGAACAAGCTGCTTATAAATTCCGAATAAAGTAACTGTTCTGTTAAAAGGTTTTGCCATAGGAATTATTTAAAACTAAAAAACGTACCGTTTCCAAGAGAAAAAGGTACGTTTTTATTATGATTTTCAGCAAATAAATTGCTTAGATTTTATCCTTCATACATATAGGTAGTGAGATAATGCAGTTCCGGTTTGCTTATTTCCTTAGATTCTGCTGCGGCCTGTTCCAGCGAATACTGGGTATTGATTTCTTTTTTCTGGAAAACAAATGAATTGTTGGCATTCTTATCTACAACATCATTAAAGATATGTTCTATTTCAGAGTTTGCCAGTGAAGCAAAGCTGATATCTTCGAAACCGTACATCAGTCTCAGATCATCAAACTTTTTAAAGTTTTCATCCACAAACCCCTGTAGCTTAGCTTTTGAGTCAAAATTACCCGCCCAGATGTTGTAGGCATATTTTTTCTTTTTAGGCTTATCCAGAATACTTTGATAGACGAAGTTTTCACCGAGATAGGCTTCTCTTACCTGCGGATCATTCGCAAGATCTTCAGGAAGTCCTTCTTTCAGGATCTTTCCTTCAAACATAATGTAGGTCTTGTTGGTAATGGCAAGGGTCTGCTGTACGTTGTGGTCTGTGATCAGAATTCCGATATTTTTGTCAACAAGGCTTCTTACAATTTTCTGGATATCTTCTACCGCAATCGGGTCTACCCCTGCAAACGGCTCATCCAAAAGAATAAAGTTCGGGCTTGTGGCAAGACAGCGGGCAATTTCCGTTCTACGTCTTTCCCCTCCGGAAAGAAGATCTCCTCTGTTTTTACGGACATGCTGTAAAGAAAATTCTTCGATCAGTTCATCACATTTGATTTGCTGCTCCCGCTTTGAAAGCTTAGTCAACTGTAACACACCCATAATGTTCTCTTCCACAGACAATTTTCTGAAAACGGAAGCTTCCTGCGCCAGATACCCGATTCCCTTCTGGGCTCTTCGGTACATGGCATCGGTAGTGATCTCCTGTTTATCCAGAAAAATCTTCCCTGAAGTGGGCTTAACCAAGCCTACGATCATATAAAACGACGTGGTTTTCCCCGCTCCGTTCGGCCCCAGCAAACCAACAATTTCTCCCTGTTGAACCTGTACAGAAACGCCTTTTACAACTTTTTTAGGACCGTATTCTTTGATTAAATTTTCTCCTCGTAAAATCATAGGGCAAATATATCAAAAATATAAACTTGCTGATAGGCGAAAAAGTAAAAAGGTAAAATCGTAAAACGATCATCAACAAATTTGCAATTTCGCCTTTTTTGCCATTTTGCTCCTTGTAACTTTTTACCATTTTAATCTACTTATTCATAAAAGCAAATCAATCCACTACAAAACATTAAGAAATGGAAAATTACGGTTACACAAAAACAGATAATATGCAGAACCAGCAAAGCAATATGCCGTACCGTTCGGAAAAGAAAATTCCAGCTGCGATATTAGGCATTCTGGTAGGCTGGCTGGCTTTAAATAAGTTTTATCTTGGATATACCAAAGAAGGTGTTATTCAGCTGATCCTTAACGTTGTTACTTTAGGAGCGGCATCTATTATTCCTTTTATTGAAGGTATATTATATCTCTTTATGAGTGATAAGCAGTTTGATGATACTTATGTTTACGGAAAAAAAGGCTGGTTATAAAAAATAATTGAGCGGGAATATCCTCAGTTAAGAATTTATTTCCATAATTTTATAAAACCAAATCAAGAATAGAATTATTATGGAAAATAACCAGGAACTGACAGATCTGCTGGCACTGGATCTGGGCATTAATATTGCCAACCGAAGGCCTTATGCCAAAGAAGTATTCAAATGGCAGGACATGGACCTCCTTCCCCATTCTTCAGCAGATACTCTTCTTTGTGAAATCTTCGAATGGAACGGACGGAACTGGAGAACTACCGGAAACAACCTTATCGGCTATTTATTTTCCGATGGAGCTTTAAATACGGTGAAAGAGCAGCTCATCAATACTCCCAAGCATCCTGCCCTTATCCCCGATTTTGAATTCACCAAAGAAAGCATGATCGAATATGGATTATCACTACCTTCCCTATTCAATATAGGAATCAACGGGAATATAAAAAATGCCAAAAGCTTATCTGTAAGGGTAAATAATGTTACCAAATCAAGAGTTACCAATATTGATTCTCCGGGCATTGAAATCCTGAAAAGCTATTCCCTTTTCACACAGACAAAGTCTAAAACTTACAGAAAGAATATCAAATTTAATTATCTGAGTACTTCATTATTCTATGCAGAAAGTGTGGAAATCTTTCTGGAAAAAGATTCTGCCGTTGGGCTGGATCTCAGTTTTCAGACTCAGAATGTAGACGTTGATGCTAAAATTGATACAGACACACAAAAGCATTTTGTTTTAAAATATTCCGGAAACCAGGCTCCTTTTGCCGCGAAGTTTACAAAAGGTAAAGATTTCAATATCATGTGATCAACTGATCATAAAAATTAAGAGAAAAGATTGAATAAGAATTAATATAAAAACAGGCTGTTCGGATGAACAGCCTGTTTTTAATTTTTAAAATCATTAATATCATTAACCTTTATGTGTCGGCTCAACGATAGTTACCTGCTATTTATTCAACAATATTGCCGCTTCTTTTGCAAAATAGGTAAAGATCATATCTGCTCCTGCTCTTTTAAAGCAGGTAAGGCTTTCAAGAATCGTTTTATCGTTATCGAGCCATCCGTTCTGAGCGGCAGCTTTTACCATAGCGTATTCCCCGCTTACATTGTAAACCGCAATGGGAAGGTCAATGGCTTCACGAACTTTGGAAACGATATCCAGATAAGGAAGTCCCGGTTTGATCATGATCACATCAGCACCTTCTTCAATATCTTTATAAACTTCATTCAGTGCTTCACGTGAATTGTGGAAATCCATCTGATATGTCTTTTTGTCTTTCGGAATTTCCATATCATCTTTCGGAGCACTGTCTAAAGCACTTCTGAAAGGTCCATAGAAAGAACTTGCATATTTGGCGGCATAGCTCACAATACCTACATCTGTAAATCCGCTTTCTTCCAATGCTTCACGGATCACCAATACTCTGCCATCCATCATATCACTTGGTGCCACAAGGTCTGCTCCTGCTTCCGCATGAGATACTGACATTCTTGCCAGCGCATCATTGGTGGCATCATTTATTATTTTTCCGTTTTCGATGATTCCGTCATGCCCGTAGATCGAGTAAGGATCTAAAGCTACGTCCGGCATTACGATCATTCCCGGAACCGCATCTTTGATCGCTTTGATCGTATTCTGCATCAATCCGTCTTTGTTCCACGCTTCTTTTCCTGTATTATCTTTCAGATGATCTGACACTTTCATGTACAAATTGACAGCTTTTACCCCCAAAGAAAATAATTCCTTACATTCCTTCACCGTCAGATCTATACTCCGCCTGAAAATTCCCGGCATCGACGGGATCGCCTCCTGCTTGTTTTCGCCCTCCATTACGAAGATCGGCATTACAAAATCATCAGTCGTAAGCACATTTTCTCTTACCAAACTTCTGATAGATTCATTAACTCTAAGTCTTCTATTTCTTGAATGTATCATTTTGGAATACTTTTTGAATAAGTTTCTACAAATTTAATATAAGTTCTATAAAAAACTATTGTATGAAATTGTAGAATTTATTACATTTGTTACATATATTCGAGAAATTATAAATTTGATGAAAAAACTTTTACTTTTAATTTTATTTGTAGGCACTTTTGTTGGATTTTCCAACAATTTACAAGCTCAGCTTAGAGAGCCGAGTTCCATCACCCAGAAAACAGATGATGGAGTATTGCTTGCCTACCCAAATCCTGCAAAGGATTTCCTTATCATTAAGGCAAAAGATTCTTCTTTAAGAATCAAAAGTGTGACCTTTTATTCTATTTTGGGTATGCAGGTTGCTAACTATACGGTCAATATGAATTCCGGTGAAATCAATATTGAAAAATTAAAGCCCGGAAAATATATGATCCGATATATTTTAAGCGACAATACGCAAAAAGTTACTCAAATCGTGAAACAATAAATTAAAATCCTGATAATCATCAGGATTTTTTCTTTTACATTAATTCTGTTTTAATATTTCCGTAACTTTCGGGACTTTTTTATACTAATTATAAAAAAACGATTTAATGCTAAAAGCTGAACATATTAAAAAGACCTATAATTCCGGAAAAAAGGTCGCATTGGATGATTTCAGCATCCATGTTCCAAAAGGCAGTATTTATGGCCTTTTAGGTCCTAACGGAGCCGGAAAAACTTCTTTCATACGAATCATTAACCAGATTACCCAGGCCGATTCAGGAGACATCTTTATCAATGGAAAAAAGCTGAATCCCCATCACATTAAGGATATCGGCTATATGCCGGAAGAAAGAGGTCTCTACAAAAATATGAGCGTGGGGGACCAGATCCTCTATTTCGGAGAGCTGAAAGGAATGAGCAAGAATGATGCCCTGAATGAAGCTAAAAAATGGTTTGAAAAGCTCAACATCGACCAGTGGTGGAAGAAAAAGCTGTCTGAACTTTCAAAAGGAATGGCACAGAAGATCCAGTTCGTTGTAACGGTACTTCACAGGCCTCATCTTTTAATTCTTGACGAACCTTTCTCCGGTTTCGATCCCGTCAACGCCAACTTAATCAAAGATCAGATCATTGATCTTAAAAATAACGGAACAACAATCATCCTTTCAACCCACAGAATGGAAAGTGTGGAAGAAATGTGTGATTATGTTGCCCTGATCAACAACTCCAGGAAAATTATCGACGGAAGGGTTTTTGATGTAAGGGAAAAATTCAAGAAAAATATTTTTGGGATTACGCTTTCTGAGGTGAACCATGATCAGCTTGAAAGCTTTAAGAGCAAGTATGAGCTCTTCAATTTCTCGAATGAGAACAGCCTTGTTTCTTTTGATCTGAAAAATGAAGCTGATCAAAACAATATTCTCCTTGATCTGATACACGTGGGTAAGGTGAGATCATTCGACGAAAGAATTCCGAGTATGAATGAGGTGTTTATTAATGCTGTAAGTAACCATTCCTAATTTTATGAATAATATTTTTTTAATTACAAAGAGAGAATTTCTTACGCAGGTTAAGAAAAAGTCTTTCATCATACTTACTTTACTGGCCCCCGTTATGATCATTGCCTTTGGGGCTGTAATCGGATTAATGTTCAAAGCGAACGAATCGCACAGTATCATAGAGGTAGTTGACAAAAGCGGACTTTTTACCCACCAGCTGAAATCCAATGACAAGCTGAATTATGTATTTGTTTCTGCTGCTGACGAAAAATCCAAGATCAATAATTTAAAAGGAAATGAATCACTGGATGGCATTCTGATCCTGCCTGAACTGAAAAATCAGAATTTTGATGAGCTTGAAAAAGAAACAAGGCTGGTCATGAATACCAAGATCGGATTTGACACCAAACAAAGAATCGTTTCTGACATCAGTAATGTTGTCAAAAAAGAAAAGATCAAACAATTAGGTATTCAGGAGGCTCAGCTAAACGATCTTGATAAAAGCTTCAGCCTGAAGACCATCAATATTGCGAATAATAACAAAGAAGACTCTGATCTTTCTTTCGGGGTAAAGTCAGGATTGAGCATGGTGCTGATGTATGTTACTTTTATGTTCATCATTATTTATGGAGTAAGGGTGATGCGAAGCGTTCTTGAAGAAAAAAACAACCGTGTTGTGGAAATCATCATTTCTTCCGTAAAGCCTTTTGAGCTGATGATGGGAAAGATCTTGGGAGTCACTATGGTTGCTCTTACCCAGTTTCTGATCTGGATCACCATGTCTGTCATTGGAGCATTGGTTTTAAATACAGGTTTCTCTCCGCTTCAGAAGGGTATTCCCGGCGGAAATGAAGAGATTGCCAGTAAGCTGGATATGGGGCAACTTGCCACTCAGATCTCTCACAGCTTATTGGAGCTGAATTTTCCTCTGATCATTTTTGTATTCATTGTTTTTTTCCTGTTAGGATATATTTTTTACAGTTCTATTTACGCAGCTATAGGTTCCGCGGTGGATAATGAAACGGAAACCCAGCAGTTCACTTTATTTGCTATTTTGCCACTGACATTAGGAATGTATGGAAGTTTCACATTGATGAACAATCCTGATGGTCCGCTAGGCTTCTGGTTATCAATTATTCCATTTACTTCACCTGTGGCTATGATCGCAAGAATTCCGTTTGGAGTACCGGCATGGCAGATTGCATTATCTATTGTATTATTGCTGGCAACGACCGTTTTTATGATCTTCCTGGCCGGGAAAATCTACCGTGTAGGTATTTTAATGTATGGGAATAAAGCGACCTTGAA
Organism: Chryseobacterium sp. UF-290; assembly: GCF_058245615.1. Classification (NCBI taxonomy): domain Bacteria; kingdom Pseudomonadati; phylum Bacteroidota; class Flavobacteriia; order Flavobacteriales; family Weeksellaceae; genus Chryseobacterium; species Chryseobacterium sp. UF-290. The sequence goes on from NZ_JBSICB010000009.1 coordinate 40,259, forward strand.
AGAGCTTTGGAAGTGGATTAAAGGATAGTTTATTGGGCGAAAAGGCGAAATCGCAGAAAAGCGAAAGGGCGAAGAGAGCTGGAAGCGAATAATATAATAAAAGGGCAAATTTGCAATGAATGTGAATTTGCTCTTTTTGTTTTTAAGCGTTAATATTTGCATTTCTATTAACCGGGACAATGTTCTAAATATATTATAAAAAGCTCCTGATACCAAGGTATAAAAGCAAATTAGCAGTTTCGCTTTTCTGCGATTTTGCTCATAAAGTATATAAAAACAAAAATCCCGGAAACTTTCATTTCCGGGATTTTTTATATTCTGAATAAATGATCTTATTTGAATATGTAGCTTAAGCTAAGCGCTATTACCTGCTCTGATTTTTTCTTATCAGTACCTCCTTTTTCTTTTGCAAGGTCAGGATAAGTATCTGAAAGACCGAGGTCATATTTTAAAGCTACTTCGAGTTGTCTCTTATAGCTATATCCTATTCCCAGTCCAAGTCCCCAGTTAAAGCTTTTTGCTTTTCCGCTTACTCCTGCCGGCTGCCTAGGATCCGTAACATCCGGATCATAATAAGGTCTGCTTGCAGGTGGATTTTTAACATCCTGGTTCAGCAAAAAGTTAAATCTTGGTCCTAACAATCCAAAGAATTCCGATTCAGCTTCTGAAAAGTATCCTTTAAAATAAAGAGGAACACTCAGATAGTTATTGGCATATACCGCATCATAACCATCTTTTCCTTTCGCATCTTTATCTTTCCCGGTTTCTCCTGCACCATAGTACAGTACTTCAGGTTGTATAAAGAACTGATTTGCCTTCCCTACGGGGATCAAAGCCAAAGCTCCACCTTGAAAAGTGTATCTTGGGCCAGAGGGATTATGGGCATTTGCTACTCTTGAGTAGTTTAAACCTGCTGTAAGACCGAATCTTGTGCTATTCCATTGCACCTGTGCAAAGGATAAAGCGGAAAGGGTCAAAGCTGAGGCTAATAAAAGTTTTTTCATATGGTTTGGTTTTATATTATCCTAGAACTTTTGCTACAGTAGCACCGATATCAGCCGGAGAATCTACTACGTTGATACCGTTTTCTTTCATGATCTCCATTTTGGCCTGAGCTGTATCTTCTGCACCTCCTACGATAGCACCAGCGTGTCCCATTGTTCTTCCTTTTGGAGCTGTCTGCCCGGCGATAAATCCTACAACAGGCTTAGTAGATCCGCTTGCTTTATACCATCTGGCAGCTTCAGCTTCTAATCCTCCACCGATTTCACCGATCATTACAACCGCTTCCGTTTCAGGATCGTTGATGAATAATTCTAAAGCTTCTCTTGTTGTTGTTCCGATGATCGGGTCACCACCAATACCGATTGCTGTAGAAATACCGTAACCTGCTCTTACTACCTGGTCAGCAGCTTCGTAAGTAAGGGTACCTGATTTTGAAACGATACCTACTTTCCCTTTTTTGAAAACGAAACCTGGCATAATACCAATTTTAGCTTCTTCAGAAGTAATGATTCCAGGGCAGTTCGGACCGATTAATCTACAGTCTCTGTCAGCGATATAAGATTTCACTTTTACCATATCAGCTACAGGAATACCTTCAGTAATACATACAATTACTTTGATCCCTGCTTCAGCAGCTTCCATGATAGCATCTGCAGCGAATGCCGGTGGTACGAAAATGATACTTACGTTTGCTCCTGCTTTTTCAACAGCATCAGCTACTGTGTTGAATACCGGCTTTCCCAAGTGCTCGCTTCCTCCTTTTCCTGGAGTAACACCACCTACTACATTGGTTCCGTATTCAATCATCTGGCTAGCATGGAAAGTACCTTCGTTCCCTGTAAATCCTTGTACAATTACTTTAGAATCTTTGTTTACTAAAATTGACATTTTATTGTTGTTTTAATTTATTTATTATTTTATTAATGCTCACAAATTTACTCAAATTTCTTTGATTTTGGATAAAACCTTTGGAATTGTTTATTTGAGATTTCTCAGTTTTACTTCTTTTTTCAGATAAGTTTTGAAATCTTCCGCAAACATTCCTATATAGGTTCCTTTTTCCAAGTCTCTGTTCACTCCCGTTTTTCCTAAAATTACGGATCCACTCTCGATTTTATTTCCTGAAGCGATACCCACCTGTCCCCATAAGGTAACTTCATCCCCTATTATACAGCATCCGGCAATTCCTACCTGAGAAGCGATCAGACATTTTTTCCCAATGACAGTATCATGCCCCACCTGAATCTGATTATCCAGAACTGAACCTTCACCAATGACTGTAGAATCTGTAACCCCTCTATCAATGGTACAGCCATTTCCGATCTCCACATTATTTTCGATCACAACATTTCCCACCGAGATTAAACGGTCAAAGTTTCCATTTAATTTTCTGTAATAAAAAGCATCTCCTCCCAATACGGTATTGGACTGGATGATAACATTATCTCCGATAACGGTTCTGTCACCAATCACTACATTCGGGAAAATTAAAGTGTTTTTTCCAATTTTTACATTGTTTCCGATTACTGCGGATGAATGAATTTTTGTTCCCTCCCCAATTTCGACATCATGAAGCTCTTCGGTGAAGTTGTAAATTCTTGTAAAGTGAGTATTGATCTTATTAAAATCTCTGAAAGGGTCATCAGATACCAAAAGGGCCTTGCCTTCAGGGCAGTCAACTTCTTTATCAATCAAAATAATGGTAGCGGCAGAGTTTAATGCCTTGTCATAATATTTCGGGTGATTAACGAAAACGATATCCCCCGGTTTTACCATGTGAATTTCATTGGTTCCCAATATTTCAAAGTCTTCCGGACCGATGAATTTTGAGCCTATCAGATCTGCAATCGTTTTAAGCTTTTGCGGAGAATGGAATCTCATAACAATAGATTTTCTTATAAAACAAAATTCGGACTGCTGATGCAAACCGAATTCATGTAAATTTTACTTATTATTTCACTCTTTCTAAGTAGCTGCCGTCTTCAGTGCTTACTTTAATTCTGTCTCCCGGCTCGATAAACAAAGGAACCATTACTCTTGCTCCTGTTTCAACGATAGCGTTCTTAAGAGCGTTGGTTGCTGTATTTCCTTTTACTCCCGGATCAGCTTCGATCACATCCAGATATACCGATTGTGGAAGTTCAGCGGAAAGAGGAGTTTCATCAGCTTCTTTCAAAATGATCGTTACTTCTTCACCCGCTTTCATAAACTGAGCGTTCTCGATCATTTCTTTATTGATGTATAACTGAGAGAAGTCATCATTATTCATAAAGTGAAATCCGTTCTCATCATCATAAAGATACTGGAACTTTCTTGTGATTACTTTTACTTCATCAATTTTGTGTCCTGCAGAGAAAGTATTATCAATTACTTTACCGTTGGTTACTGATTTTAGTTTTGTTCTTACGAAAGCAGGTCCTTTCCCTGGTTTCACGTGAAGAAACTCGATTACTTTAAAAATATCATTGCTATACTCGATGCAAAGACCTTTTCTGATATCGTTACTTGTTGCCATTAATATATATTATCTTTTTTTACTTAATCTTTTAGGCTATCGGCAATTTGCTTTTTAGCTTCGTTTTATTAGTTGCTGTCTTTACCTGTTCCGTATCCTTTTACAATACCTCTCGGTGAATTTTGGATAAATTGAAGGATTTCATCTCTCTCGGCTGTTGGAAGCATTTCCTTTTCAATATGAGAGATTGCCTGGGAAACATTCATTTTCATCTGGAAGATCGCTCTGTAGATTTTCTGGATTTCAAAGATTTTTTCATTGGTAAATCCTCTTCTTCTCAATCCTACGGAATTGATCCCTGCATAAGACATCGGTTCTCTTGCTACTTTTACGTAAGGCGGAATATCTTTTCTTACCAAAGTTCCTCCGGAAATCATTACATGCTTCCCGATCTTACCAAATTGGTGAACAGCCGATAAGCCTCCCATTACAGTATAGTCTCCAATCTCAACATGGCCTGCAATACCACACCCGTTTACAATGATCACATGATCTCCGATCACACAGTCATGTGCAATATGTGAAGTAGCCATAATAAGGCAGTTTGCTCCTATTTTAGTATATCCAAGAGCTTTTGTTCCTCTGTTTACAGTAACACATTCTCTGATTGTAGTATCATCACCAATGATCACCTGAGTATCTTCACCGTCAAATTTCAGATCCTGAGGGATTGCAGATATTACAGTTCCAGGAAAAATCCTACAGTTTTTACCTATTCTTGCACCATCCATGATGGTAACGTTTGGACCGATCCATGTTCCTTCTCCGATTTCTACGTCCCCTGCAATTGTAGTAAAAGGTTCTACAATTACATTTTTGCTGATTTTCGCACGTTTATCTACGGCTGCTAATTGATGAATCATTTAATCAACTTTATTTTTTGCAACTTGAGCCATCAGCTCTGCTTCTACTGCCACTGCATCTCCTACATATCCATACCCCTGCATGTGAACGATACCTCTTCTGATCGGCTCTATCAATTCAATTTTGAAAATAATAGTATCTCCCGGAACTACTTTTCTCTTGAACTTTACTTTATCAATTTTAATAAAATAAGTAGAATAGTTTTCAGGATCCGGAACACTTGCCAATACCAGGATACCTCCGGTCTGCGCAAGAGCTTCTACCTGAAGAACTCCAGGCATCACAGGCTCTTTAGGGAAATGTCCAACGAAGAACGGTTCATTCATAGTAACGTTTTTCAACCCTACTACATGAGAGTCTGAAAGTTCAAGAACTTTATCAATCAGTAAGAACGGTGGTCTGTGAGGCATAAGCTTCATGATTCCGTTGATATCGAATACCGGCTCTCTGGTCAGGTCAAAATCCGGAACATTTTTCTTTTTCTGCAGCTTCCACTGACGGTTCAGCTTTTTTGCAAACTGAGTGTTTACATAATGTCCGGGTTTGTTGGCAATCACTTTACCTTTTATTTTCACTCCTGCTAAAGCTAAATCACCGACTACATCAAGTAATTTGTGTCTTGCAGCTTCGTTAGGATAGTTTAGGTTAAGATTATCAAGAATACCGTTTGGTCTGATAGACACATTGTCTTTACCGAAGGCTTTCTTTAGTTTTTCTGTTGTTTCAGGAGTAAGATCTTTGTCTACGTACACGATGGCATTGGAGATATCACCTCCTTTGATCAATCCGTGGTCCAAAAGCATTTCCAATTCGTGCAAAAAGCTAAATGTTCTTGCAGAAGAGATCTCATCTTTAAATTCTGAAATATTTTTAAGAGTGGCATTTTGAGTACCTAAAACTTTGGTCCCGAAATCTACCATCGTTGTTACTTCGTAAGTATCTGAAGGGATAATCGTGATTTCCGAACCGGTAGCGGGATCGCTGTAGGTAAGAACTTCTTTCACTACCAAATATTCTCTGGCAATATTCTGATCTACGACACCAACGCTTTCAATCGCTTCAACAAAGTATTTTGAAGATCCGTCCAAAATAGGCGGCTCGGAAGCGTCCATTTCTAAAACCGCATTATCGATATCACAACCTACCAGGGCTGCTAAAAGATGTTCGCAAGTGGTAATTTTTACCCCTAATTTTTCTAATGTCGTTCCTCTCTCTGTCGCTACAACATAATTTACATCTGCTTCTACCTGAGGATGTCCCTCCAAGTCCGTTCTTACAAATACAAAGCCTGTGTTTTCTTTAGCAGGTTTAATGGTAAGTTTTACTTCTTTACCTGTGTGAAGTCCAATTCCAGAAAGAGTTACCTCTTCCTGAAGCGTTTTTTGCATATCACTCATTAGTATTATCTTTTGAGTTATTCTCAAGATTATTTATTCTGTTTACTATTTCAGTGAAATTTCTGAAATGAACATAGCTTCTCAAATAGTCATTGTAGCTGATGGCTGGTGAACCGTATAATGTTTCTTTATCGTTGACGCTTGAATTCACACCACTCTGAGCCTGAATTTTCACCTGGTTTCCGATCTTAATATGTCCAACCACTCCTACCTGACCTCCTATCTGGTTCCAGTCACCAATGGTGGTAGACCCTGCAATTCCGGCCTGTGCCGCAATGACATTGTTCTGACCGATTTTCACATTGTGGGCGATCTGAATCAGGTTATCGATCTTTGTTCCTTTTCCAATGATCGTAGAGCCTATCGTAGCTCTGTCGATACTACAGTTTGAACCGATTTCAACATCATCTTCAATAATAACGTTTCCAAGCTGTGGAATCTTTTTGAATCCCTCAGCTGTCGGCTGAAACCCAAAGCCGTCGCCTCCTATTACGGTATTGGAGTGAATCACACAATTATCCCCAATGATACAGTAATCGTAAATCCTGGCACCACTGTCTATTTTACAGTTTTTACCGATTTTTACGCCTTTTCCTATATACACATGCGGATAGATCTGTGATCCCTCACCGATTTTAGCTTTTTCAGAAACATAGGTAAATGCTCCGATATAGGCCCCATCACCTATTACAGCTGTATCATGGATGGAAGAGCCATCTTCAATACCTTCTTTTCTTCCTCTCATTTCCTGGTACAAATTCATCAGTACCTGGAAAGAAAGATAGGCATCTTTTACAACGATTAAGGTAGGGATATAATTATTTCTGTCCAAAAGTTTTTCCGAAACGATGATAACAGAGCATTTTGAGGTATCTAAAAAATGAGAAAACCGATCTTGTGCTATAAAAGAAAGATGTCCTGATTCTCCATTTTCAATTGGAGAAACCCCTGTAATAAGCGCATTCTCGTCACCTATTATTTTTCCGTCAATAAAACTTGCAATTTGCGAAGCTGTAAATTCCATATTCTGCAAAGATAAGAAATTCTATAATTTGCAAACATTTTTTGATTTCAGATCGTAAATTTTAAGATTATTTAAGAGTCCAGTGTGGAGATATCTCTCGGAAACATAAGGATATAACGTGTTGTCTTATTCACCATTAGCCCTGATAAAAGTTGATCTTCCGACTCATGAAGCTTCATTCTTTTACCGTTTTTCTGCAATAAATAAATCGGTTGTTTTTCTGTATCGTAAGGTAAAAGGTTTCTTTTTATCTCACATACGAGTTCCTGACCATTATCAATTCTGAAAAATTCATTGGTATTTTTCACTTTTTCATCAATTATTTCTTTTTCAAAAGGATGTGATGAAATGATCGTTTTAGGCAGATTTCGCTGAATTACAGATTGACACCAATATGACAGAACAAAATCTTCCGAATTTTGCCATTCTTTCATCGCCTGGATCACATCATTATCATCAAGCCGGGTAAATCTTTCCACATCTTCGTCTGTAGCAGCACTTTTCCCACGGTACAAAAAATATTTCAGGTTATCTGTCGCAGGAAGCTCTGTTCCCTGAGAAATCAGATATTTGGCCCTTTCCAGGATCTTTACCAGAAGAAATTCAGCCAAAGCGGATGTTTTGTGGTAATAAACCTGCCAGTACATGAACATTCTCGCCGTCAGGAAATTTTCAATGGAATAAATTCCTTTGGCATCAATGACCAGTTCTCCTTCTTCACATACATTCATCATGGAAATAATCCTTTGTGTATTAATATTCCCTTCTGATACTCCTGTAAAGAAGCTGTCTCTCTTCAGATAATCCAGTCTGTCAACATCCAATTGTGATGAAATCAGCTGATTGAAAAATTTTCTGTGATACCTTCCCTGGAACATTTCTATAGCCATGGATAATTGTCCGTCAAATTCCTCATTCAGTTTATTCATCAGCAACAGGGAAAGCTTTTCATGATGCCAGTCATCCATCAGCATACTTTCCAGTGCATGGGAAAACGGACCATGACCAATATCATGCATCAAAATCGCCAACATCGCCCCTTTTTCTTCTTCTTCAGAAATTTTCACCCCTTTCTGCTTCAAAGTTTCCAAAGCTGTAAACATCAGGTGCATAGCTCCTAAGGCATGATGAAATCTCGTATGGGTAGCTCCCGGAAAGATCAGGTTCAAAAGCCCGGTCTGCCCTATTCTTCTTAATCTCTGGAAATAGGGATGCTCAATGATATCAAATAAAATTTCGTGTGGAATCCTGATAAATCCGTGAACGGGATCGTTGATGATTTTTAGCTTATTCTGCATTGAAACGTCAATATTAGTAAACAAAGTTAGGGATTTTAAATTTGAGGTTTTTATTAAATTATTATTAAACAACAGAGAAGGCTGAAAGCCGGGAGAGGGAAATTACGGACTGTGGTCAATAATTGCTTTATCCAGGATTACTCCTGGATTTAATGGTAATTATTAAATCTCGGTAATTTCAAGTATTCTCCTCTTTTTAATATTCTTCAAAAACCATTGCGGCTGTTATTTTAAAAATTTATCTTTGAAAGAAACACGATAGCCTTTGAGAAAGCACTCTCTTTTCATTGTATTCTTTTTAAGTTTAAGTTTTCCAGCCCAGATCTTATCTGACACACAAAAGCTTGAATCCCTTTGCCGGGTTTGGGGGTTTCTTAAATACTATCATCCCAATGTAGCAAAGGGAAATATGGATTGGGACGGACAGCTGCTCCGGAAAATTGATGAACTTGAAAATATTGATAATAAGGCCGCTTTAAATACTTTATATTCCGGATGGATCGAAAGTCTGGGAAAAATTGAAACCTGTAAAGAATGTTCAAAAAAAGAAAATAAAACGTATTTCTTAAAAAACTTTGACCTTAGCTGGATTGACAATTCTGATGTATTCAGTAAAGATACTTCACAAAAGCTTCGCCATATTGAAAACAACAGAAATACCGGAAGCCATTATTATTTCGGCATAGGCAACAGAAAAATATATTTCCGGAATGAAAAGTCATATGGCTCCAAATTTACATCTAAAGCTACCGGACTCCTGGAACTATTCAGATATTGGAATTATATAGAATACTTTTTTCCTTATAAGTATGAAACAGATCAGAACTGGAACGATGTTCTTCCAGAAATGCTTCAGAAAATCCTTATGGTGGACAGTGATGAAAGTTACCATCTGGCCCTGGCTGAACTGGTTGCAAAAACCGATGACTCACATGCTTATCTTTATTCAAGACACATCAGCCGTAATCTTTATGGAGGCAGAAAAGTTCCTGTAGAATATTCCTATGCAGAAGGAAAGCTGGTCGTTACAAAGGTAAATTCCAACCGTTTCAATGAGAAAAGTCCGCTGGACATTGGAGATGTTATTTATGACATTGAAGGAAAAACCATTCCGCAAATGGTCAATAATTTCGGAAAATATATTCCTGCATCCAATTCCTGGGGGAAAATATACAAAGTGAGAAATAATTTCCTTTTAAGCCATAAGGATTCTCTTACTGTAAGGGTTGAAAGGAACGGGCAAAATGTAACCGTAACTGCAAAAACCTATTTTGCAAAAGATATTATCCGTGAAAAAAGCACCACTCCTGAAAAATGGAAATTTATTGATCCTGAAAAGAAAACCGGCTATGTCAATATGGAAATTATAGAAAAAGAGGATCTGAACGAAATGTACAGAGATTTAAAGTCCACTCAGTCTATTATTTTTGATCTCAGGAATTATCCCAAACAGACCATTCATCCTTTAAGCATACTTTTATTGCCGGAATCTACCCCCTATTATCTGTTTACTTATCCGGAAACCAATTATCCCGGCAAATTTTATGGACGCATAAACAGTATTGGAAAGAAAAACCCGGAATACTATAAAGGCAATGTCATCGTTTTAGTAAATGAAAGTACACAGAGCCAGGCAGAGACCACCGCAATGATGTTCAAACAGCATCCGAAAGCCAAGATTATCGGCAGTAATACTTCCGGAGCCAATGGAAATGTCATTGCTTTTAAGATTGCAGATCTCGACACCCGTTTTAGCGGGCTCGGCGCTTATTATCCTGACGGCAGAGAAACACAGCGAATCGGGATCGTTCCTGACATCCTTGTAAAGCCCACTGTAGAAGGAATCAGAGAAGGAAAAGATGAAGTTCTGGAAAGGGCATTGAAGTATATAAAAAACAATAACTGAATGCTACAGGAAACGGATCTACCGAAGGGTATTTCCATTTAACTAATATTTAACTTTTAATCTTTCGATTTTGTGAGATTTTAGAAGGATTTGGTCAACATTTTGATACAATAACCATGTAAAAAATAAATTATGTCAGAAAAGATATTATGGATCGATGATGAAATAGATTTACTTAAACCTCATATCGTGTTTTTGGAAAAGAAGGGTTACCAGGTAACCCCTGTCAATAATGTGAATGAGGCTTTGGAACTAATGGACTCAGAGAAGTTTGCTTTAACGCTAATTGATGAAAATATGCCGGGTATCTCCGGGCTGGAAGCAATTCCTATGATCAAGGAAAAGGACAATGCTCTCAAAATTGTCATGGTCACCAAAAGTGAGGAGGAGCATATTATGGAAGAGGCCATCGGTTCCCAGATCGCCGATTACATTCTTAAGCCTGTAAATCCTAATCAGATATTGCTTTCTCTAAAGAAAAACCTTCAGCAGGATAATCTGGTGGAACAGAAAACGATCCTGCAATACCAACAGGAGTTCAGAAACCTTTCTATGGAACTGTCTTACCTGAGAACCTATCAGGATTGGGCTGAATACTATAAAAAGATCCTTAGCTGGGAAATCAAGTTTGATAAGGTTGCGGATAATGAATTTGCCGATCTTTTACAGTCGCAGAAAGAAGAAGCCAATATTCAGTTTGCCAAGTTTATTGAAAAAAATTACGAAGACTGGCTTACCGACTCAGATAAGCCTATGATGAGCCACACGCTTTTCAAAGAAAAGGTAAAGCCTGAAGTTGAAAAGGAGAAAGTTCTTCTATTAATGGTTGACAACCTACGTTATGATCAGTGGAAAGTTATCGAACCATTATTTACAAAATATTACAATAAGATATCGGAAGATTATTACTACAGTATCCTTCCTACTGCTACCCAATATGCAAGGAATTCCTTTTTCGCCGGTTTAATGCCGTCTGAGATCGAGAAACGTTTCCCTGATAAATGGTTCAATGATAATGAGGAAGGAAACAAGAATGAATTTGAACGTGACTTTCTGGAAGACCAGATGAAGAGAATTGGTCTGGGATCAAAATCTATGAAATACCTGAAAGTGCTGAACGCTGATTTTGAAAGAAAGATCTATGATGATTTCAATCAGCATAAAAACAATGATCTGTTGGTCATTGTATATAACTTTATTGATATTCTTTCTCACGCCAAGACCGATAACCATATTGTAGATCAGCTCATCCGCGATGATAAGACTTTCCGCTCACTGACCCTCAACTGGTTTGAAAATTCCTCATTATTGAAGATCATTAAAGCTGCTGCTGAAAGCGGATACAAACTGGTGATCACAACAGATCATGGAACGGTATACGTTAAAAAGCCAAGCAAAGTGGTAGGTGACCGGGAAACCTCTACTAACATCCGATACAAAACAGGTAAAAGTTTAACATATGATGACAGTGATGTATGGGCTATTACCAATCCTGAAAAACTGTTCCTTCCCAAAGGGAATTTAAGTTCTAAATATATTTTTGCCAAAAACAATATATTTCTGGCCTATCCTAAGAACTACAATCATTTTGTAAATTACTATAAAGAAACCTACCAACATGGAGGAATTTCACTGGAAGAATGTATCATTCCTATCAGTATTTTAGAACCCAAGTAGTTTTTTCATAGTTTATGTAATTTGGGGTCTAAGCGGAAAAAATCAATTGATTTTTTCCGCTTCTTTTTTATAGTCTGTAAGAGTTTATATCTTCGTAAAAAATACATTATGTTTATTATTTCACTTACCTATAAGACTTCTCTTGAAAATGTGGAACGGCATATTCCCCAACATACTATTTTTCTTCAGAAACATTACGAGGAAGGAAAGTTTATTGCCTCAGGGAGAAAAGAGCCCAGAACCGGAGGAATTATTATAGCAAATGCAGGGTCTAAAAATGAGCTTGAGCAGATTATCAGTGAAGATCCGTTTTATATTCATCACATCGCCGATTATGAGATCACCGAATTCATTCCATCGAAATACAACGAAAACTTTAAATTCTTTATAAAAGACTAATGAAATTAATCACCTACAATGTCAACGGAATCCGAGCCGCATTTACCAAGGATTTTCTGGGCTGGCTGAAGACTGCCGATCCGGATATTATCTGTATTCAGGAGAGCAAGGCCGGAAACGATCAGATAGATATCGAAAGCCTTGAAAAATTAGGATATCACAGCTATTGGCATTCAGCAGTAAGAAAAGGCTACAGCGGGGTCGGAATTGCCTCAAAAGTAAAGCCCAATCATGTGGAATATGGCTGTGGTATTGAAAGCTATGATAATGAGGGCAGGATCATCCGTGCCGATTTTGACGGATATTCAGCAATATCTGTTTATGTTCCGTCTGCATCCAATATTGAAAGGCTGGACTTTAAAATGCAGTTCTGTCATGATTTTCTGGAGTATATCAAAAGTTTAAAAAAGGAAATTCCAAACCTCATCATATCGGGAGACTTCAATATCTGTCACGAGGCTATTGATATTCATGATCCTGTCCGCTTAAAGAATGTTTCGGGATTTCTTCCTATGGAAAGGGAGTGGATGACCGATTTCATTAATGAATGTGAACTGATCGACAGCTTCAGATTCTTCAACAGTGATCCTGATAATTATACATGGTGGAGCTACCGGCAAAATTCCAGGGCTAAAAACAAAGGATGGAGACTCGATTATAATTTCACGTCTTACAGCTTAAAGGATAAGCTCAGCAGGGCTGTTATTTTAAAAGAAGCTGTACATTCTGACCATTGTCCTGCCCTGTTGGAATTAGACGTATAATAATATATAAGGTATATCCCTAAGCAAAAAGCCAGCTGAATCAGCTGGCTTTTTTAATTTAAATCATAAATTTAATCGACAATTTCATATTCCACCGGAATTGTACCATGACTGATATTTCCGATTTCATCGAACGCTGCTTTAGACATATCTAAAGATCTTGATGAATGGTAAGGTCCTCTGTCATTAATTCTCACTATTACTTCTTTACCATTTTTAAGGTTCGTTACCTTAACGTTTGTTCCAAATGGAAGCGTTCTGTTTGCTGCAGTAAACTTTGAGTTATCAAAGATTTCTCCGCTGGCGGTTTTTCTACCGTTAAATTTATCGTGGTAGTACGATGCATAACTTGTTTTTTTCGCATCTAAGGCATTCGCTGTAAAAGAGTAAATACCTAGGGTTGAAATCATCATTATGATTACGAGAATGAATCTTTTCATCATTTTGAACTTTTATTGGTTTTGACAGGGCAAAAGTATCAGGAATCTCATTAAGTCCCTATTCAATATGTTAAAAAACGTTAATAAAAACCAAAACATATCTTAAGTAACCCTGTAATCTCCTATGGATAGGGAGTTTAAAAGCTATTGTTAAAAAATGTTAAAAAAAGACCATAAAAGTTAATATAATTAACTAATTTGTGCATAATTTAAAAAATTACAAAATGTAATAATTTAAAAATCAACAAGTTATAAAATTATAAAATTTCATTTTTTGTTATAAGGAGTTCTATTATTGAATACAATTTTTTAAGAACCTAAACCTGAGTAAAGTATCTGGCAGAAGATGTTTAAAACTAAAAGAACAGGTTTTATAAATCCATTTTAACAGCAATTCAGATCCTGAAATGTATACTTAATTGAATGATCTTACCTATTTAGTCTATATAACAGAAATTTTTATAAAAGCATACTCTAAACAGATCCGGTTTTGAAGTGGCTGCAACATGTGTAAAGGGCTCAACAAAATATGAAACTCATCAACTGCCTATCTTATCCTGAAGCCAAGACTTACATAAGTTTAAATTTTTGTTTACTTACTTCTTTCTACAGACCTCTTACAATCTTCAGATCTATCCACAAGGCTTTAAAAGCCTTTAAAATCTTTCTTGCCGGACAATTAATAATATTGTTAAAAATAAAAAACCAATGAGATTACTCATTGGTTTAATATGTAATTAAATAAAGTTCTTTTATTTTTATTTTATATATTCTAATACGTAATCATAAGTATCGGCAGGATACACTACAGACATACTTGGCGAGCCAGTAACAGCATTATTTGTAGCACCAATGTTATAAGAATAAAGATCTCTTGAATAAACTACTTTATTTCCTGTACCTGAAGTTTTATAGATTGTAATACCATATAATGAAGTCATATCTGCCGGAGAAGGAATACTAACAGTGGTAGATGTACCAGTTGTAGTGAAAGTTCCTTTGATCGCATAAACCTGCTTATCAACACCTGGACTAACATTTATAAGGGTATTTGTTGTTGTTTCAGTAGTTCCTATTGTTACTTTAGGAGAAGCTCCTCCTATTGGAACCCATCTACCGTTAGTAATACTACCTGGATTCCCTGGATTAGAAAAATAATAAAATCCCGGAGCAACAGCTGTTGTTACACCCTGACCAGCTGCCGTATTACCTGTAGCTGTATTATACACTACCATACCATCAAAGTCAGAAACAATTACCGTATTATCCATTGGAGAAGTATCAAAGGTAAAAGTAGTCAAATTTGTTCTAGGAAACCCTAAACCTCTACCATAGCTTTGGTTTGCTAATCCTTCAAAATTACTACCATCCATGAAATAGTTTGTATTATTTAAAGCTGAGGTAACATTTCCGTTGCTTATAATTTGAGCATTAACGGTTGTACCAAGGAACAATAACGCACCGCCTGCTATAGTTAAGAAAATATTTTTCATTTTAATTTATGTTTTATATATTAATTTCTACCTGAAACAAGATACCAATTTGTACCGTTGCTATAAATCTGTATAGCAGCAATTCCCGTAAGAGAATTCATACCTTTAGGAGTAGCAACACCATCGGTACCAGCAAACTGTAAAGTACCTCCTGTTTGGTTTCTTACATAAATTGTTCTTCCGTTATAAGCTGTAGGAGCCGGTAAAGAAAGTTGTGTTCCACTGGTAAATTCCCAATAATCAAAATTAGAGTTAGTCCAGTCATAAGCAGTAGAAGCAGCTTGTGATAAATTCACTCTAAATGGAGTTGCCGGAGCTGCTCCTCCCCCTAATGCTTTCCATTCTGAATTTGGAGCATCATAGTAGTAAAAACCAACTGCAGTAACGTTGGTGGTCTTAGCAGTTGCAGTACCATCAATCGTTGTAACGAAAGTAAGAGCTCCATTTTGTTCTGCCACATAGGCATTGTCTTTAGCTATTAGCTGGGCTCTTGTCAAACGAGGGACCAATACAGCATCAGGTCTTGCATTATCTGTAGTATTGGCTACTACATCTAAAGTTGCGGCAGGTGTGGTTGTGTTAATCCCCACTCGCCCTTGCTGAGCCTTGGAAACTGCCGAAAGGCAAACAAGCATAGTTGTTGTTAATAAAAATTTTTTCATAAGTTTTTAAAGATTTTAATTACATTATTTTTCATCAATACTCCCATAGGGAGGATGCATCTCAACTTGTGATTATCATCATAAAGCTAATATAAACAAAAAAATACACATTCTTACAAATAACTTATTGAAAGTATATGATTTAATCAATATTGCTTATGCCGCAAATTTAAGACATAATTTTTGAATTTATATACTTTATGAAAGAAATTTAAAAATTCTTAATACTAGAAAACAATAAACAACTGATAATCAATGGTATAAAATTATTTAACATAAAAATATTTATGTTAAATCACATTAATTTCTTATTCATTGAATAATTTTTCCTAATTGATTTATAGCTATTTAGCTTTTTAAATTAATTCCCCATAGAGGTCAAATTCCTCAGCTGATGTAATCTTTACATCAGCGAATTCTCCTATAGAAATATAGGTATCTTCAGCTGAAACCAAAACCGTATTATCTACATCCGGAGAGTCATATTCTGTTCTTCCGATAAAATAATTTCCTTCTTTACGGTCAAAGATACATCTGAATGTTTTCCCTACTTTTTCCTGGTTCTTTTCCCATGAAATCTGTGACTGTAGTTCCATAATCTCTTCTACCCTCGCCTCTTTTACTTCCTGTGGGATATCATCTTCCAGGACATAGGCTGTCGTATTCTCTTCATGAGAATAGGTAAAGCATCCCAATCTGTCAAATTTCTGCTCTCTTACCCAGTCTTTAAGTTCCTGGAATCTTTCTTCAGTTTCACCGGGATACCCTACAATAAGAGTTGTTCTGATCGCCATGTCAGGAACCTTTTCTCTGAATTTTCCTAACAGGGCATCTGTTTTCTCATGCGTAGTTCCTCTTTTCATTGATTTCAGCAAATCAGAATTGATGTGCTGTAAAGGAATATCTATATAATTACACACTTTAGGTTCTTCAAGGATAATGTCCAGAACATCTTCAGGGAAACCACTTGGGAAGGCATAATGAAGGCGGATCCACTCCACTCCTTCTACTTTTACAAGCTCTTTCAAAAGATCACCCAACGCTCTTTTTTTATAAAGGTCTAATCCGTAATAAGTAAGGTCCTGTGCAATAAGAATCAATTCTTTTGTTCCTTTTTTCGCCAGTTTCTGAGCTTCAGAAACCAGTTTTTCGATAGGTGTTGAAATGTGGCCCCCTCTCATCAAAGGAATAGCACAGAAAGAACATGGCCTGTCACAGCCTTCTGAAATTTTCAGGTATGCGTAATGCTTCGGAGTTGTCGTAAGTCTTTCTCCTACCAGCTCGTGCTTATAGTCAGCCCCAAGGTGTTTTAACAGTATCGGAAGGTCTCTTGTTCCGAAGTATTGATCAACATCCGGAATTTCCTTTACCAGATCCGGCTTATATCTTTCTGAAAGACATCCTGTAACAAATACTTTTTCTACTTCTCCTCTGTTTTTAGCTTCCACATAATCAAGGATGGTATTGATAGATTCTTCTTTAGCATTATCAATAAATCCACAGGTATTAATAACCACAATGTCCCCACGATCTTCGTGAACCACTTCTTTCCCATTGGCTTTCAGCTGGCTCATTAATACTTCAGAATCATATACATTCTTGGAACATCCAAGAGTGACTACATTGATTTTCTTCTTCCCTACAGATTTTGTACGCATCTTTTTGATTTTGAGTCTGCAAAGATACAAAATATTGAAGAGTTAATATTAAAAAATAAAAACCACTTTTCTAAAGTGGTTTTCAGGGAGATCTTTTAAAAGTTTCTTTCTTTGAAGCCTGGGGCATTCTTATCTTTATCAGAAAGGACAGCATCTTTTTCGTCAATCTTCCAGTCTATAGCAAGATCCGGGTCATTGAATTTCACACCGCCTTCTGACTCTTTGTTGTAAAAGTTATCACATTTATAAGAAAATACAGCATGGGTACTCAATACAGAAAATCCATGGCCAAAACCTCTTGGCACGTACAGCTGTAATTTATTTTCTGCAGTAAGTTCAATTCCGAACCATTTCCCAAATGTAGGAGAATCTTCTCTAAGATCTACCGCAACGTCCCACACACTTCCTTCAAGACATGACACAAGCTTTGCCTGGGCATGTTCTCCTTTCTGAAGGTGGAGACCTCTCAATACTCCATAAGAAGATTTGGAAATATTATCCTGTACGAAATGTCCGTTCATTCCGGTAAGTTCTTCAAATCTTTTTTCGTTGAATTTTTCAAAGAAATAACCTCTTTCGTCTTCAAAAACGGTGGGTTCTATGATGTAGCAATCTTTAAGCGGGGTTTCTTTAATTTTCATGATGGTAAGAAAATTCTATTTCAATAGGGTTATTAATGTTTTAAACAAAATTTTAGTATCATTTCTGAAAGATATATTTTCTAAATAATCCAGATTCATTTTTACTTTATGGGGAAATACTATTTCATCATTATACTTTAATGGATCTTTCTGGTCTTTCAGGAGATTTTCTTCATTTCTATATTGTATGCTTGCTTCACAGGTGAGTCCCGGCTTCAGTTCCAAAACCTTTCTTTCCGCTCCTGTAAGTTTATCATAATATCCTTCTATATCAGGCCTGGGGCCTACAAAGCTCATTTCACCTTTCAGAATATTAAACAATTGAGGAAGCTCATCCAATTTAAACTTTCTGAGCGTCTGCCCGATCCTGGAACAGGTCCTTTTTTCCTCATGAATTGTTTTAAATTTAAAAATAGTAAAAGGTTTTCCGTACTGTCCTATTCTTTTCTGGAAAAAAATGCCGTTGGAAGAGGTGTCGAAGCTTGCGATAATAAACAGAATGATCAGTAACGGTATCAGGAAAATGGTCAATATTACCGCAAAGATAAAGTCAAGCACAACTTTCCAATATGTATACCGATTCATCAAATCCAAAGATATTAAATTCCAAAATAATTATGGATTACATTTGCAATTCTGCTTCTGTCTTCATCTGACAAATTGGAACCTGAAGGCAGGCACAATCCGTTATCAAAAAGTTTTTCGGAAATATTTCCTCCGTAATACGGAGCATTTTCAAAAACCGGCTGTAAATGCATTGGTTTCCAAAGCGGCCTTGATTCTATATTATCTTCTAAAAAAGCAAGTCTTAAGCCTTCTCTTTCTTTTCCTGTATCAGGATCAATGATTATGGCTGATAACCAATGATTGGAATAGAAGTCACCTCCCGGCTCTGAAAATACGGTCACTCCTTCAACATTTTTAAAAATCTCAAGATAGAAATCATGCATGGCTCTACGGGCTGCAATTCTGTCTTTAAGAACTTCCATCTGCCCTCTCCCAATACCTGCTACGATATTACTCATTCTGTAATTGAAGCCAATATGCGAATGCTGATAATGAGGGGCATTATCTCTTGCCTGCGTTGAAAGAAAAACAGTTTTATCCTTATCTTCCTGAGTATGGCAAACTAAAGCTCCTCCTCCTGAAGTAGTAATAATTTTGTTTCCATTAAAGCTTAAGACTCCAAAGCGTCCGAATGTCCCACAGGCCTGTCCTTTGTAAGTAGAGCCAAGAGCTTCGGCTGCATCTTCTATTACCGGGATCTGATATTCTGCAGCAACGGCAATAATTTCATCCATTTTTGCAGGCATACCATATAAGTGAACCACAATAATTGCTTTAGGCTTTGTTCCTTTTTGTATTCTGTCTTCAATGGCACCTTTCAGAGCTTTCGGGCACATATTCCATGTATCCGGCTCACTGTCTATAAAAACAGGAGTTGCTCCGCAATAGGCAATAGGATTGGCTGAAGCGGAAAATGTCATCGACTGGCAGATCACCTCATCTCCATGCTGTACTCCGCATTCAATAAGAGCAAGATGCAATGCTGCTGTTCCTGCGGAAAGCACAGCTACTTTTGTATTTTCACCTAGAAACTGCTCCAGGTCATCTTCAAATCCATTCACATTAGGCCCCAATGGTGCCACCCAGTTCTCTGCAAACGCTTCGTTGATATATTTTAATTCATTGCCTCCCATATGCGGGGATGACAACCAGATTTTCTGTTCCATATTATTCATGAAATTTTATAGGTTTTGCAGGAATTCCAACTGCTGTACAATTTGCAGGTAAACTTTTATAAACTACAGCTCCTGCCCCAACAATAGTATTTTCGCCAATCTCAAGAAGGTTTATTATTTTCGCTCCTGTTCCTACATATACAGAGTCATTTACAATTACTTCACCTGAGATATTTACTGTAGGCATAAATGAGCAGTAATTCTTTATCGTTGTATCGTGCCCTACCGTACAGGAAAGATTAAGAATAACAAAATCTTCGATTTCAATATCAACCGTAATAATAACACCGGCACAAATAATATTCCCTTTCCCTATTCTTGTATTATCTTCTCCGATAATGACTGACGGATGTATTAAAGTCGGATACTCAATATGGTGATTATTTATTCCCTGAATGATCTTTTTCTTTGTTTTGGGGTCTCCTATAGCTACTGCAATACATAAAGGAAAGTCTACTTCATTTATTTTTTCGATCTTTCCTAAATAAGCAACTCCGTTGATATTATGATCATAAGGCTTGTCATCATAAAAACCCAGAATTTCATACTGTTTTTCTTTTTGGTTGATATGATCGATCAGCATTTTTACCTCACGTCCAAATCCTCCTGCTCCAATAATTGCTATTTTTTTCATATTTAAATATTTCTATTTCCTTTAAACGGTTCCATCGTTGCTTGTCCTTCTTGTGAAATACCTTCTCTGATAAATACTTTTTTTACTGTTAAAAATAAAATTTTCACATCTAAGATAAATGATAAATTATCAACGTACCAAACGTCGTAGTCAAATTTTTGATCCCACGAGATAGCATTCCTTCCATTGATTTGTGCCCAGCCAGTAATTCCCGGTCTCACTTCGTGCCTTCTTGCCTGATGTTCATTATACAATGGTAAGTACTGAACCAAAAGAGGTCTCGGCCCAATAAGTGACATATCTCCTTTTAAAACATTGATCAACTGCGGGATTTCATCCAGAGATGTTTTACGAACAAATGCTCCCATTGCTGTCAATCTTTCCGCATCTGATAACAGGTTTCCATTTGGATCCTTTTTATCATTCATGGTCTTAAACTTTATAATTTTAAATATCTTTCCATTTTTCCCAGGTCTTAATTGGAAGAAAAAAGGTTTACCATTATTGGAAATTAGCAACCCCAACATCACAATAAGAAAAATGGGAAGCAGAAAAATAATCCCCGTGAGAGAAAATATAAAGTCAAAGATTCTCTTTAAATAATTTTTATACATTTTTAAAAGTTAGAATGGGTTTATTACTTCTATATTCTGTCAACATTCCCTTATTTTTTTTCTGTATTTGCACTCAAGCTGATTCCTATAATCATCGAACTAAAATACAAAAATTCCGGTATATCAAAAAGATTGCAAGAAGTCTGTACCAAAGTAAAATATTGCAAGAATAAAACAAAAATCAATTTATAATATATATTTCCTTTTTTAATGTTCCAGAATATATCAGAATTCTTCAATACGGGCAAAAACTTTAAAAAATAAATAATAAACCCTAAGATACCGGTAGACATTAATAATTCCAGAAAAATATTATGTGGATAGCCTCCATCCTCATACAATACTCTTCCACCAAAAAACCAATTTGAATTAAAGATTTGAAGAGCTCTGCTGAACAGAGGTTCTCTGCTGGTGGTATCTCCAAGTACTATCCATTTATATACCCTATTAAGGCTTATTATTTGTCCATTACCATAGTGTTCATGCAAAATAACCACACCTATAAAACCTATCATCAGAATAGCAACAGACCACAAATATTTCCTATTTCCTTTTAAAACAAACAAATAAGAGGAGCACACAAAAACAGCGACGATAGGGCTTCTTGCAATAGATTCAAAAACATTAAATAACCCCAAAAAAAGACAGAACAATAAAAGAAATATATTTTTATAATTTCCCCTGCAAAATAATAATAAAAATAACGATATGATGTATAATGAAGCTCCTATATGTCCGTACATAATATAATATGTACTGAAAATAAAGTCTGATTCGAAATAATTGTATATATAACTTATAATGAGAAGAACAGATAAAACCATAACACTGTACTCTGCTATGCTTTTAAAGTTTATTCCACTATAGTCAATACATAATAATGCAAAACTTGGTAAAAATGTAATAAAAATAATTCTGAAAACATATTCGCTCTCCAATAAGCTTACTTCTTCATTAAAAGAATAATTATTAAAAGAGTAGATAAGTTTGATCAGATAATAAATCCAAAATACAACAAGACTTATAACTGAAATATTTTTAAAAGTAATATTCCTTCTTTCTTTGTATATAATAAATAAAGAAAAAATAATAATAAACACTCTGTAGGATATAGAGAAAACTCTGCTATCCATACCAAGAGGTTTAGCAAAAGAAATAGCAATGACATTGCCCAAAATAAAAGACAGCAGGAATAGTTTATAAATGAAGTCATTATGGATAGTAACCTTCATAAAGAAGCCTTATGTTGTGGGGTTAATATTATTTCTTTTGTTTATTAGACTGCAATAATATCGCATCAATATATTGCTTACCTAATAACGGATATGTTCTGTTTTCAAAGATCCACTTTCTTCCGTTGTATCCAATCCTAGTCCTTTCTTCTACACTCATCTCTGCATAATATAAGATTGCCTTCTTAATGTCTTCTGCAGAAGTACTCTTGATAAACTGACCACAATCAGCTTCATTAATCATGGAAGGGTATCCCGTATAAGAGGCTATAATAGGTTTCGCAGCCAGCATATATTCTACCACTTTGTTCATAGACTGCCCGTACTCCCATACTTTTGAATCTTTGGTAGATAAATACAAGATATCACAGACCTGAAGGAAGTATTTAACGTCATTTTGTTGAATCCTCTGCAAAAAAGTTACATTCGAGCAATCTTTTAATTGTTCTTCATATGTTGCTCTAAGGTCTCCACTGCCAACAAGCAAAAAATGAATATTACTGTTGTTTTTCATCAATTGTATAGCTTCAATAAAAGACTCCAGTGCATTGGTAACTCCCATACTGCCCGCATACCCAATGATTACTTTATTCGGAGGTACTATCTCTGAAAATGGATTTTTTTCCTGCAGGAACTCCTCAGAATAATTTTCAGGATCAAATCCTAACGGAGAACAATGAAACGGTTTTTTATATCCTAATATTTGTTCTACATGCAGATCAAGTCTGGGCATCGTACCTGCAACCAGATCAGCTTTTTTGTACCCGAACTTTTCTATGAACCCTATCAATAAAACAAGTGGATTCCATTTGGAAAACCCGGCTTCTTCAGTCATCGTTAAGGGCCAGATATCACGGATTTCAAAAACTAAAAAGCTGCCAAACTTTCTTTTCAGATAATATCCATAGATTATAGAAAAAATAGAAAGTGATGAGATAATAACGATATCAGGCTTGGCAAGTTTAGAAAGATTCATTGAAAAAAGCTTCCGTTCAAAATCAAGCCAGGACAGGATTCTATCTATAGACGCTGTTCTAGTATATTTTTTTGTTTTAATCCATTTTATAGCGACTCCATCCTGCTCTTCATCATTATATATCTTATCCGTTTCAGGACAATTGGTAAAATGATTTGCATCTGATGTTATTAATAAAGCTTCATTCTCTAATTTTTTAAACTCTCTCGCCAGATAAAAAAGGCGTGATGGAGCTTTTGCATATTGAGGTGGTGAAGCATATTTTGAAATTAACCAGATATTCATCCGTGTTTATTTTAAATTTACAATTTCTTGAAAATATCCTTTATTATCATTGATATAAGGATTATGACCAGAGTAATAAGAATATTTAAGAGAAATCCTTTCATACATTAAATTGACTTCATCGGTATTCAGCATTTTCCACCATCCATAGAAAATATGAGAATAATCTTCAGATGGCAGCAATCCTTTATCTCCTGCTTTAAGGTTACTTCTAAAGTGACTATTATTTCCATCCACAAAATTATTGAAGGTATAAATTCCATCTTTAGAATTATACACCGCAATATTGTTCAATAATTGTTGAGAAAGCATTTTATTTAGTTTTTCCAGATAAGCAAATTTTGATTTATCAGATTGAAAGGCAAGTTTCAGAAGATATAGATAAGCAGGCATTCTAGAAAAGTGGGATGAATCCCAATTAACACTTTCATTATTTTTTAAGGCAACATCCTGATAATTAGGATGATCTTTCCAAACATTCGGTTGTAAATACCAGACATTATCTTTGATTACTACTTTTTTCCGCATCACTTCATAAAATTCATTTTTAATCGTTATCAAATCTGATGTAACCCTGAGCCCAGCTTCTTTTTCTATGAGTGAAAGACTAACACCTGTCGCCATAAGATAAAGTTCAAAATCGGTAATTGCACTATAATAACTCATATTTCCATTATACTGCCCACTCAGTAAATACTGTATCCTTTGTTTTGCGCCATAAAATCTTGTAGACTCTGCATCCCAAACGTTTGCGTAAGTATTATTCCAATAGTTTAACACTTCTTTTTTAATGAAATTAAACATTTTGGTGTTTTCCACATTGCCACGTATACCACTTCTTCTTAAATATTCAGAAACTGTAAAATAGAAAGTTCTTTTACTTAAATCATCTACATCTGATCTATTTTTTATGGTAAGCAACGTATTATAAGTAAAAAATATCTGCAATCTTTTTATCACTTCCTGATTTTTAGTATCATAAGCATATTGTATCGGAATATATAAAAAAGCAGCACAATCATAAGGGGCATTTGGCCAATTCGTCATTTTTGTTTCGGAAGCAAAAATATCATTATAATGATTGATCAGATTAATGATTTCTGTAACTGCCAGATCTTTTTGTCTGAATACAGACTCATCCGATATCAAAGAAGTTCTACTTACAGATGCTTGTACCATCGAGCAAATGCCGATGGTACCAAACAAACAAATAAGAATAAACCTCAGTTTGTAAATTAATAATTTTTTCATCTTATAGATAGATATTTAGAACTATGCTCTATTCCTTATACAATTTTGGAATACTATTAACTATTTTTATCACACGATCAAAATCAAGCCCCAAAGTATCTAAATACCATCTGATATTTTGGTAACGGGGAGCATTTTCTATTTCAACAAGTTCTAAAGCTCTTTCTCTGGTCATTTGTCCCTCTCTGATCTGATTACTTCTAAAAGTATCATGCTCTGTAAAGCCAGCTACCGTATAATATACATAGTTGTAAAATGCAGCAGTACCATCACCAATTCTCCATGTAGTAGTAGTATCTATTGCTTTTTCCCAATTATAATCGTTTAAAAGCGTATTATCTACCTGCTCTTCATCCCATCTCCAGTAATCGAAAATATGGTAATAATCTTGCTTTTCGGTAAAGCTACGATAATATTCACCAGAAAGGGTATCCCAAAGTGAGCTATTGAAATATCCGGGACTCTCCATCATCGCTCTGAATCTTTTGGAGTGATATCTCAGCTGCTTCATGGCACCATGGCTATATACTCTTTTTTCTTCAAAGTCTGGTTCAATGCCTAAGAATCCTGTTTTAAAATGAGTTACTTCCAGTGGATTTACTCCCCAAAGGTTTAGATTGATTCCGGTTTGTTTCTTTATGCTTTCAACGTACCTGAAGAAATGTTTATCTCCTGCTGTAAGCATTGCCATCATTCCTAAATGTGGTGATTTCAGCCATGCTTCAAGGTTCATTCTGATGTTCTTTCTTTTAAGTGAAATATCGGCAGCGACAATAATATTTTCTACTCCCAGATCTGCACACATACGGCTGATATTCCTTCTTCCTAAATCCGTTACCATTCCCCAGTCATAAGTATAGGTAACCGGTTTCATTTCCAGTTCCTTTACGATAAGGTGCAATCCGTAGCAGCTATCTCTACCTCCTGAAAAAGGAACGATACAGTCTAATTCTTTTCCTTTTCTACGATATGGTTCAACCAATTTAAATAATTCTTCTTTCGGTTTTGGATTATTTCTTGGTTTGTAATTTTTACAATAGTTACATACACCAGCTTCATCAAATTTTATAAAAGGCATGGTTTCCGGAAGTATACATTTCGTACATCTTTTGATGTTCAGCTTTTTATATTCCAGCAAACCCTCTTCAATGGTATTAAATTTAAACTCAGGAATTAAATTTTCTACTCTGCTTTTTTCATCTACAATTGTCAGCTTTTCACTTGATACGGGTATATCAAGAATTAAGGCCTCATCTTTGATTTGACTAATGTTTTCACACCCAATAATTTTAAGTCCATAGTTTTCTGAGGCAAAATAAGTTTTACCTTCATTATATCCAACATATAAACTACCATTATTAGAAAAAAGAAGCAGCTTTCCTTTTTCCGGTAACACGAGAGCACATGCAACGACACCTTTACATAAGGAAAGAATCTCATTGGGAAGGTCTTCGACTTTTCCCTCTTTACTCAAAAATTCTTCAGCAATGGCTACGATAGCCTCAGAATCAATTTTCAGCTGTCTGGTTACAGATAACTTACTCCACACTTCTTCTTCATTGACAATAATACCATTATGTATGGCGCATATATTGTCCCTAACTACCGGCTGGTTATCTCCCAAACCATTAGTGATCAATCTACTATGTCCTAATACGATATGATTATCATAAGGTTTAACTTTATTCAACAGTTTCTCAATACTGTAGTCTGCCCTATTTACTTCATAGTGATTGTTTTGATAATAAATCAAACCACTGGAGTCCACTCCTCTTTGTTCGGAATGTTTTACCAGAGTTTGAAATTTATGCTTATTTATACTTGTCTTCGATACGACACCAAAAATTCCACACATTTGTTTTTTATTTTTTATTTTTTAAAATATTATTATACGTTTTTAATAACTCACTTTCCTGAAAGTTCCAGCTAAGCGGGTAAAGATCTTTTTTTATTCTGTTACCTAAATCTAAATATTCAATATCTTTTACAATTTCAAATAAGCTTTCAGCATTTAAGCTACTGCATTTTCCTAAATTGTATTCTTCAACAACATTTTTAATATCTGGAAAATCTGATGCTAAAATATATAATTCTGAAAAGGCATATTCAAATAATTTATTTGGTAAGCAATAATAATCACTTAAAGAAACAGCTTCTACTAAACAAAGCCCCACATCTGCTGAAGTTGAAACCTCTACCACCTGATGATGAGGGACTGCCGGATGATAATGGATATTAGCATTATTGTATGCTGCCTTTTTTATTTCATCAACATATTCACCATATCCTATAAATACAATATGAGCATCTATTTCTTTTCTCTGGAAAACATCCAAGTACAAATTTACACCTCTTCCGGCTTCACTTATTATTCCCAGATATAAAAATATTTTTTTACCTTCAGGAATATTAAATTTTTCTCTGAGATAATTATTTTTATTGTTTTCTTTGTAAGAAGAGTCAAGCAAAGGAGAATTCAATATCAGAACACTTTTCTTCTCACCCAAATGCTTATTATACCACTCAATAATTGAAGGGCTTACACTGATCAGGATATCAATATCTTTCCACATTATTTTTTCAATGAAAAGGGTATACTTTGAAAGTATTTTCGATTGGCCAGCTTTATCTGATTCAAGTTCATGCGCATCGTAGATCAACTTTGATCCACTAAATAATTTGATAACTTTCGCAATGGGTAAATATAATGTATCATGACAATGGATAATATCCGGCTTATACTTAATTCCTGGAAAAACCATTCTAATAAATGCCTCTATAAGATTCAGAAAATATCTGATAGGTCTTGGCAAAAATTTCAGATTTTTTGTAGCAATATTAAATACCCTGATAAAAGGAATGTGTTCCGTTTCATATTTGTGCCCTTCAGAGTCATCAATACCATAGGCTACTAAGGTGGTGTTTTCAATCTTTTTTACCGCCTTCAGCTCCTTTAAAATCCTGCTGTCATACCGGATATCTGTAGGAGAAATATGTAAGATTTTCTTATTCATTTATTTTTATTTAGATCTAGGCATTAAATAAAGCAAAAAGCAAACGGCCAGAAACCCACCTGAAATAAGTGCTGTAAAAAAAGCACCATTGATAAACAGAACTCCAAAAGAAAAACTAGAAATCAAATATATTCTTGCGTCTAATTTAAAGCTTGACATATCAAATACTCTAAAGAAATAAGCTCTCAAAAAGGGAAATACCAGTAGGGAAACCCACCCAAATTGTGCATAATCATTTCCAATCAAACCTGTATTGGAAGACATATCCGGGTCATTAAAATAAGTTGCCGCTATTATATAAGGGGAGTTATTTTTATGATTTACATTGGTCTCAAACCAATGTCCGAAATGTTCTCTAAGATAAAGTAATTCATGAGTTGAAAAATAATCATAATGAAAGTAGGCTAATAGTGTAGGCGTAAAAAAGGTTCTTGAATAAAGACCAGCAATACTGATTTGAACACTCTCACTTCCAAATTCCACAAAAAATATCAAAATAAGATTGAACCCAATAAATGCATGAAGAAGATACTTGTTATATTCTTTCTTATAAAAAAAATAAATAAATATGGTCAATATCAACAATACGAAATCTGTCTTATGTGCACCAAAAGAATACATCATTAAGCCAAAGAAGAAAAACAAACAGCTTAGAAAAACATTTTTTTGTATCAGATAATACATAAAAGAAATTGTAATAAACATACTTGCTATCGGCCGGAGATAATTAATGAATGAAGGCATATTTAATTCACTGACTTTCGCTCGTATTTCATACACTTCTTCAAAATCAAATTTAATATTAAAACCATTATATATAACGGAAAAAACGATCATCATCAGTACCACTGTATATAGGAAAATTTTAAACAAAATCATCGATTGGGAGTTGTCAAAAATTTTGTAATATTTCACGTTTCCGTATCTTACATAAAACAAAAAGAGAAGAGCACTATATAAAACACTATATAAAAAAAACTCAAAATTATCAGTATATATACAAAAAGTTAAATTGGGTAAAAAGTATAATAGATAAATCAACATAAGAATTAAGCTTGCGGGCGTGTCTTTCTCTAAAATCTTTTTAAAAAAATAAGTATAAAATACTATAGCAACGTAAGAAAGGTTATTAATTGTATGACTAAACTCTCTTATATAACCAAGATATCCGTAATGTACAGATATTGAATTAACATAGAGATAATCTAAAGATAATTTATATATAATAAAAAATATTAATAGTGTAAAATACTTCATAGCAATAAAAAAATCAGGACTTATTAAATAATAAATATCTAAATAGAATTACTCCCACATAAATCCATATAAATAAATCGATAGTAGAACTCTTTTTCCTTTTAACTAATACACCACTTGAATAATGAGAAAAACATGCGGAAATAACAAATGCAAAGTATCTGTATTTTATTATAATATGGTGAAATTCTCTATAAATCAACTTTCTCTTTTGTATTATAAGGTAAAACATTATGAATATAGTAGCTACAAAATTAGGGATCACATAAGATGATACCAAAACCCAATATGATAATTTTATATAATAACCAGAAAGTATAATTATACCTACAAATAGAGAGTTTAGTATCATTGATTTACTTATAATATTCAGCAAGCCTTTTTTTATAAGAATATCTTTTGGCACACTATATAAGGATCGGCTAAATATGAGCATTGGTATGATTAAAAAATTAGGAATCTATATTGAAAAATAAAGTTGAAATAAATATAATGAAAAAAAGAAATCATCGATGTAGTAATACTTAAAAAGTGTAAACTTGTTGATAAATAATGACATACTCCTCAATTATATTTATTTTTATTATTTCTAATTTATACAGAATCATTAGTTCCTGAAATTTTGTATGAATTAAAAATTAGTATTATATTAAAAACAGAAGCTGAAATCGTGAAAAAGATCAGCGAAATATATGCATCTGCAAAAATCACATAACCAAACAAAATCATTATAAACCCTAAAACTGCATTAAGCAATTGAAGTTTCATAAGCAACTTTTGCTTTCCTCTTATATAATAAATTGAACTAAGAGGTGTAGCAATAAATTCAAAAAATAAAAAAATTGAAATAACTTGTGAATATTCGCCTGCCACATACCATTGTTTTCCAAAAATCAGGCTAAACAAAAATTTACTCGTTAAAAACAGAAACAAATATACCGGCAATGAAAGAAACACTAATTTCTTCATTGTAGAAAGGTACAGATCCCTACAATTCCCCTTTATTCTGATCTCATCTATGGCTTCATTCCTGAAAACATTACTGATCGCACTGGTGATGACAATATTAGGGATTCTTATTATCCTGTTTGCCATAGAAAAAAAGCCTACCACAGTGGTACTATATAATACAGAAAATATAACCGGTATAAATTGTTGACTGGCCACTAACGACAAATCCGAAAATGTCATATATTTTGGAAAAGAAGAGTATTGCAATGCTATACTTCTCACTCCATTTTGTTTCATTACATGTTTTATTATTTTATTTTCGGTTAATATATGATAAAAAACACCCACCAGAATACCTATCATCAAAGCTAATATAAGTCCTGATTTCACATTGAAAAATCCCAATATGAGACTCGCTAACGTTGTACTAATTATCTGTAAAGTAGTAGCAATAGTAATAGTTTTGTATGACTTTTTTCTTTGTTTCCAGTAATTTAATGCTGAAAAAACAGCAATAGAAAAAATATAAAAAGGAGCCCAATAATATTCGTCCTGAGATAAAAATATATCTTTATCTAAAACTTTCAATATATATTTCACTATTATTATCAGCAACAAATAGATGAGAGAGACAAAACAGCCGATAATTACAATTAATTTTATAATTTTATACGAATCCTCGTTTGATTTCGGAAGCCCAATTGCCAGTTCATATCTTCCTGTAGAAACAACAGCCAAAAAAGCAGTAACGCTTGTAAATATTGCCAAATTCCCAAAAGACTCTACCGGATAAATTCTCGATAAAAAGGGAGAGGCTAAAATAACTAAAATTTGTCCAATTATAGTACCTGAAGCCAGTGTTGTGACTCCCTTAAAAAAGTTATCTTTGAATATACGTAAAAGTTTCTCTTGCAAAATATTAGTTTAAAGTTTTTGAAATACGCCTTAATTGATAACCTACTTTTTAGAATATACTAGCACACTTCTATCATTATAATATTATAATTACTTAAGACTATAAATCCTTTCAATAATATCTACTACTTTCAATCCTTCCAAGGCATTAGTAGTAATTGTATTTCTCCCTTTTAGCACATCTACAACATTTTCAATAATATAATGATGATTTGCTGCAGATCCTTTATAAGCTCCGTAGTCATTCCCTGGATTTGTTGGAGGTAATTCCGGCATTACATAATCTTTTACATTACAAACCTCCACTTTATCCATATATTGCCCTCCAATTTTCACTGCACCATTTTCAGCAATGATCGTCATAGAGCTTTCAAGATTCTGATTCCAAACTGAAGTGGAATAGTTTAAAGACCCCATTCCTCCATCTACAAAATCAAAGCTTACAAAACCTGAATCTTCAAAATCCGTAAGATTTTTGTGATTAAAGTCTGCGAACTTCGCCTGGATATTGGTGATATCACCGAATAACCAATACATGATGTCTATAAAATGGGAAAACTGTGTAAACAAGGTTCCTCCATCCAGATCTTGTTTCCCATGCCATGATTCCGGTTTATAATATCTGTCGTCACGGTTCCAGTAGCAATTAAGCTGAACCATATATATTTTCCCAAGTCTCCCGCTTTCTACCATTTCTTTGACCCATGCAGAAGGTGGAGAATATCTGTTTTGCATAACGGCAAAAACCTGCTTATGTTTATGTAGTGCCTGGAAAATAAGTTTTTCAGCGTGTCGTTTTTTCAAAGCTATCGGCTTTTCTACCACCACATGTTTTCCGGCATCGATAACTTTATAAGACTGTTCGAAATGAAACCCGTTTGGAGAAGCAATATTAATAACATCAACCCCGATTCCAGAATTCAGAAATTCATCCAATGATGCAAAAAAAGGAACATCATAATTTTCTATTCCCAGTACAGACTTATCTTTCACATCGATCAATGCAACCAATTCGCATTCCGGATTTCTTGAGATCATTTCGGCATGTCTTTTTCCAATATGCCCGCAGCCAACTACTGCAAATTGTATTTTTTCACTCATTTGTATGTTTTTAAATTTTTGAAACCTTATTATTTTCTAATTTGTATTTTTCTCCGCTTTCTTCACAAACGGCAATATTTTCTGCATCAAATTGAAGCCTGTGCCCAAATTCGCTCATCCACCCCATTTGTCTGGCAGGGTTTCCTACCACCAATGCATAATCCGGTACTTCTTTTGTGACCACAGCACCTGCTCCAATAAAAGCAAACCGGCCAATATTATGTCCACAGACAATCGTTGCATTAGCTCCTATAGATGCCCCTTTTCCAACATGTGTTTTCAGATATTCATTCTTTCTGTTTACTGCACTTCTTGGATTTATTACATTGGTAAAAACCATTGAGGGACCTAAAAAAACATCATCATCACATGTTACCCCTTCATAGATAGAAACATTATTCTGAACTTTCACATTCTTTCCTAAGACTACTTTAGGTGAGATGACAACGTTCTGACCAATGTTACATTTTTCACCCAAAATGCAACCTGTCATAAGATGTGAAAAGTGCCAAATTTTGGTTCCGTTTCCTATTTGACATCCTTCGTCAATAACGGCTGTTTCGTGTGCAAAATAATCCGACATATCTGCTTTATATTAATTAAAATAATTCTTAATTTCTGTAACAATAACATCCAGTACTTCCTGATCAAATTCTGTATGTACAGGAAGTGAGATCACTTCTGCACAAAGCTGTTCTGTAACCGGAAGACTAAAACCCTCTTCTACATACGGAAGAAAAGCTTCCTGTTTGTAAAGAGGTAAAGGATAATACACCATACTTGGGATACTTTTTTCCGCCAAATATTTTTGCAATCCATCTCTTTTTCCATTCTTCACTCTAAGTGTATACTGATGAAATACATGGGTAGAATTTACGGATCTTTTCGGAATCTGAACTTCTGAAATACCAGCCAGATTTTTATCGTAATAATCTGCCATTTGATTTCTGGCAGCAGAATATTCATCCAAATAATTAAGTTTAACTTTTAGGACAGCCGCCTGAATTGTATCCAGTCTGGAATTACATCCTAAAACTTTGTGGTGGTATTTTTTCTCCTGGCCATGGTTAGCAATCATTCTGATTTTTAACGCCAACTCATCATCATTGGTCATTATTGCGCCTCCATCACCATAGCATCCAAGATTTTTTGATGGGAAAAACGAAGTACATCCAATATCCCCGATAGTTCCTGTTTTTCTTGTAGTTCCATCAGAGAATGTATAATCAGAGCCTATTGCCTGGGCATTATCTTCAATAACAAAAAGATTATGTTTTTTTGCAAACTCAACGATCTTCTCCATATCAGCACTTTGTCCGTATAAATGAACTGGTACAATTGCTTTGGTATTTGGTGTCAGATATTTTTCCAGCCCATTTAGATTTATATCAAAAGTATCTTCGTTTACGTCTACCATTACCGGCTTTAGTCCTAAAAGGCCAATAACTTCTGCCGTAGCTACGTAAGTGAAAGCAGGGCAAATTATTTCATCGCCGGGCTGCAGATCAAGTGCCATCATGGCAATTTGAAGAGCATCTGTTCCGTTAGCACATGGAATAACATGTTTTACTCCCAGATATTTTTCAAAATTTTGTTGAAATTCTTTTACAGCAGGACCGTTAATAAATGCTGTATTGTCTATACATTGCTGAATACCGGCATCTATGTCTTCTTTTATTTTCAGGTATTGACCTTTAAGGTCAACCATTTGAATTTTCATATTCTTAGTTTTTGAATGCACGTAGAGGTGCATATTTTAATTTACAATAAGCTCACTGATCTTATTTCCTATGGAAAGACAGGACGTGGCTGCCGGAGAGGGTGCATTTCTCACATGAATGATATTCCCGTTTTTCACGATATCAAAATCATCAATTAATCCTCCGTTTCTGTCACAAGCCTGAGCTCTCACTCCTGAACCTCCCGCTACAAGATCATCTTCCTTTATTTCCGGCAGAAGCTTTTGTAATGCTTTTGTAAATGCAGACTTGGAAAGTGAGCGGTGCATCTCACCCATCCCGGTTTTTCCATATTTTGCTACAATTTTTCTGAAACCTGGCCAGAGCATAGTCTGCATGGTTTCACTGAAATTAAAGTCAAAAAAGTTATATCCTTCCTTTTTAAAAGCCAGGACAGCATTAGGTCCGGCCTCTATATTCCCATCGATCATTCGCGTAAAGTGAACACCAAGAAAGGGAAAGCTAGGATCAGGAACAGGATAAATAAGGTGTTTTACCAGATATTTTTTCTCATCTTTGATCTTATAATATTCTCCTCTGAAAGGAATAATGACCACGTCATTTTTTTCGTTGGTCATTTTGGTAATTTTATCAGAATACAGTCCTGCGCAGGAAATCAGTTTTTGGGTTTTAAATTCAGAAGTATTGGTGGTTACAATAATTTCAGTGCCTTTATCAGTAATATTTTTTACTTCATTATTAAATCTCACTTCTCCCCCAAGTTCCTCGAAGAGTTCCTTTATCTTTCTGGCTATTCCCGGATAATCAATTATTCCGGTTTGTGGAACTTTGATTGCCTTTATCCCTTCGCAATGAGGTTCTATTTCACGGAACTCTTCTCTCGAAAGGTATTTCAAATCCTGAAGTCCGTTTTCCACTCCTCTTTTATAAATATTATCCAGAAGCGGTAATTCTTCCTGTGAAGTAGCTACAATAATTTTTCCGCAGAGGTCATATCTTATTCCGTATTTCTCAGCAAAGTTAATGACTGAGTTATAGCCTTCAATACAATTCTTTGCTTTAAGGCTGCCCGGCTTATAATAAATTCCGCTGTGGATCACTCCACTATTGTGTCCCGACTGATGCAATGCGACATCATTTTCTTTTTCTAAAATTAAGATTTTAGAATCAGGACTTTTCAGCTTGATCTGATAGGCCGTAGCCAACCCTACCAAACCTGCACCAATGATTATAATATCATAGTTCATTCTCAGTTACAGTCTTGCATCTACCAAACTTCTGTCCAGACATGCTTTGGTATCAAAAACCACAGCATTTTCTTTTTTAAGTTGATTCAAATCCATTTCCAGAAACTCATTATGAGAAACAGCGATAACCAGAGAATCATATTTTTTACCTTCCTGAAGTGCATCTAAAATATCAATTCCATATTCATGTTTCACTTCTTCCTTACTGGCCCATGGATCATAAATATCTACATTCACTCCATAATCAACAAGTTCTTTGTAAATATCTACCACCTTTGTGTTTCTTACATCCGGACAATTTTCTTTAAATGTAACTCCTA
Organism: Chryseobacterium sp. UF-290; assembly: GCF_058245615.1. Classification (NCBI taxonomy): domain Bacteria; kingdom Pseudomonadati; phylum Bacteroidota; class Flavobacteriia; order Flavobacteriales; family Weeksellaceae; genus Chryseobacterium; species Chryseobacterium sp. UF-290. The sequence continues at coordinate 75,241 of NZ_JBSICB010000009.1, forward strand.
AGATCAGGGCACTAGAGTCTTTGATCACACCTCCTTTCGCAATAAGGAGTTTCACTACTTTAGAAGCAACAAATTTAGCAATAGAATCATTGACACGTCTACCGGATAAAATAACATCCGGATGATATCCTAACTGCTCTGCTTTGTGAGCAAGGTAATAAGGATCCACAGATATACAGTGTCCTCCGACCAATCCAGGTTTATATTTAAGGAAATTATATTTTGTTCCTGCAGCTTCCAATACATCATTAGTATCAATCCCCACTCTGTCAAAAATTAAAGCCAGTTCGTTAACAAAAGAAATATTGACGTCTCTTTGTGCATTTTCAATAGCTTTTGAAGCTTCTGCAACTTTAATACTAGAAGCTTTATGAGTTCCTGCAGTAATAATTTTCTTATAAAGATGATCTACTTCTTCAGCAATTTCTTCTGTAGAACCAGAAGTCACTTTTTTTACACTTGTAAGCGTATTTACTTTATCTCCCGGATTGATCCTTTCCGGAGAGTATCCTACAAAAAAGTCTTCATTAAACTTAAGTCCTGAATATTGTTCAAGAACCGGCACACATTCTTCTTCTGTACATCCAGGGAAAACCGTGGATTCATAAATCACAATATCTCCCTTTTTAATGATCTCACCAAGCATTTTAGAAGCTGAGATCAAAGGATTAAGATCCGGTGCATTGTACTTATCTATAGGAGTGGGAACTGTTACAATGAATATATTGGCTTCTGAAATTTCAGATAGCTGGCTCGTTGCTTTATAACCTAAAGTACCATTGGATTCATTATACTTTTTTAGTCCTGCATTTAATTTATCAAGATCTGCTTCAAGCGTTATATCCTGTCCGTTATTAAGCTGGTCAACACGTTGTGTATTAATATCAAATCCGAATACCGGATAATGTCCTGCAAATTCAAGAGACAGAGGAAGGCCTACATAGCCTTGCCCTATAACAGCTATTTTATATGTTTTCATCATTAGCTAAGTTTATTTTTTATTTTTTGGAACCATGATTGCTCACTATGACTATTATAACCATAACCATATTTGTTACTATATCCTAAATTTTCTCTGCTTACATCATTAAGAACAAATCCAACGTTTCTGATTTTCTTCTGATCAATATTTGTATTTGCAAATTCTAACAATGCTTTTTCTGTATATTTGGATCTTGAAACGTAAATGACAATATCTGCTAATTCCGCGATAAGGAATGTATCTGTAACCAGCAGCAATGGTGCAGTATCCAGAATGATGTAATCATATTTTTCTTTCAATTGATCTAAGAGTACTTCATAACGGCCATTGGATAACAATTCTGTTGGGTTAGGAGGTATCATTCCGGAATAGATAACATCCAAATGAGCATTAAAAGAAGAAACATGAATAATATCTTCAAGTCTGGTTTGATCAGAGTAGAGGTATTCCGTCAGTCCTGCTAATCCTTTTCTGGCAGGATTATATCTTTGTAACTGTGGATTTCGTATATCTGATCCTATAATGATTGCTTTCTTCTTAGGATTAGCAAGTGTTAAAGCAAGATTAACCGATGTAAAAGTCTTTCCTTCTCCTTTTACGGTTGAAGTAACAAATACAACTTTTCCTTTTTTATCCTTTGGAAGCATAAAATTCATATTGGTAATAAGAATTCTGAATGCTTCAGCCATAGGAGTAATATCATTTACTTTTACTATTTCAGAATCACCTTTTTCAAGACTAGGCAATTCAGCAATAATAGGCGCATGTACAAGCTTTTCAAGATCATGTTTTGTAACAATTTTATTATTGAAAAGCATTCTTAAATAAATAATAATAAAAGGAAGTAGTAAGCCAGCTACTAAATAAATCGTCAGAATAACATTACTTTTGGGTGAAATTGCCACAGGTGAAGCATATGCAGCATCTACAACTTTCGCTTTTGGAGCTGTAATAGACTGAGCAATAGCTGTCTCTTCTCTTTTTTGAAGTAAAAGCAAATACAAATTCTCTTTAATCTGCTGTTGTCTTTCTATGCTTCTGAACATTTTTTCAATAGAAGGAAGTTTTGATATTTTTCCGAAAACTTTATTTTGTTCTCCTAAATATTCATTTTTTGCCAGCTCAAGTCCTACTCTGTTTCTTTGAAGGCTTTGCATAATAGAACTACGCATTTCATTGATCTGCTTTGTAACATCTACCACTGTTGGGTTTTCTGCAGTAGCAGATTCAAGTAATCTATTTCTCTGTAAAACCAACTGATTATATGTAGATATGCCAGATATTGCTTCAGGACTATTTAATCCCACATTCGCAGGTAAAACCTGATATTGTCCCTGTTTAGAAACATAACCTATAAGAGCATTTGTAAGCTCCAACTGTGCATCAACATCCAACTGCTTAGCTCTAGCAGCGGCAGAGCTTTCTAAATTGATCTTCGCTTCTGTTTCTAAATCGGTAAGATTATTCTTAGATTTAAAGCTTTCTTTCTGATTCTCAACTTCTCCTAATTCTCCCGACAACTTCTTGATTCTATCTTCAATAAAATCTAAAGTCTTTTTTGATTCTGAATTTTTATCTGAAATAGCATCATTATTATAAGCTACTACTAAACTATTGATAATATCTTTTGCTTTTGATACCTGAGGATATTGAAACCCAAGTTTAAGTACAGTAGTTTCTCTATTTACCAGATCAACATTAAGTGATCCCTGAAGACTATTTACCGCTGCTTCCAGAGAAGAAATCTGAAGCGTTAAATTATTAGTATCAAGGCCTTTAACTTCTGCAGGGTTAAATTCAGGATTTTTTGTTATTATAATATTTGCAAATGGTAAACTTATTGTCTTACCATAAGTTGTAATAATTTCTTTCTTAAGGTTTTCAGCACTCAAGGTTAATTTCTCTCCATCGATAGCAAGTTGTAATATATTTACAGGGCTATTCTTCCCTGGTTTTTCTGCAATGACTCTTACTTCTACAGGACAAGTTTCTTTATACAACTCTAATGTTCTAATTTTTCCTTTTGCTGTAATATTGGTTTGAAGATTCAGACTGGTGATAACTTCACCCATCATTTTTTTTGACTTCAAAATTTCTATTTCATTGGCTATACTATTGGTTTTAAGGCCTCCAATTCCTGATAAATCAGGTAAAACGCCCAAATCGCTTGCCATTACTTGTGAAGAAGAGTTTTTTGCGTCTTTAATAAGAATTGTAGACTGTACACCATAGACAGGAACCATAAATTTCAATGAAATGTAGCCTATTACCAAAGCAATAAATGCACTTATAATAAACCAAGGCCATTTCCGGATAAATGGTTTTATAATTTCACTAATATTAATATTTTTTACGTTGTTTTCTTCTTCTGAAAATTGTGAAGATTTCTGGTTATCCATCAATTTTTATTTCTTATTAAATAAACTTACTACGACAGCTACTGCTGTAATACCAATAGAAATTGCCGTCAGGTAAAGGCCGGTATTTGGATTTTGCTTTGCTATAAGGTCTCTTGTATTATTTGAAGATACAATAATCGCATCACCTTGTTTCAAATTATAATATGGAGAATTGATCAGATTGGCATCCTGAAGATTAACACGTCCATGAGAAACTTCTCCATCCTCTGTTCTGATCACTAATACATCTTCCCTCTTACCATACTGTGTCAGGTCACCAGCAAGCCCTAAGGCATTAAAAATAGTTGCCTGTCCATTTGAAATCGTATAATCTCCTTGTCTATTTACTTCTCCCAATACTGTAACTTTGAAATTAGCAAGTCTGATATTGATCGTAGGGTTGATGACATATCTTGTCATTTTATCTCTTATTTCATCTTTAAATTCAGTTAGAGTTTTTCCAGATGTATTTAGTTTCCCCAATATTGGGAAATCAATATCCCCATTAGTATCTACAATATATGTAGGACCCGCCATTGTAGTCGTTCCTTGATTAGGAGTATTCCCTCCAGCTCCTGCATTGGTCTGAATAAGTTCGGATGAAGAATAGTTTTGATTAAATGGTTTAACAACATCCATATCTTTTGCAGTAATTAAAATTACTAACTGATCACCTTTCTGTATTGTGGACTTAGAATTTTTTGCAGATGCTTCTATGGCTACCTTTTCTATATTCTGCATATAGTTTAGGTCATTATTTGCTTTCTGGTTAGTTTTACAAGAAACCAATATCAATGCCAGGAATATTGCCAGTACTTTACCCTTCATATTTTTTAAATTATGCAAATATACATTTATATTTTTTCTATTTATCCAATGCCTCATATATAGAGTTATTACTTCTAAATTCCGGCACAATCGTCTTTAATATTTTTACAACTTCTACCTTATCTCTCCTTAAGGATGCTTTTGTTATTTGCTTAGTCAATGAATCTATTTCTTCAAATCCCATTGACGGATCTTTAGAAATCATAATTTTATCATTATGGGTAGGAAGAGTCTTTGCATCGTCACTCAGAAGTTCTTCATAGAGCTTTTCTCCTGGCCTTAGACCTGTATAAATGATTTTGATATCAATATTAGGTTCAAATCCTGATAATTTTATCATTCTTCTTGCCAGATCCAGAATCTTTACAGGTTCTCCCATATCAAATACAAAAATCTCACCTCCTTCTCCCATTGTTCCAGCCTGAAGAACAAGCTCACACGCTTCAGGAATCGTCATGAAATATCTTACAATTTCCGGATGGGTAATTGTCACAGGACCTCCAGCTTCAATCTGTTTTTTAAAATGCGGGATCACAGAGCCATTAGAGCCTAATACATTTCCAAATCTAGTTGTAATAAATTTAGTAACATTACCTTCTACATTTTGAAGCGATTGAACAAAAAGTTCAGCTGCCCGTTTTGAGGCCCCCATTACATTTGTCGGATTTACCGCTTTATCAGTCGATACCATGACAAATCTGTTTACTTTATATTTACTGGAAAGCCTTGCAACGATCTTGGACCCCAATATATTTACAAAAATGGCTTCGTGTGGATTTTCTTCCACCAGTGGGACATGTTTATAAGCTGCAGCATGATACACCATTGAGAAATTATACTGCTGGAATAAAGATTCCATCCTATGTTGATTGGAAACATCCCCTAAAACAAATTTGAAAGCGATATGAGGAAACTTATCTCTCATCTCCAGTTCTATCTCATAAAGTGGAGTTTCCGCCTGATCCAGGACAACAATCAAAGAAGGGTCAAAAAGAGCTACCTGTCTTACAATCTCACTTCCTATAGACCCTGCTCCTCCGGTTACTAATACTGTTTTATCAAAATGTCTGCTTTTAACTTTCTCATTCTGAATCTTAATAGGTTTTCTATTAAGCAGATCCTCTATCTGAAGATTCCTGATAGATCCGCCCAAATCACTGTCTCTCAATTTCTGTACAGATGGTGCTTTGAAGACATTAAGATCTTTTTCCAGGAATAAGTTAACCCATGAATTCACTTCATCTCTTGCCATCATTTCTTTGACAATAAGGACACCATCAATAATAAGATCTTCTTTCGTATGTTCTTCGATTTTTTTCTTTTCATAGATAGGTTTTCCAAGTAAGGATGCTCTTTTCGAGTCTTTCCTTTGCGTCAAAAAGCCAACCACCTGATAAGGTAAACTCGGATTATCCAAAATAGCTCTTGCAACGGCAATCGATTGCTCATCAATTCCCAATACCAAAATCCTTTTTTTCAAGGCACTTCTTCTATATTCCCTTACAATATGAAAGAATTCTTTCACATAAAGTCTAAACAGAAACAGCCCCATAAAAGAAATAACAAAATACAGGATCAGATAGGGTGTAAGAATAAATTTACTTCCAGTTATCCAGAAATAAAGCAGATTTATGGTCCCGATAGTAAACATGGTACAGAAACATGATACCAGTAGTTTGAAAAGGTCTATAAATGTTGAATGTCGGATGATTCCTGCATAAGTCTTAAAAAAATACATAAATACTGTATTCACAAGAATAATAAAAGCAAAAATAAGACTCTTATCTTCATGGTAAATAAAGTCAATTTGTGTAATTTTTTCTATAATATAAGTTGATAGAAATAGCGAGATAGCCAGAATAACAATATCTATTATAAGTATTATCCATCTGGGAAGATATCTTACGTCCGAGAGATTGACAACATTATCTCCTCCAAATATTTTTTTCCTGAGAGAATTATACATTGTCTTTATTTATGTTCATATATTAATACGGTACTAATCTTAGTTAATCGTCTAAATGCTTTCAAAGCATTCATGCAAAATTAAAATAAAATATCATCTATACTTAGATTTCAATAATAAATTTAATTTCCTGAATTTATTAACTCACTCATTATTTATTATTATTGTCATCTGAATTAACTCCCGATGATAAACATAAAGCCCTGTCAAAATATATACCATAAGCATATTTTCAAAGAAATTGATTTTTCTGAACAATGGCATCGGACTCACAACAGCCCATAAACATCTGAGTTCTATATTATTATTTTATAAAAATTCTTTTTTTAAAATTTCCTTTCATCATTACATTATTATTCAGCCAGCTCTAACAATAGATTTAAAATTTCCATCTCTCTAAACAGTATTTAATGGTTAGAATATTCCGGATTTCAGCAAGGTTTCAAAATCGTTTTTCAGATCTATCTATCCCGCATGTACTTCAATCTACTCCTTCTTCTATGTAAAAAACGCTCAATAATAAGATTTTTTCTTTCTATTTTCGTTTAAAATTTAGTCAAAAATATCATTTATTTTCTCATATTCAAAACCCCGGCTCATGAGATATTTTATGGTTTTTGATTTTTTCTGATATTCCTGCAAACCCTTCTGTTTAGAAAAATAATCTTCATAGATTCTTGTAATGGTTTTTCTGTAGTCATCTTCATGGATCTCATCAAAACAGGAATTTATCAGCCTTTCTGAGATCTGCTTCTGTTTCAGATTCATCCTGATCTTATTCTTACCCCAGTGTTTGATATAAAACTTACCTCTGATATAACTTCGGGTAAATCGTTCTTCGTTCAAATAATTTTCTTTCAGGAGATATAATATGATCTCTTCTTTCGCTTCATCGATCAGAAGAAATTCTCTCATTTTCTGATCCACTTCTGCATGACACCGATCCTGATAAACACAGTAGTTGACCAGTTTCTGCTTAATCTCTTCAAAAGTAAAAGATTTCTTTTCCATCGGGATAAAAAAAGAATGAGCAAATCCGCCCATTCTTTGTATAATATTGTAATGCCTGTTAGTAATTGAACAGCGCCTTACCTTCCATTAATTCATTAACTTTCTTTCTTACAGATGTAAGAACTTCTTCATTTTTGATGTTGTCTACCACCTCAGAGATCAATCCTGCAATAGTGTCCATATCATTTTCTTTAAGACCTCTTGTAGTAATGGCAGCAGTTCCCAATCTGATACCAGATGTAGTGAACGGTGATTTATCATCAAAAGGAACCATGTTTTTGTTACAGGTAATATCAGCAAGGACTAATGCTTTTTCAGTTTCCTTACCATTTACCCCCTTATTTCTAAGGTCTACCAACATCAGGTGATTGTCTGTACCGCCACTTACAATATCAAATCCTCTGTCGATCATCGCTTTTGATAATGCCTGAGCATTCGCTTTAACCTGCTTTGCATATGTTTCGAACTGACCATCCAATGCTTCTCCGAAAGCTACAGCTTTACCAGCAATAACATGCTCCAACGGCCCTCCCTGGATACCTGGGAATACAGCTCCATCCAATACCTGGCTCATCATTTTGGTCTCTCCTTTAGGAGTTTTGTGACCATATGTATTTTCGAAATCCTTCCCCATCATGATCATTCCTCCTCTTGGACCTCTCAATGTTTTATGTGTAGTCGTTGTTACCACATGACAGTGTTCAAACGGAGAGTTTAGTAATCCTTTTGCTACCAAACCTGCAGGGTGTGCAATATCTGCCCACAGGGTTGCTCCGATTTCATCAGCAATCTCTCTGAATTTAGCATAATCAAGATCTCTTGAATAAGCAGAGAATCCGGCGATCATCATTTTGGGTCTTTCTCTTAAGGCAACTTCTCTCATCTGATTGTAATCGATAAGGCCTGTTTCTCTTTCTACTCCATAGGAAACCACTTCATATTGAATTCCTGAGAAGTTTACAGCAGAACCATGAGTAAGGTGTCCCCCCATGGAAAGGTCCATTCCCATGATCTTATCACCAGGTTTCAAAACGGCAAGATAAATGGCTGCATTCGCCTGAGAACCGGAATGTGGCTGAACGTTCACATAATCTACTCCGAAAAGTTCTTTCGCTCTGTTGATAGCCAATGTTTCAACCTCATCTACTACTTCACATCCTCCGTAATATCTTTTTCCGGGATATCCTTCAGCATATTTGTTTGTCAGTACACTTCCCATTGCTTTCATCACATTTTCAGAAACAAAGTTTTCTGATGCGATAAGCTCTAATCCATGGGTCTGTCTTTGTCTTTCCTTTTCAATCAGGTCGAAAATAATATCCATTTTACTTTTAGTTTTTGAAATTTCCACCCCAAATGTACGGAAATTTCACCGAGATTACGGCATTAAAAAAATGATTTTTAAACACCAAAAAGGGACATGCAAAAAAGTAAATTCAGTATTTTTTTCATTTTATTATAACCTCAAAAAAGATTAAAATTCTTCTTCAGAAAGTTCTTTGTTCAACACCGCTCCGGCAAAATTCCCCTGTGCTACCGCATTGGCCACAGACCTCATCATGGTCACATTATCTCCACAGGCAAAAACTCCCGGAACAGTTGTTTTCTGCATAAAATCCACTTTAATAAATCCTTGTTCAGTCAATTCACAACCTAAATTTTCTGATGCATTAAAATTCTGCTCAAAAGGGATTTTTGCATACAAGGTGTTCAAAGAAACAGAGCTCCCGTTTTTAAAAATAATCTTTTGAATATGTCCTTTATCATGTTCTATTTTTTCAATCTCATTTTCATTAAGATTGATCTTATTCTGAATTAATTTTTGAATCTGCTCTTCCGTAAGGCTTGATTTTCCATTGGTCAATAAGGTTAATTGTTTTGTCAGGTTGAAAACCAGTTTCGTAAATTCATAAGCCATATCCCCATCAGACAAAATCCCTGTTACCTCATTTTTCACCTCATATCCATGACAGTAAGGACAATGCAATACAGAGATTCCCCAACAGTCTGCAAATCCCGGAATATCCGGCATCAGATCTTTCACTCCGGAAGCCAGAATCAGTTTTTTGGCATATCGCTTTTCACCGGATGATGTTTCTACTTCAAAACCTGATTCTATTTTAGCCGCTTTTATAACAGTTCCTTCATAAAACTGAATGGTATTGTATTTTTCAACATCCTTTCTGGCCAGCTCTCCAATTTCTTTCGGGGTCCTCCCATCATGTGTAATGAAATTATGGGAATGCGGAGTCTGTCTGTTACAAGGTTTTCCATCATTAATAATCAAAACACTTCTTAAAGATCTTCCCAAAGCCATTCCTGCAGATAATCCTGAATAGCTTCCTCCTATTATAATGACATCAAAGTTTTTATTTTCCATACTTATTGATCAATGATAGTGCAAAGTTAAAATAATTTTAATTAACGCAATAAAGTTGCAATAATATTTTTTATTATAAATCTTTAGAAAATCAAACTAAGGTTTAGTGTTTATCTGCTCTGTTATTTTTCAATTTCTTGATAGCAGCTAAGTATTACCATTCTTTTTTATACTCATTTATCTCATCACGGATTCTTGCATTGATATCTATTTTCGCTCCTTTAAAACTGAAAACAGTCGTCCCTTTTTCTCTGGCAAACGGATTCATAATAGAGCCTACAATCTTTGAATTTTCAAAATAAGATCCTGTTTCTATAAGTTCATCTTCACTTTCAGAATACTCCTTAACTCTAATAAGATTGTCATATTTTTTACTCAGATCAAACCAGTTGATGTAATCTGCATGGAATGAAACAGCTCTTATTCCTTTTTTAGAGTAATAATTAACAGCTCCCGTCTGACCGTAATTGTCACATAAGACCAATGTATTTCCGGATTTCGACAGCTTATCATATTCCTGATCAACTTTTTGAGCCAGTTCTTTCCAGCCCTGCATGTCTGCAAAATCCTGAGGTAAAGAATGATCTTTTCCATCTTCCCAACGCAATAATCCCAGTTTTCTGTAATTTTCCTGATGATTCACGATATACTCAGGGCTTTTATTCGGAAATGCAAGGTTATATAAAGGCAGAAACAACAGTATCGGGATTATAAGACTGACCGGTTTCAGAAATTTTCTCCAATCTTTTCCGAAGAAATGAGCAAGAAAAACAGACCCAAAAGCAATATAAACAGGGTATAATCCTATCGCATAATAATCTTTAGCCTTAAAAAACAGGAAGAGGGCTATCGTGATAATATAACTCCAAAATAAAAACCTGAACTTTTCAAAGGGCTTGTAAAGCAACAGCGCAGCCAATCCGGCAAAGACCACAAAGACAGAGCCGATAAAAAATAAAATCTGGGATTTTAAAAAATCAATTCTATCCACATTGACCAACTGTCTTTCCGAAAGCTCTTTCATATGGTGAATCACCGGAAGCTGATGGTTATACTGCCAGAGAAGATTTGGGAAAATAATGAGCAGAACCAATAGCCCAGCCCAATAAAGATGAGGCAGCATAAAAATTTTCCTCTGCTTTGTCAGCAATAATGCCGGAATAAGTCCCAATACCGAAAAGGCAATGTTATATTTATTTAATATCCCTATTCCAAAGGCAAAGGCTGCTACATAAAGCCATTGTGCTTTTTCTGAGTTAAAATATTTAATCAGGGCATAATAAAGAAATGACCACAATAAAACTTCCAGGGAGGTAGGCTGAAACAGCATATTCACCCGAAGAAGCACTGACAACAATATTCCCAGAGATGCAAGCACTTTTGCAAATAGATCCCCGTTCAATTCCTCAGCAATTTTCCAGACTACGACTATTGTCAACGCTCCAAATAAAGCAGGAAAAAATTTAACCCAAAACACAGCATTTCCCAATATTTTAATAAGCCATGCCAGCCATGAATTCACAGGAGGCACTGATAGATATCCCCAGGCTAAATGATTTCCCTGGTCAAGATGCAAGTATTCATCCCGATGCAATTCATATTCCGGACTTATCAGGGAGTACTGAAGGATAAATTTAGCAATGACAAAAAGAAAAAGAATCAGGTAGTCTTTTTTCATGGTCTACTGTTTGAATTTTAAAGGTAAGACATTTTAAACTCACTATTTATTACCTGTTTACATTTTTAAAAATATCATAACATCAAAAATCCCGGAGAAAATTCTCCGGGATCAAACAGTTTAAAGTTTATAGTGAAGTTTATTATTTTGTCTTCGCTTTTTCTTTCAGTTCTTCTTTGTCTTTATCTGACGGATTCCAGACTTTCACTTCAGAATCTTTTGTAATATCTGAACCCGGAAGAATCTGAACATTGATCCCATCACTGGCTCCAAGTTTTACATATACTTTCTTAAATTTCCCGTCTTTTTGTTTTACTTCTACAAAAGGAACATCTTTCCCTTGTTTCTTTTCATACTGAACCAAAGATTCATCCAGCAATAAAGCGTTTTTCTGTGAGCTTAGAACAATTTCGCCGTTAGCGGAGAAACCGGCTCTGATATATTCGTTATTAGGATTACTTACAGTACCTTCCACCGGGAATTTGATCGTACCCGCGTTATCTTTTCCTTTAGGAGCGATCATAGTCAGTTTTCCAGGGAATGTTTTATTCTGTAATGCTCCGATCACAATATTCATATCCATACCCTGACTCAGCTTTCCAGCCTGCGCTTCATCAATTTCCCCCTTAAAGATCAGAGAGTTTAAATCCGCTACTGAACAAATTGTAGTTCCGGCATTGAAGTTATTCGCCTCAATCACCTGGCTTCCTAATTTCACAGGAACTTCAAGAACGGTTCCTGAAGCCTTGGAACGGATCTGCGTAGTCGCCAGCCCTTGCCCCTGAAGCTCAGGAGTTGCTCCCGTCTTGGCGATCTGCAATCTTTTTTGAGCTGTAATCAACTGCTGCTGTGCGTTTTTAAGCGTCTGCTGCTGAGAAAACAGTTGCTGCTGTGAGTTCAGATATTCCTGTTTAGAGGCTACACCTTGCTTATAAAGCTTATCCTGCATCTCAAACTGCTTCTGCATATTGCCAACGTTCAGCTGGGCGTTATTGATCTGAAGCTGGGCATTCTGAACTTCCTGCTGAGCTGCATTGACCTCAGAAATACTTGGTACAATCCTTACAGTAGCGATCAACTGTCCCACTTCCACCTTATCGCCTTCTTTTACTAAAATTTTATCGATAATTCCTGTAATATTGGGCTTGATTTCAATTTCTTCTTTTGGAACGATGGTTCCTGTAGCCATCACCTTATCATCCATATTCTGAACGGTAGGTTTACGGGTAAGGAAAGCTTCACTTTCTTTAGAGTTTGATTTAACAAGATAGCCAATCCCTGAGAACAATGCCACTGCAAATAAAAGCCCCAACACTATATAAATGGCTTTTTTCCAAGTGAATTTCTTTTTCATATGTATAGTTTATTTTTTTATTTAAAGATCGAATGATTTAAAAATTAAAAGATCAATCCGGTACATTGATAAACCGGCCGTCTCCATTTTCAAATTTTCAAATTATTTCATTTTCAAATTAATTACTCTGTTCTTAACGCTTCAATAGGTCTGATCTTTACCGCTCTCTGTGCCGGAATCATCCCGATGATCAATCCCAGGATCACCATCACCGCCATTGCTGCAAATACATTTACATAATTCACCGTGGGATTGTAGAAAGGAAATGAATCCTGCCCCTGCGTAACCGCATTTAAGATCATCAGCACAAAGATCCCAAACATAAAGCCCAGCAATCCTGATGAGAGTGTAATCACAACACTTTCAAGCAATATCTGATTTCTTACTTCTGCAGGTTTTGCACCCAATGCTCTTCTGATCCCGATTTCTTTTGTTCTTTCTTTTACCGTGATCAGAAGGATATTTGAAATCGCAATTACCCCTGCAAGGATTGTCAATGTCCCTACAATAATGGTCAACAGCTGCATTCCCGTAAGGAAACCTGTCAGTTTTTTAAATTCTTTACCGAGATTGAAGCTTCCAAAGGCGTTCGTATCTTCAGGGGAAACCTTATTTTTGTTTTTCAATACCTGCTTCACATCTTCTTCTACTGAATTGACATTAGCATTAGGCTTACTTACAATAGCAAACATATCGATCTGATCACCTGCATTATACATCTTGGTATAGGTAGAAAGTGGAATAAAAGCAGTCCTGTCATTTTCGAATCCTCCTCCTTTTTTCACACGGAAAACTCCGATCACATTAAAGAATATTCCCTTGATATTGATAGATTGCCCGATTGGATTTTCTTTTTTCTTGGAATCAAAAAAGTTTTTATATATCTCTTCTCCGATCACTACTACATTTTTATTGCCTGAAACATCGGCATCATTGATGTAACGTCCGAAAATAAGCTTCTTTTCTGAGATTTTATTTCCCACAGAGTAGTCGCCTGTAAGAGAGTAAGTCCCGTTTTTACCATTTTTTGACATAGCCTCACCGGGAGTCCCCGTAAAGCTTCCTCTTGCATTCTGAGGTGATATATAGTCTATGGCGGTTACCTTTCTTTTCAACATTTCCATATCGGATAAATTCAGGTGAACTTCCCTTCCTTTGGGAAATCCTTCGTAAGGGATAGATGTTTTCTGAGCCCATAAGAAGATCGAATTGGTCGCAAAACCAGAAAATAATTTATCAAAACCATTCTCCATTCCTTTTGCGGCACCAAGAAGGCTTACATACAAAAACATCCCCCATCCTACTCCGATCATGGTAAGAAATGTACGGAGCTTATTATTCCTCAATGAATAATAGATCTCCTGCCAAGTATCTTTTTTAAATATGATATTCACCTTTCTTTAATTATAGATTGTTAACATTTGAAAAGGGCAAATAAGCGAATTGCCTGGTCATTGTCACATTTTCAAATTATTTCATTTTCAAATTAATATTATTCTGTCCTCAATGCTTCAATCGGCTTGATTCTCGAAGCCCTGTATGCCGGAACAAATCCTGCAACTAACCCGGAAAAGATTAATGCAATGAACGCCATGAAGATTGCTCCCCATCCTACACTTGGACTTTTAATAAAGAACTCTTCAAGGCTGTCACCAATAAGACTTAGTGTCAAAACGCCTACTCCTACTCCAATAAGTCCGGAAACCACAGTAATCACAACACTCTCCTGAACAATCAGGCCTACAATTCCTCTTGGTTTAGCTCCAATAGCTTTTCGTACTCCGATCTCTTTGGTTCTTTCCTTTACGATATAGACCATAATGTTACTGATCCCGATAATTCCCGCCAGCAATGTTCCCAATCCAATAAATCCGACAATAGCTGTAAGGACTGCCATAAATGTAAATGTATCGTTCATGTTCTTGGCATTATTCCAGACACGAACACCATTTTCATCATCAGGAGAAACATTTTTTCTTGCCTTTAATTTATCTTTAAGCTCATCCCCATACTTGATTGCTTCCTGAGGATTCAGTTTATCACTATATGTGATGTAAGCAGTATTTACCGTATCTGAACCTTTTTTCATCTGCTGCAAAGTGGTAATAGGCACTGTGATATGTCTTTCGTCCCAATCTCCCCCATCATCTGAAAATACTCCAACCACTTTAAACATAGTTCCGTTGATATTCAATTCCTTTCCTACAGGACTTCCGTTCTTAATCAAATCTCTCTGAACCATCCTTCCGATGACTGCGACATTTTGCTTTCCTTCCAGATCTCTGGGTGTAATATAGCGGCCGTCAATCATCTTTCTGTTTTCGATTACCTGTTCTCCCGGTTCTGCTCCATGTACCTGATAGATTCCGCTTTCTTTCCCGTATTTCACCATTAAGCTGGCATTATATCTTGGACTTGAAGCGCCCACATTCTTCTTATCGGCATTAATAAGGAAGTCATAGTCGTCATTATTCATCGTAACATTCCGATCTGACTGCAATCCTTTATAAGCCAATGTAGTTTTCCCTGTAGTAATGGTAATCAGGTTTTTGGCATCGCCTGAAAATCCTTCAGAAAATGCATTTTGCAGTCCTTTTCCTATTCCAAAAAGAACAATGAAAATAAACAGGCCCAGAGCTACCGTAAACCCCGAAAGTACCGTCCGAAGTACATTACTGCGGATAGAACTGAATATTTCCTGCCAACGATCTAGGTCAAACATTTTATTTAAATTAAAAAATTCAGAGAGTAAGAAATTCAGAGATCCTTTGGGAAGTACATTTTCAAATTATCTCATTTTCAAATTCTCAAATTAACGTATCTACAGCACAATTTGTTTAATAAACTCATCACTTTCAATAATCCCGTCTTTCAGCACGACGTTCCTTTTAGTCTGTGCAGCGACATCAGGTTCGTGGGTGACCACAATGATCGTTTTTCCTTCGTTATTAATGTCCTGAAGGAGTTTCATAATATCATGGGTCGTTTTTGAATCCAATGCCCCGGTAGGTTCATCCGCCAATACTACTTTAGGATCTGTGATCAACGCCCTTGCAATAGCAACCCTCTGCTTTTGCCCTCCGGAAAGCTCGCTGGGAAGGTGACTTGCCCATTGGGCCAATCCTACTTTCTCCAGATATTCCAATGCCTTCTGGTTTCGCTCTTTTCTTGGTACATTCTGATAGTACAAAGGAAGCGCTACATTTTCTATGGCTGTTTTATAATTGATCAGATTAAAAGACTGAAATATAAATCCCAGAAACTTACTTCTGTATTCCGCCGCTTTTACTTCAGATAGATGTTCAATAGGAACTCCATCCAGTTCATAGGTTCCCGAATCTTTTTCATCCAGAATACCAATAATATTAAGAAGCGTGGATTTTCCGGAACCGGAACTTCCCATAATAGAAACAAACTCGCCCTCGGAAATATTCAGATTAATTCCCTTGAGAACATGAAGCTTGCTTTTCCCTGTATCGTATGACTTATGTAAATCCTGAATTACTAACATTAAGTGATCTATGTTTTATACCCAATAAGTAGATGATATTTTCAAATTGTTACAAGAAAGAAAATTTATTCAAATATTTTTTTGTTTAATATAATAACCCTTTATTTATAACAGTTTACACTTTTATGTTTAACTGTAACTCCTAATTTACATCCATTTATCCTCAATATTGTGGTTCAGCCTATTATTCGAGCCTGTTTCATGTAAATGTGGAAAACTTTTACAGCTAAAAGTCAGTCGATTAGTATTTACCCCTTTTAAAATCAGTTCTTTTTTTCGAACTTTGTCTTTAGTTCTTTGCAAGAAATATGGATTTTGGAAAGTGAATAACTTTTATTTACAACCAACACAAAAACAAAAAGTTAAGTATTTCTGGAACGTTATCCACAGAGATCTAAATTATTTAATTATAAAGATATTTAATATGGGAATTTTTGATAAAAGAGTAAGTTATAAGCCATTTGAATACCCGGAGGTTCTTCAATTTGTAGAGGCCATCAACAAATCGTTCTGGGTACATTCGGAAGTGGACTTTACTGCAGATGTTCAGGATTTTCATTCGCAGTTGGAACCACATGAAAAGCACGCTGTGAAAAATGCGCTGTTAGCCATTGCACAGATCGAGGTGTCTGTAAAGACATTCTGGGGAAATTTATACAACCACTTACCAAAGCCGGAGTTCAATGGATTAGGATCTACTTTTGCGGAATGCGAGTTCCGTCATTCTGAAGCATATTCCCGTTTATTAGAGGTACTGGGATATAATGATGAATTCCTTAACGTAATTGAAATCCCTGCTGTAAAGGGCAGGATAGAATTTCTTGGAAATGCTTTAAAACATGCGAACTCAGCTACTCCTAAAGAGTATGTGTCAGCCTTGTTATTATTCAGTATTCTGGTAGAAAACGTTTCTCTTTTCTCTCAATTTGCCATTATCCTTTCTTTCACCAGATTCAAAGGATTTATGAAAAATGTTTCCAATATCATCGCATGGACCTCTGTAGATGAGCAGATTCACGCTAATGCCGGAATCTACCTGATCAATAAGATCCGTGAAGAACAGCCGGATCTGCTGACAGACAGCGACATTGAAGATATCTATACTCTTGTAGATGAGTCCATTGCAAGAGAAGGCGATATCCTGAGCTGGATCTTTGAATTGGGCGAGATCGACAACGTTTCTAAAGAGGACCTGCTAAACTTCATGAAATACCGTGTAGATGACAGTCTGAAGAAGATCAATATGAAAACAAGATACAACATCACTCCTGAACAGTACAGACCGATGGTATGGTTCGAAGAGGAAGTTTTCGCTAACTCATTAGATGATTTCTTTGCCAAAAGACCTGTAGACTATACAAAACACGATAAGAGTATTACGGCAAACGATTTGTTTTAATACCTGGGCGCGAGCGAAGCGAGCGTCAAAGCAGATAGTATTAGCGTCTTGTCATTCTGAATGAATTGAAGAATCCAACATAACGGATTACCTACCCCCGGAATGACAGTTCAATACTAAAACACAAATATAAAAGATGATCAATGTATTAGTAACCTATACGGTAAATTCCGAATTTGTTCCGGTCAATAAGGCTCATATTCAAAAGTTTTTGGATGATTTTAAAAATTTAGATCAGTCCACCTTTGAATATAAGGTTTATATAAAGGAAGATGGTGTTACATTTGTACATTATTCAAACTATATCAATGAAGAGATTCAGCGTAAAGTTTTGAATGTACCGTCTTTTAAAGAATTTCAGAAATTAAGGGATGAAAGTGGGCTGAACGGTTCCCACAAAGTAGAATTTTTACAATCAATATTATAAAAAACAAAATTCCGGGGTGATCATCTCATCCCGGAATTCGAAAATATAACATCTATGGAAGAGCAAAATTCAAATATATGGTGGCTCAATGAAGAGTCTGAGCAGATGTTGAACAGAGGATATCTGTTGAAAGGTGAAACGGTAGACGGAGCTATCGACAGAATTACCACTGCTGCTGCAAAAAAGTTATACAAGCCTGAGCTTCAGCCTGCATTCAAAGAAATGATCACTAAAGGGTGGATCAGCTTCTCTTCTCCTGTATGGGCTAATATGGGAACACAGAGAGGTCTTCCGATCTCATGCTTCAACGTTCACATTCCTGACAGCATTGAAGGAATTACCCACAAAATGGGTGAAGTGATCATGCAGACTAAGATCGGAGGAGGAACTTCAGGATATTTCGGGGAATTGAGAAACAGAGGAACCGCTGTAACTGATAACGGAAAGTCTTCAGGAGCAGTTTCATTCATGAAGCTTTTTGATACCGCGATGGATGTTGTTTCTCAGGGTGGGGTAAGAAGAGGGGCTTTTGCTGCTTACTTAGACATTGACCACGGAGATATTGAAGAATTCCTATCCATTAAAGATATCGGTAGCCCAATCCAGAACCTGTTTACCGGAATTTGTGTACCGGATTACTGGATGCAGGATATGATTGACGGTGATATGGATAAGCGTAAAATTTGGGCAAGAGTATTGGAAAGCCGCCAGCAAAAAGGGCTTCCTTATATTTTCTTTACAGATAACGTAAACAGAAATAAGCCTCAGGTATACAAAGATTTAGGAATGACAGTAAATGCGAGTAACCTTTGCTCTGAGATCATGCTTCCTTCAACAATGGAAGAGTCTTTCATCTGCTGTCTGTCTTCTATGAACCTTGAGCTTTATGATGAGTGGAAAGATACTGACGCTGTAAAACTGGCAATATACTTCCTCGACGCTGTTTTATCAGAATTCATCGATAAAACGGAAGGAAACTACTACCTGCAGGGAGCAAGAAACTTCGCCATGCGCCACAGAGCACTTGGACTGGGAGTTTTAGGATATCATTCCTATTTACAAAAAAATATGATCCCGTTTGAAAGCTTTGAGGCGACCCAATTCAATGCAAGAGCATTCAGACATATCAAAGAACAAGCTGAACAAGCTTCAAGAGAGCTTGCCAACATATACGGAGAACCGGAAGTATTGAAAGGATACGGATTGAGAAATACGACAACAATGGCTATTGCCCCTACCACTTCAAGCTCTGCAATTTTAGGACAGACTTCTCCTGGAATTGAGCCTTTCTCTTCAAACTATTATAAAGCAGGTCTTGCTAAAGGAAACTTTATGCGTAAGAACAAATACCTGGCAAAATTACTGGAAGAAAAAGGACTGGACAACGAAGAAACATGGAGAACAATCATGCTGAACCACGGTTCTGTACAGCACCTGAATGAGCTTACTCCTGAAGAAAAGGCAGTATTCAAAACATTTAAGGAAATTTCTCCTATGGAGATCATTTCACAGGCTGCACAGAGACAGCAGTATATCGACCAGGCACAATCGCTGAACCTTCAGATTCCTTCCACAATGCCAGTAAAAGACGTAAACTACCTTTACATCGAAGCTTGGAAAAAAGGAGTAAAGACACTTTATTACCAAAGAAGCTCTTCCGTGTCCAAAGAAATGATGGTGAACTTCGTATCATGCTCAAGCTGCGAGGCATAAGATCAAATAATAAACACACCATATCAGTATAGCACACCTTTTGGTGTGCTATTTCATTTTTTGAGCATAATTTTATTTCTACAATTTATGTTATTTTATTTAAAAATTTTAATAAAATTAAACTTTATTAAAATAAAATAATACAAAATACAATAATCATTTAAAAACATCAACAATCAATATATTTAAGGAAAAATAATTATATTTATATCATCAGATTCCTAATACATAATCCATAACAGGATCTGCTATAAAAACTCAAATTATGAAAAAATTATTACTTACCTTCTCAGTAGGCTGCTTTTCTGTAGTCTCCTCTCAGAATCTCAGTTTTTCTGATGTAAAATTCAAAGCGCTGCTTCTAAGCTCAAACTCAACAAATCAAATTGCAAAAGATTTTAATGGAAATTCTATTGCTGTAGACAATAATGGAGACGGAGAAATTCAGCTTTCGGAAGCACAGCAGGTTAAAATATTAAACATCAGGCAAGATCCTGACCAGATGTATATTGACCCCCAGGGAAATATACAGGACCCTGGTAATATAAAAATGGCTTATTATAACAGCCATTTACCGGATGGTATTTCAGACGCCCTGCTTTTCCCGAACCTTGAAGAACTCTATTTCTGGCATACTAAAACAGCCAACATCAGTTTTGTCAACAGACCTCAGATTAAAAAAGTGCAGGGAAGACCATTTTACTACGACTTTTCTCAATCCGGTCAGTATACTCCCTCACCCATCAACCTTTTGTTCGATAACTGCTCAGGAATCCAGGATATTGCAGATATAATCGCTTATCAGGCTACAGGTAATCCATGGTCTTCCCCTGAAAATAGCCTGAGCATCAAAAACTGCCAACAGATCAACAGCAATGCGATTATTAATTCTGCCGAACTTAAAGAGCTATATATTCAGAATTCTACTATTCAGACGTTGACATTTAATTCATGTAAGCTTTTAGAAAAAATTTCAGTACCTGGCCTGAGCTCTTTAACGAAAATTTCAGTGCTGGGAGATACCGGAATATCTTTTTTAACCGGTAATAATCAGGACATTGAACTGATAGCCAATAATTGCATTAATTTACAGGAGATCGTAGCAGATACCGATCATTATTCAACGACAGGCGCCTATTTCACCTCAGTGAACCTTAACGGATGTTCCTCTTTAAAAAAGATTCAGGGTCTGAATGCTCCTTCCATTGATTTTACGACAGCAGGATTAGCCAACCTGGAAGAACTGGATTGCTCTTTTTACAACAGATACGGATACAATACAACATCAGGAGTCTATTTTGGGGATGTAACTTCACTGAATCTTTCCGGTCTTCCAAAGCTTAAAATATTAAAAGCTTTTAATCAAAAAATCACCAATTCCGTCAATTTTAGTGTAGCCCAGGTTCTGGAAAATATTGATATCACCAACTCATGCGGCTACATGAACATTGTGAATGTCAGCAACCTTCCTCATTTACAGACCTTGCAAACAAGCAGGATTGAAACCATGAATACCCAAGGTAATGCGGATCTTCAAGCCATTATCGCTAAAAACTGTATAGCTCTGACTGATTTTAGATTTAAAAATAATAGCGATTTAAGAAATCTGGATTTAGAAAACTGCCCTGGTCTGCAAACCTTAGCAATAGGCTATAACTATCCTGATGGAGCATTTCCCAATTTGGAAAACATCAACCTGGACCAATGTACGGGGTTTAAAGAAATCACGATAAGAAATACTAAAATATCCACCCTGAACACTAAAGACTGTACTGCATTACAATCATTAGAGCTTTCGCAGATCGAGCCACTTTCTTCTCTAAATATTACAAACAACACCAATTTAGAGTTTCTGGACCTGTCATCATTACCTTTGTTGACACAGGTAAACACTTCCGATAACATCAATCTGAAAAACGCGGCCTTCAGTAATTGCCCCCAAATTACCCAGCTTAACCTTTCATCTTCTTCCCATTTACAGGGACTTAGTCTATTAAATATGCCTAACCTTACCTATGCTAATATAAGAAACGGTTCTATAGAGGAATTCCATGATTATTCAAATTATAATCCCAATTTATCAATGTGTGTAGATGATGCTCAACTGAATGACCTTCAGTCTATGTATCCTGATATCACATTTACTACAAGCTGTGGAAGCTTTCTGCACAGCAACAGTTCAGAAATCAATACAAAACGGATAAGAGTTTTCCCTAATCCAGTAAAAGATGTGTTGCAGATCAGCTCTCAGACTCCAATAAAAAATATAAAACTGATCGATCTCCACGAAAGGATTCTCTTTGATCAAAATTTCAACCAGGATCTTATAAAAATTGACCTTTCCGACTATCCAAGTGCTGTATACCTGATGAAAATTACAACCGGTAAAAATCAGATTACCGAAAAGATCATCAAAAAATAATCCGCACCGATACAATTATTTTCACCAAAAATCATAGAACCCTCTATGATTTTTTTGGTTTATATTTGTGTTTATTATTTAATGCTATAACACAACAGATATGAAATTCGGACAAGTAGAAGACCCATCAAAAATAGATTTCACCCTTCCCAAAGATCATTCCAGAACAAAAGAAATTTTAGGACTGAATAAAAAAGGGCTGAAAAATATCTCCATCGGATGTGCAAAATGGAATAAGACCGACCTTAAAGGATTCTATCCTAAAGGCACGAAAGACGAATTGACGTATTATGCCACCCAGTTTAATTCGATTGAGCTGAATGCTACTTTCTACGGCTTGCCTACCCCTGAACAGGTGAAAACATGGAAGGAGAAGACACCGGAAAATTTCAAATTCTTCCCTAAGATCACCAATACGGTATCCCATTTCAGAAGACTGATCGATGTGACAGATCCTGTCACTCATTTTGCTTCGGCAGTCATTAATTTTGATGAGAAATTGGGTATGGCTTTCCTTCAGCTTCATGATAACTTTAAACCTAAAGATTATGACAGGCTGGAAAAGTTTGTCAAAGAATGGCCGAAGGAAGTACCTCTTGCCATAGAGCTCAGAAATACAGAGTGGTTTACCAATGAAGAAATCCTGAATACAACCTGTGAGCTTTTCGAAACCCACAATATCACCAACATTATTGTAGATACTGCCGGAAGAAGAGATATGCTCCATATGCGCCTTACCACTCCTAATGCGTTCATCCGCTATGTAGGAGCCAATGCAGAAAGTGATTATGAAAGACTGGACGACTGGCTGAAACATCTCACAAAATGGAAAGAAGAAGGCCTTCAGAATCTTTACTTTTTTGTACACCAGAATATTGAAAAGGCTTCTCCCCTGTTATCAGCCTATTTTATCAAAAAGCTGAATGAGGAATGGAAAACCGATATTCATATCCCTCAAATGGCAACGGAAAATATGGGAACGCTCTTTTAAATGATTATAGTTACTGTAAAAGTAATAGATAATCAAACACAAAATTTTAAATAGACTAATTTTAATTTACTCTTCAAAAGCGATAAAACCCTTTTCATAACAGAAAATTTCCTATATTAGGATATACCGTATTTCACGAATCCGGTATACTTAAAAAGATAAATGTCATGAAAAAAGAAATCTGTAAAATCAGTATCGCAAGCAATTGGCTGGGCGATGAGTATACCTTTTATGAGAATCATACCATAAAAAGAGTATTTGATCATCACAGCCTTAATTCTAATAAAATTGAATGGCTCAATCCCAGCCAGATCAGCAAACAGAATAAAGATAAGCTGATAAGAAGCTGTCCGGAAGAGTTTAAAGAACAGATCATGCAGATCCTGGATTATCCTTAAAAAAGTAATGGGTAATGAGCCAGCTCTTATACAGCTCATTACCCGTATTTATTTATTTTTGCTTTTCTTCAGGAGCAATACCAGATTGAGAAACAAAAGCAGGAAATCTAATGTGATCCATATCCCCAGTTTTGTATTTTCATAATTATAGGCATCCACCTGTTTTTTTGCAGCATCAGAAAGCTTCATACTCTGATTGATATAATTCTGTACTTCTACAATCTGATCAATATTCTTATTCGGTACGGAATGCTGGGAAAAGTACACGAGATTCTTTTTCCCCAGATACCCTATAATCCAGTATTCATCAGACTTATCCATCTTCAGATATTCTATTCTGTAATATTCCGGCCGTATTTTCCCGATATGCTTAGGTTCAAGCGTAGTATTTTTATCCGTTTTATTCACGTTGATCAGATAAAAGTCCAATGCTTGCGGAAGCTTATTGATCACCTGAAGTCCCACTGAGTTATCCACAAATGCGACAGCGCTTTTTTTGATGAACCAATAGGTAAAAACAGAGATCGAGAAAACTACCGTTACTATACGGAACAGCTTGGCCCATTTTGCCTTTCTTCCGGATTTTACCTTGAACAGGACCAAAGAAAGGATGGAAGCCAGAAATATTATAAAAATAATCAGTGTCATATTTTACAAAGATACTTCTTATCTATATTTTATCTATAGCCAAGCCATAAAAAAACATTTTCGGCGGTAATGTAAAAAAATAATGCTCATCAAAAATCTTAAACGGGGAAGCACCGCTTCACATCCTTCAATCATCAGATATACTATTTTCTAATCCACATTCCATTCTTTATAAAACTGGTCGAGGAAATTCAGCATATAATGATGTCTTTCTTCGGCCATTTTTTTTCCTTCTTCAGTATTCATCAGATCTTTCAGAAGAAGTAGCTTTTCGTAAAAATGGTTGATGGTGGTACCATTAGATTTTTTATATTCTTCTTTGGACATTCCTAGATTAGGTTTAGCAGCGGGATCATACATCAGATTATTTTTGAATCCTCCGAAATTGAATGTTCTGGCAATTCCAATGGCTCCTATAGCATCAATACGGTCAGCATCCTGTACGATTTTAAGCTCAATCGGTGGATTTTCCGGGGCCTGGCTTCTGTTTTTAAATGAAATATTTTCAATCACAAATAGAACTTTTCCTATCGTTTCTTCAGAGACATTTTGACTTTCGAGAAATTGTCTGGATATTTTAGGGGCTATGGTTTCATCTCCGTTATGAAATTTAGGATCGGCAATATCATGAAGCAATGCAGACAGTTCCACTACCTCTCTGTCACAATCTTCTGTCTCAGCTATTTTAGCGGCAAGTTTCCAGACTCTTTCAATATGGAACCAGTCATGTCCTGCCTCTGCTCCTTCTAATTTTTCTTTTACAAATTCTACTGTGTTGTCAATCGTACTTTTCATTTATCTGTCAGTTCATTTAAAATAATATCCCAGAGTTTGTTGTTAAAACTTCTAAAAAAATTAACATGCCCTATCTCTTTTTTATCAGATTCGGAAGTTTTCACCAGCCTGTAAGTCGGCTTAAGGTTAGGATAGGTGTTATTTAATAAGCTCAATACGCCTTTTTCAGTCAGCCATACATCATCCTCGGCACGAATTACAAATACATTCTGGTTTAAATTTTTAGAGTAATCATCAATTTTTTCCAACAGCCGGTTGGTTGATTTCTTGTTTAAAATTAAGGTTCTCCAGTCATATGCACAATTTTTTGGAAGACTTTCTCCAAGTCCAAACCAATGAGCAGGAAAATAACCTAGTAATGAAGTGGTTAAAGGCTGAACAATTCCAAATCCCAGATAAGCCTCAATTTTTGTCTTCCATTTCAGGTTACCGACAAAGGCATTCTGGGTTCCCACAAAAACAAATTCTTCAAACATTCCTGAATCTTCATTCATTCCCAGGATCAGCGCGCCAACGGAATGCCCCAAACAATATTTCCGGTAATCCGGAAAATTCTTTTTAATATATTGAGTTAAAGTTTTATAATCCTTCGAACCCCATATTCTCATAGAACTGTGAAAGCCTTTCATATCTTTCGGTTTGGAAAGTCCTATTCCCCTGTAATCATAAGTGACAACCGTAAATCCCTGCTGAGAAAAATAAGTAGCAAAGGAAAAATAGACCTGCTGTTTCACTCCTGTTGCAGAATTAATGAGCAGTAGTTTTCCATTACTTTTTTCGGGATGAAAAAGATGAACAGCCAGAGCAGCATGGTCTTCCGTGTTAAGTATTAGTTTTTCCATATCATAAAAGAAAAAATCCACTATAAAAGTGGACATTTTACATATATTTTTATGTTAAGTTTCAGACTTTTGATATGCCGTAAATAGCTTAAGAAAGAAAATCTGAGATTCTTGGCAGCCCTGTCTGGGACCCCTTACCCCCGGAAACCCTTGATGAAACTTCATTTCCAAATTTCACACATTCTTCAATAGAGTTTCCATGGCAGAGCGCTATGGCAAATCCCGAAGTAAATGCATCTCCCATTCCCATCTTATAAATGGTTTCATCCTTATCGTTTCTGTAATATTTCATTTCTGTACCATCAAAATAAATGGTCGAATTGGTATCATCTCTGACAAAGACCTTATTGAAGTATTTTTTTAGAACCTCTTCTCTTTTCTCTTCACCAAAGATAATATATAATTCACTGCTTTTTGCTACAATAAAGTCAACATTATCTAATATTTCTTCACTGATTCTCATAGCAGGGGAAGCGTACAATCCTACTTTTTTGCCATATTTCTTGGCTTTTTTAACGGTGTATTCCACTACATTTAAGGAAACCTCAAGCTGTACAAGCACAAGATCTACCGTATGAAAATACCGGTCTGCTTCGTCTATATGCGCGTTATTAAGGTATTTATTGGCAGCCGGCACTACTACGATCGCAGCATTTCCGTTAGAAGTTGTCACATAAGCAGTTCCCGTTGATTCTTTGTCTGTTTCATGAACAAAGCCTACGTTCACATTTTCACTTACCAGATTTCTCATGATCTGCTGTCCGAGAGGATCCATTCCCACACAACCTATAAAATAAACGCTCGCTCCCAATCTGGCAGTCCCTACCGCCTGATTGGCTCCTTTGCCTCCAAAATAGCTGTCTGAATTAACGGCTAAAACTGTTTCATTGGGTAAAGGAAGTTTTTCGGTTTCCAGAACCAGGTCTATTGATGAGCTCCCTACAACAATAATTCGGGGTTGTTCTGATGAGAAATTCATTGTGTTTTATTTGGCTTTAAAGTTTAATATTTTTTTTAAAATGGTAATTCAAAAATAACTATTTTAATTAACTTATTTCAATAAATTCAGTAATTATCTTCACGGGTGACTGATCCTTATCATAAGCAATATAGCTGGCATAAAAGCCCTCACCATATCCGGTCTCAAAAGCAAATATAGTTCCGGGATGTTCCTTTGCCGGTTTTAGGAAAGCATATTGATCGATCGCTCCGTTTTCATCAAAAAAATGTTCATGGAAAAATTCTTCATAGATTCCCATAAAGTCTCCTCCTTTGTTGTGATATAACTTTTGTTCCAGTTCGTTGAGACTGTTTTGAGTATCAACGTCCATGAAGCATCCCATTCCACTTTCCACAGGGTAACCGAACACTTCTCCTTCAGCCAGTTCTTTTACGTCCTGTCCTGCTGTGGTAGCGAGTTTCCACTCTTTAATTTCAGAATCATTAAAGATAATTTCCGCATATGCCACACAGTTACTTTCTCTTTCTTTGTGCAGGATGACGGAAAAATCTCCCTTAGGAAATCCCGTAGAAAAAGGCAGCATATCGTTCGTGATCAATGGATCACAAGCTACCAGCTTGCCACTGGAAAGATAGATCTTCCCTACTTCAAAACTTTCTAATAAAGGACTTTCTACAAAGTCTTTCGAGAATAGTTTTTTGATGTTTTCTATATGTGTCATTTTATTTATTCTTTAAACCATCAGGCTGGATACAAGTTTTCATCTGTATCCAGCCTGAGATTATGACAAAATTATTGTCTATGTCTTTAAACTTATAAGCTTTTCAGCTTCTCTTCCAGGATGGCAATCTTGTCAAGAGCATCTTTTTGCTTCTTACGTTCAACCTCTACAATTTCCGGTTTCGCATTGGCAACGAATTTTTCGTTGGAAAGTTTTTTCTCTACCGAAATCAAAAATCCTTTTAAATATTTCAGTTCTTCTTCAGTCTTTTCTTTCTCTTCTCCCAGGTCTAAGTTTTCACTTAATGGAATAGACACTTCAGTCGCTCCTACCAGAAAAGTAAAGCTTGGTTTATCTGTTTTCTGTCCAAAATGGATATCAGAAATATTAGCCAGCTTTCTTATTACCGCTTCATTCGCAAATTCAGAGGCATTAGTATACACTTCAACAGTTTCTCTAGGTGAGATTCCTTTTGTCTGACGGTAATTTCTAACCCCGGAAATTAATTCTGCCGCAGTTTCAAAATTCTTAATAATGATCTCATCAAACGCTCCTTCTTTTTTCTGCTGTGCAATAACTAAAGCTTCATCAATACTTCTTTCCGAAATAGTCTGCCATAATTCTTCCGTTAAGAAAGGCATGAAAGGATGAAGCAGCTTCATCAGTTCCTCAAAGAAATAAATCGTTTTATTGTAAACTTCCTTAGAAATTCCTTCTCCGTAGTTAGGCTTAATAGCTTCAAGATACCAACCACAAAAATCATCCCAAATTAATTTATAGATCAGATGAAGTGCATCAGAAATTCTGAACTTCTCAAACTGGTCATTAATTTCAACGATTGTTTTACTTAATTTATTTTCAAACCAATCTATCGTCTGGGTTTCCGTTGAATTAGCTGTTTTATCTTCATGGTTCCACATATTGATCAAACGGAAGGCATTCCAGATCTTCGTCATGAAGTTTCTTCCCTGAAGCATAAGATCTTCATCAAAAAGAAGATCGTTACCTGCTGCGGAACTCAGTAGAATACCTACACGAACTCCATCTGCACCATATTTATCGATCAGCTCCAGCGGATCCGGAGAATTCCCTAAAGATTTTGACATCTTTCTTCTCTGCTTATCTCGTACAATTCCTGTAAAGTAAACATTTTTGAACGGAACTTCTTTTCTGTATTCCAATCCGGCCATAATCATTCTTGCTACCCAGAAGAAAATAATATCCGGGGCAGTAACCAGATCTGAAGTAGGATAATAATAATTGATATCCTTATTTTCAGGATCAAGCAGTCCGTCAAATACAGACATTGGCCACAGCCAGGATGAGAACC
The DNA here is from genome assembly GCF_058245615.1 of Chryseobacterium sp. UF-290. Taxonomy (NCBI): domain Bacteria; kingdom Pseudomonadati; phylum Bacteroidota; class Flavobacteriia; order Flavobacteriales; family Weeksellaceae; genus Chryseobacterium; species Chryseobacterium sp. UF-290. The sequence continues at coordinate 103,997 of NZ_JBSICB010000009.1, forward strand.
ATGTGTCTAATGCATCATTATCCTGTTTAAGGTTTTCAGCTGTCAACCCAGAGTTTCCTGTTTTTTGTTTTGCCAATTCTAAAGCTTCTTCCTTAGTTTCAGCCACTACAAAATCTTCATCTCCTGTACCATAATAATAGGCAGGGATCTGCTGGCCCCACCAAAGCTGACGGGAGATATTCCAGTCACGGATGTTTTCCATCCAGTGTTTATAAGTGTTTTTGAATTTCTCCGGATAGAACTTCACCTCATCATCCATTACCACATCCAGTGCAGGCTGGGCAATTTCAGACATTTTCAGGAACCACTGTACTGAAATTTTAGGCTCAATAACAGCGCCTGTTCTTTCAGAGGTCCCTACTTTATTAACGTAATCTTCTGCTTTTAGTAAAAGATCTTTTTCTTCAAGCTCCTTTGCGATCTGCTTTCTTACTTCAAATCTGTTTTTACCGGCATAATGAAGGCCATGTTCATTAAGGTTTCCGTCATCATCCAAAGCATCGATCATTTTTAGCTGATGCTTCTGCCCGATCTCATAGTCATTGGTATCGTGTGCCGGAGTGATTTTCAAAGCTCCTGTTCCAAACTCAATATCAACATATTCATCCTCAATGATCGGGATTACTCTGTTTACGATCGGTACGATTACATTCTTACCTTTCAGGTGAGCATATCTTTCATCATCAGGATTGATACATACGGCAGTATCCCCGAAAATCGTTTCAGGACGCGTAGTAGCAACAGAAAGAAACTCTTCTGAACCTTCAATTTTATATTTAAGGAAATACAGTTTCCCGTTCTGCTCTTTAAATATTACCTCTTCATCTGAAATATTGGTCTTTGCCTCAGGATCCCAGTTTACCATTCTGTACCCTCTGTAGATCAATCCTTTATTATATAGGTCTACAAAACTTTTAATGACCTGTTGTGAAAGTTTATCCTCCATTGTGAAACGAGTCCTGTCCCAATCACATGAGCATCCCAGCTTTTTCAGCTGCTCAAGAATAGTCCCTCCATATTTATGGGTCCATTCCCAGGCATGCTCCAGGAATTGTTCACGGGTAATATCGGATTTGCTGACTCCCTCAGACTTCAGCTTAGCAACAACTTTAGCTTCAGTAGCGATCGAAGCGTGATCTGTTCCCGGAATCCAACAGGCATTAAATCCCCGCATTCTTGCACGGCGGACCAGAACATCCTGAATGGTATTGTTCAGCATATGCCCCATATGTAAGATCCCCGTAACGTTTGGCGGAGGAATTACTATGGTATATGGCGGCTTGTCATTAGGTTCTGAATGGAAATACTTATTCTCCATCCAGTAATTGTACCATTTCTGTTCTGTTTCCTGTGGGTTATACTTTTCTGAAATCTGCATAAATTCTATTTCTTTGGCTTACAATTTGCAAAAATAGTTTAAAGAAAAAAATTTTTAAGCATGAATTAAAATAATTTTTAACTTTGTTTCACAAAATTTATCTAACAAACATATTAACATTCAAGAATATGAAAAAATTAATTGCAGGAATTGCGTTATTCGGAACATTTGCTCTAGCAACTGCACAAACTATTACATTTGATAAAACCACTTTTGACTACGGGACTATCAAACCTAATGCTGACGGTACGAGATTCTTTACTGTAACGAACTCAGGTGACAAGCCTTTGATCCTTTCAAACGTAAAGCCTTCTTGCGGATGTACTACACCTGAATTCAGCCAGGATCCGATTATGCCAGGAAAATCTGCTAAGATCAAGGTTGGATACAACACCGCTATTCCTGGACCTTTTAACAAAATGATCGAGGTTTTCTCTAACGACCCTGCAAACAACAGAAGCGTAATCTACATCAAAGGTAACGTAGATGCTAATGCTCCTGAGCCAAAAGCATTGACTGCTGCTGAGCAGAAAGAAGCTGCTAAAGCAGAGAAAAAAGCTGAAAAACTAGCTAAAAAGGCTGCTGCGAAGTAATCTTTACTCAAAAAATAAAAAAACCGTCTCTATAGAGGCGGTTTTTTTATTACATTTATGTTGAAATAGATGTTAGAGGCTAGAAGTCAGATATTAGATATTATATGCCGGAATTTGAATGATAGCCAAAATCTTTTAATCTTTTAATCTTTTAATCTTTTAATCTTTTAATCTTTTAATCTTTTAATCTTTTAATCTTTATAAAAAACATGGACACCAATTTCTCAGATGACTTTCAGGTAAACGGAAAATTCTCAATAAAAAAACATTCAACATCTTATGAGGGAAAACTAACCAAAGAAGAAGGAATACAATTATTAGCCCAGGAAAAAGAAAAACTGCGTGAATTACAGGAAAAGCTTTATGCTGACGGAAGCAAATCTTTATTAGTGGTTCTTCAGGCAATGGATGCTGCAGGGAAAGACAGTCTGGTAGAGCATGTCTTTGGTGGTGTAAACCCACAGGGATGCAATGTCACCAGTTTTAAAACGCCGAGTTCTAAAGAATACTCCCACGATTTCTTATGGAGACACTACCTCGCGCTTCCCCAGAAAGGGATGATCGGAATTTTCAACCGCTCCCATTATGAGAGTGTCCTGGTCTGCAAAGTACATCCTGAATATAATCTAAGTGAAAAAACATGGTCCTCTGTAAAAGATTTTGACAACAAATTCTGGGAAAACAGATATGAAAGTATCCGCAATTTTGAGAAGCACCTTTCTCAAAACGGAACGACTGTCATCAAACTCTTTCTGAACGTATCTAAGAATGAACAGAAGAAAAGATTTCTCGACAGGATCAATGAACAGGAAAAAAACTGGAAATTCTCTATGGGAGATCTCCCAGAAAGGGCATTATTTGATCAGTATATGGATGCCTACGAAACAGCTATCAATGAAACTTCAAAAGACCATGCCCCATGGTATGTGCTTCCTGCCGACAACAAATGGTTTGCCAGGGTTGCCGCCATCCAGATCATTATTGACACACTCGAAAAAATGGATCTTAAGTACCCGACACTTTCTGAAAAAGAAAAACAGGAGCTTACCGATGCTAAGAATACCCTTGAAAATGAATAATAAAAGAATCCTCAGGTAGTATAATCTGAGGATTCTTTATTTATAAAGGATTTTGTTCTGTCATTATTCAGGAATCCTGATGGCTATAAAGAAAAATCACGAGAAAATCTATAAGCCGGATTTTGTACTTCCTAAGAAGTGCCTGTTATTTATCTACGCTTTACATTGCTGCCAAGCTTGAGCTGATTACCCCTCGGTTTTCAGGACGAGCCGCCCCTATTTTCATGATTAAAGTTACCTTCATCATTGAAAAGAACCGATATACTTACCATTGCACCGCAAAGAGTTTACCTGGTTTCACTACAGCCGAACTGTACCTGCTTTCTGTTGCACTTGTCCTACCCTCACGGGTGGCGGATGTTATCCGCTTTGCTGCTCTGTGGTGTCCGGACTTTCCTACCCCTGCCGAAGCAGGAATCAACAGGCCGATTTTCTCGCAGGTGCAAAGATACATAAATTTAAGGGAAATGGTGAAAGGACGAAAAGGCTAAGAAGACAAAGAGAGGACTATGATACAAAAGGAGCTTCGTAAAAACACCAAATGTTACCTTCAAAAAAACATATATTTCCCATCTTTATCCTCTTTGTTTACTTCACTTCTCAGCCCCTTCGCTTCTCAGCCTTTTCATATTTTTATAATTTTACGATTTTGCCTTCATTCCTCTTCATCAATTACCACATTATTATTATCTTCGTGCCATTATATATCTATGAATTCCAGAGAGAAAGAATTTGCGCAGCTTATCAAGGATAATCAGGGTCTGATTATTAAGGTATCCCGTCTGTATACCAATTCTCTGGAAGATGAGGAAGATCTTTTTCAGGAGATTGTGTTACAACTCTGGAGAAGTTACGACTCATTTAAAGGAAATTCTAAGATTTCCACATGGATGTACCGTGTAGCACTCAATACAGCCATTACTCTTTTTAGAAAAAAAAGCAAAAGCCTTCCTACCAATGAACTGGACATCAACCACAGGGATTTTGTGGAAGATGATGATGAAAAGCAGCAACAGATATCGCTTTTGTATACTGTAATCAAAACTCTTCCTAACGTAGAAAGAGCCATTGTTATGATGTATCTTGACGATCTGCCTTACAAGGATATTGCAGAAAACCTCGGAATCACTGAAGTTAATGCCCGTGTGAAAATGAACAGATTAAAGAAAACCCTTAAAGAACAGATGGAAAAATATGCCTGAATTTGATTTAGATAACTTTAAGAAAACATGGCAGGAACAGCCTGTCCAGCCTAAATATGACAACCGTGAGATTCTTCAGATGTTGAATAGAAAATCACGTAATTATGTAAAGTATATTTTCTGGATCAGTGTGGTAGAATTTCTGTTCTTCTCGGTTTTGGGATTATTTTACTTCTTTCAGGAAGAGGAATCGGAAAGCTTCCGCAAAATGCTGGAAAAATTAGGAGCACAGGAAGCACCTCAGGTAGAAAACAATTTCGGGCATGTTTATCTGGCCATAAAAATTCTGAGCTTGCTAATAACCGCCTATTTTGTATTGAAATTCTATCAGAATTATCGCAAAATAAAGATCGAGGAAAACCTGAAGGGTCTTATTACCCGGATCATTAAATTTAAAACAACAGTCAATGCATTTATTCTGATCAGTATTGTCCTGCTGTTTGTATTCACTTTTGTGCTTATAGCCTTTATATTTTATACCTTAGATTCCCAGAATATACAGCCTGCCAACTCCAATCTTACAATAATTATAGTAGGAATCATTGTCAGCACTTTCCTCGCAGTATCCATGATCTGGCTTTATTACAGACTCGTATATGGTACTATTATTAAAAAACTTGACAAAAATCTAAAACAGCTTAAAGAGATAGATTCTCAGGAAAATTAGTATTCATAGGCTATAGTTCAAGATATTATTGTTAATTTTATTCCACCAAATCTTAAACTATGCCCTTATCTTATGTTTATGGAACTTCTGAGATTCCATTATTAGGACAGACTATCGGAGGAAACCTTAAGAGTACTGTCGAAAAATACCCACATCAGGAAGCACTGGTCTGTGTTCATCAGGATTACAGAGCTACGTATCAGGAATTTTACAATCAAACGACTGCTGTTGCAAAAGCTCTCTTATTTTTAGGCGCCAAAGCAGGAGACCGAATCGGAATATGGTCTTCCAATCGTTATGAATGGGTACTTCTGCAATATGCCACAGCGAGGATAGGGACTATTTTAGTCAATATCAATCCGGCTTACAGAACCCATGAGCTGACCTATGTACTGAACCAGTCTGAAGTGCGTTTTATCTTTTCCTCTTTAAACTTTAAAACCAGTAATTATAAAGAAATGGTAGAATATGCCAGAGAGGTATGCCCCACGCTTGAGCATGAGATATTCTTCGATGACAACTGGGAAGATTTTGTCAACAACGGACAGGATATTTCAGATGAAGTTTTACACAGTTTTGAAGAACATGTACAGTTCGATGATCCCGTCAACATTCAATATACTTCAGGGACTACAGGCTTCCCGAAAGGAGTGACCCTTTCTCACCATAATATATTAAACAACGGATATTTTATCGGTATACGATTAAAATACACAGAGAAAGATCGTGTATGTATTCCTGTTCCATTCTATCACTGCTTTGGAATGGTCATCGGAAACATGTGCTGCACAGCGCACGGAGCCTGTATGGTCATTCCCAATGACAGTTTTGATCCGGAGATTACACTGAAAGCCGTTTCAGACGAAAAATGTACTTCTTTGTATGGTGTTCCCACCATGTTCATTGCCGAGCTGGCTGTAAAAGATTTTGATACGTACGATTTCTCAAGTTTAAGAACCGGGGTAATGGCAGGTTCCGTATGTCCACCTGAAATTATGAAAAAGGTGGAAAGCCTCATGAATATTAAAGAAATGAGTATCTGTTACGGAATGACAGAAACTTCTCCTGTTTCTACACAGACACTGATCGGTACTCCATTGGAAAAGCAGGTCAGTACGGTAGGAACCGTTCAGGATCATCTTGAAATAAAGATCGTCGATGAAAACGGCAGAATTCTGAAGCGTGGTGAGCATGGCGAACTGTGTACAAGGGGATATTCTGTAATGTTAAAATACTGGAATGATCCCGAAAATACAAAAAAGGTACTGGATGATGCCCGATGGATGCATACAGGAGATATGGCTGTGATGGATCAGGATGGATATATTACCATTTCCGGAAGAATCAAGGATCTTATCATCCGTGGAGGCGAAAATATCTCACCCAAGGAAATTGAAGACTTTTTGTATACCTATACCCACATTCTGGATGTCCAGATCATTGGAGTTCCAAGTGAAAAATTTGGGGAGGAGGTAATGGCCTGGATAAAAGTGAGAAAAGGCTTCACGATCACAGAGGAGGAACTACAGGATTACTGCAAGGGAAGAATTGCCCATTATAAGATTCCCAAATACTGGAAATTTGTGGATGAGTTTCCGATGACCATTTCCGGGAAAATAAGAAAGGTGGAAATGCGGGAAATTTCAATGAAGGAACTGGGGCTGGAAAAGCATAGTTCTTAGGGTAGCTGTAATAGTATTTCTAAAAAAAACAAAAAAGCATTTCAAATTGAAATGCTTTTTCTATAGGTTTAAAGTTCTTTTCTTAATCTCGCTACCGGAATATTGAGCTGTTCACGATATTTCGCGATCGTTCTTCTGGCAATATTGTATCCCTGTTCTTTTAAGATCACCACCAGAGCATCATCTGTCAGTGGTTTTCTTTTATTCTCTTTACTGATCACTTCCTGAAGATGGGTTTTAATCTCTTTGGTAGAAACTTCTTCCCCGTCATCATTAGTTAAGCTGTCTGAGAACAGATCTTTAAGATATACAATACCATTGGGTGTGTCGGCATATTTGCTTTTTACTACCCTTGAAATCGTAGAAATATCAAAGCCGGTAATATCTGCCACATCTTTCAGGATCATTGGTTTCAGAGATTTTTCATCTCCTGTGATAAAGTAATCCTTCTGAAACTTAACGATAGCTGTAATGGTCTGCAATAATGTATTCTGACGCTGATTGATCGCATCGATATACCATTTTGCAGCATCCAGTTTTTGCTTGATAAATAATGCGGCCTGCTTATGCTCTGATGAGTTTTTATCATGGGAATACGTAGACAAAATATCTTTGTATTCTTCAGAAACTCTTAACGTAGGTGCGTTTTTGCTGTTGAGCATAGGAATTACCTGGCCATCCTTCACCTGGATCACAAAGTCCGGAATAATTTCCTGATTGATCGTAATGGTCTGTGTATCAAAATTACCTCCTACTTTAGGGGAAAGTTTTGAGATCTCGTCCAAAGCATCCTTCAGATCATCCTCTTCAATATCATATTTTTGAATGATCTTATTATAATGCTTATTGGTCAGGGCATCAAACTGATGTCTCAGGATATTGGCAGCCAAAGAAACAGCTTTATCAGAGCTTACTTTCTTTTCGATCTGGAGCAGCAAACATTCCTGTAATCCTCTTGCTCCCACTCCTGGCGGATCCAGCTTCTGAACATAGTTTTCAAGGATATCCTCAACCTTTTCTTTGGTAGTATAGATTCCCTGTGAGAAAGCGAGATCATCAACAATAGATTTAATCTCCCTTCTTAAATATCCGTCTGTATCTAAGTTTCCGATAAGGTATTCTGCGATCTTCAGATCTTCATCATTGATATTCACCAGATGGATCTGCTCCAACAGATAATCATATAAAGACTGGCCTTCCGTTAAAAGGCTCTCATTATCAAATTCTTCATCATCCGGAGAGTAATTGCTGGATGCGGTTTTATAGCCTGGTTCGTCGTCATAAAGATATTCATTGACGTCGAAATCTGTTTCAATGCTTTCCGTACCCTCATCCTTATAAGCATCTTCCAAAGAAGAATAATCATCTTCCTTAGAATCCTCCTTGACAATTTCCAAAGCAGGGTTTTCTTCTAACTCTCTCTCCAACTCCTCTTCAAATTCAAGAGTATGAAGCTGAATAAGCTTCATCAACTGGATCTGCTGAGGGGCCAGCTTCTGTCCTAATTTGAGTTGTAAGTGTTGTTTAAGCATATTCTTATTTGCGTTTTAACATAACATATTCTACGAATTTAATAAATTTATTTGATAAAAAATACATTTAGCATGATTTTTGCTTTATACTTTTTAACATAATAAACTATTAAGAAATAAAAAAAGCCTTAACTTCTGATTAAGGCTTTTTTTATTATTCTAGAATTCAGCGCTTTTCGGCGTTCTTGGGAAAGGAATTACGTCTCTGATATTCGTCATTCCCGTTACGAAAAGAACAAGTCTTTCCAACCCTAAACCAAAGCCCGCATGTGGTACGGAACCGAATTTTCTGGTATCAAGATACCACCAAAGCTCGTGTTCGTCTACATGCATATCTGCCATTTTCTGTTGCAGGACATCTAATCTTGCTTCTCTTTCTGATCCACCAATGATCTCACCGATACCCGGGAAAAGAACATCCATCGCTGCAACGGTTTTGTTGTCATCGTTCAGCTTCATATAGAAAGCTTTGATCTCTTTCGGATAGTCAAATAATACGACCGGGCTTTCAAAATGTTTTTCAACCAAATATCTTTCGTGCTCAGACTGAAGGTCGGTTCCCCATTTTTCAACAGGGTAAGCAAATTTTCCTTTTTTATTCTCTTTTGAGTTTAGCAAGATCTCGATCGCTTCTGTATAGCTTACACGCTTGAAACGCTTAGCTACTACATTCTGAAGCTTTTCAATAAGACCTTCTTTGGCTCTTTCTTTTTCCGGTTTAGTTTTCTGCTCTTCTGCAAAACGCTTGTCCAGGAAGTCAAGGTCATCTTTACAGTGATCCAATACATACTGGATCACATATTTTAAGAAATCTTCCGCAAGGTCGATATTATCTTCAAGGTTGTTGAAAGCAACTTCCGGCTCGATCATCCAGAACTCGGCAAGGTGTCTTGTCGTATTAGAGTTTTCTGCACGGAACGTAGGCCCGAAAGTATAAATTCTTCCCAATCCCATGGCCGCGGTTTCTCCTTCAAGCTGTCCGGAAACGGTAAGATTCGTTTTTCTACCGAAGAAATCCTGTGTAAAATCAATTTCACCCTCTTCAGTTCTCGGTATATTGTTCAGGTCAAAATTCGTTACCCCGAACATCTCTCCTGCTCCTTCTGCATCAGCCCCTGTAATCACTGGTGTATTGATATAAAAGAACTGGTTTTGGTTGAAGAATGAGTGAACGGCAAAGCTGACAGCATGACGCACTCTGAAAACCGCACCAAACAAGTTAGTTCTGAATCTTAAGTGAGCCTGCTCACGAAGTTTTTCCAGACTGTGTTTCTTAGGCTGAAGAATCGTGCTCTGAAGTTCGTCTGTAAAGTTATCTCCTAAAATAACAATCTTTTTAGCAATAATCTCCACAGTCTGTCCCGCCCCCTGACTTTCCACTACTTCTCCTACTACTTTAAGAGAAGAAGCCGTACTGATATTTTTAATAAGCTCTTCGTCAAAATTTTCGAAATCAACAACTATCTGCAAATTATTAATCGTAGAACCATCATTAAGCGCAATAAAGCGATTGGAACGGAATGCTCTTACCCATCCGTAAACTGTAATGTCATGATGTAATACTTTCTTGTAATCCCTCAGGATTTCTTTGATCGTTTGCTTTTTCATTTGTTGATGATAAATTTTTTATATAAAAATTAATGTTGGCAAAGTTACAAAAAAACAGCGCAACTTCATGGTTACGCCGTCTTTAAAAAATCATTTATCTGGTATTTAAACAATCAAATTAAAGCAATCTCATTATTCTCAATATATGTCTTTGAGCTGCAAAGCTATAACAGCATATATTCTATGCTTGTTTGAATATAAGTAAAATAATGTTTTAAGCTATTTTCTATATATCGTATTTAAGTTTGATAGCCTAGCAATTTTCTTATCTGATAAAAAAATCGTTCAATCAATCTCAAATCCTGAGTAACAATTTCAGCGTTCCCCCTTAGCTCCTTATCAAAAGGCAAATTTTTATTATAAGTTGTTTTCAATCCTTTAGGAAGGATAACGTCCACATAATAAGAATAATTTCCTTTGTCATCAGCATTTGGAATTAAAGAAACATGAAGGACTTTCCCTTCCACAATGCCATATTCCTGAAAACGATAGTTATCAAGCTTAATCAATACTTTTTGGTTTACATTTACTTTCCCTGAATTAACGGAAGGAATAGACATTCTCCCCACTAATGCCTGTTTATCATCAGGTAAAACAGATAATATGGCTTCTCCGGTTTTTACAAACTGATTTTCTCCAAAAAATTTCTGAAAGCTTACAGTCCCACTCGTAGATGAAGTAATCAAATAACTCTGCTCCCATTTTCGTAAAGATTTTCTTAATTGTTCAAATAACTGCAATGTTTGCGAAGAATAATTAATCTTATCTTTTTCTGTATTGATGGATGTTCCGCTTTTGGTCTTATTAGAGTTAGAGATTCCTTCTTCTGTTTGGGATAAAGAAATATTAATATTTTGCAGATTCTGTTGAGCCTGTAAAAACTTTATTTTTTCATTTTCAAGTTCCATTGCTGAAATTACTCCCTGATTAAATAAGTCCTGAAATCGTCCATAGCTTTTTTTAGCCAGTTCATACTTCGAAAGCTCAAGACCTTTCTGCTGTTTAAGGGTATGTATTCTTTTTCTATATTCTGCAATATTTTGATCAGCAGCAATATTCTCTGGTTGATACGGTTGTAATTTTATAAATAATTTTTCATCCTGAAGAGCTTTTGCGAAACTATTATAATCCCCCTGCAATTCACCCAATTTAAAATGAGAGGTTTCATCTATAGGAAAAGAATTCATACTAGTATCAGTATAAGAGTTAATTATTTCCTGTAATTTCAAAACATCCTGATAGTTAGCCGCGGATTGCAAAACCATTAGTTTTTGTCCTTTTTGCACCTTTTCATGATCTTTAACAAAAATTTTTTCAATTTTGGTATTTTCTCTGGCCTCCAGCTTTTCTGGCGGATTCTGAGATGTTACAATAACAGGTGCCGGTACAAATTCGGGATACTTAATGAGATAACTCATTGCTAAAATAAGCAGAAGGATAATAAATATAACTGTATTTCCCCAACGGATCATCCAGTGTGGTGGCTGCGAAAGAACATCCTGAACATTTTCAGAGCGGAGTTCCAAATCATTTAATATATCTTTTTTAGTTTCCAAGTTCCAATTGATTTTTTACAAGTCGGTAGTATTCGCCTTTCAAGGCCACTAATTGTGCATGATTCCCCTCTTCCACCACTTCTCCATGATCCAGGACAACAATTTTGTCCGCATGTTTTACCGTAGATAATCTATGAGCAATGACAATCGCCGTTTTTCCTTTAAAGAACTGTTCCAGATTTTCCATGATTACTTTTTCATTGTTGGCATCAAGAGCAGATGTTGCCTCATCAAATAAAATGACTTCCGGAGATTTATATACAGCTCTTGCAATAAACATTCTCTGTTTTTGCCCTCCGCTTACTCCTATTCCTTCATTCCCTATTTTTGTATTATAACTTAAAGGTAAACTTTCAATAAAATCTTTAATATTAGCAATTTCTACTGCTTTTCGTAATTTGGTTTTATCCACATAATCTTCCCCCACAGCAATATTATTGGCCACCGTATCATTAAATACATACCCTTCCTGCATTACTACACCACAATGATTTCTCCACGCACGTGGTGAAATATTTTTCAGATTGGTATTCCCTATTTTAATTTCACCTTCGTTAGGATCATAAAACTTCATTAAGAGCTTTAGGAGTGTAGTTTTACCACTTCCGCTGGCTCCTACAATCGCAGTTGTCTTCTGATAAGGGATTGATAGATTTAAATCTTCGAATATATAAGAGTCAGATCCTACATATCTAAATGACAGATTCTGAATTTCAATATCTTTTTGGGGAATTTCGGAGATATAGTCCTCATCTTTTTTCTCTTCATCCTCTTTATCATGGATTTCACCTAATCGTTCAAGTGATATTTTAGCATCCTGAGTTTGTTTAATAAAGTCGATCAGTTGCAGCAATGGTGCGTTAAGCTGGCCAATAATATACTGTACAGATAGCATCATTCCCAAAGTCAGATTACCGCTAAGTACCAGTTTTGCAGAAAGAAAACTTACAACAATATCCTTTATCTGATTAATAAAATTTCCTCCCACAGATTGCCATTGTTCCAGTGACAGAGACTTTATCCGGATTTTAAATAATTTTATCTGTAAGAATTCCCAATCCCAGCGTTTTTGCTTTTCAGCATTATGCATTTTAATTTCCTGCATTCCATTGATAAGCTCGATCACTTTGCTCTGCTCTTCAGAAACCTGCGAAAATCGTTTATAATCGAGCTCTTTTCTTTTCTTTAAAAAAAAGGTAATCCATCCAATATAAAGAACTGAACCTATGATATAAACAAGAAATAAACGATAATCGTACAATAAAAGGACGATACTGAAAATTACAAGATTAACCAAAGAAAACAAGGTATTAAGCGAAGAATTCGTCAGCAGCTGTTCTATTCTGTGATGGTCTTCTATCCTCTGCATAATATCTCCGGTCATTCTTGTATCAAAAAAACTGATAGGAAGTTTCATGAGCTTGATAAAGAAATCAGAAATAATGGAAATATTAATTCGTGCTGAAAGATGAAGTAAAATCCAACTCCGGATCATCTCTATCCCCATCTTTCCTATAAAAAGCATAACCTGGGCAAGCAGGACCAAATAGATAAAATGAATATCCTGATTTTGAATTCCTACATCCACAATGCTTTGAGTAAGAAAAGGAAAAATCAAAGATAGTAAACTTCCTGCCAAGAGCCCTAATGCAAGCTGTATCACAAGCAACCTGTATTTTAATAAATACCTGGACAGGAAAGAAAAACTGGCCTTGCTTTCTTTCTCATCAAATTCTGATTGAAAAAATTCGGGTGTCGTTTCTAAGATAAGGGCAATTCCTTCTTTTGTTTCTTCATTGGCATTTTCACCAATCCACGATTTGATAAATTCTTCCTTCGTATAATTAATCAGTCCATAGCTGGGATCTGAAATATAAACCTGATCTGTCTTTTTATCTATTTTATAAACAACTACAAAATGTTCATTCTCCCAGTGGACAATACATGGCAATGGAGCTTCTTCGATCAGAATATTGAAATTTATCTGAACTCCAATAGATCGAAAACCTATCTTTTCTGAGGCTTCACTTAAACCCAGCAGAGAACTTCCTTCACGATTCGTTTCTGAAAGATTACGGATCTTTTGTAAAGGTATATTTTTGCCATAAAATTTTGAAATGATTCGAAGACAGGTAGGTCCACAGTCTTTAGCTCCCGGTTGACGATAAAAGGGAAAAGTTTTTCTAAGCTTCATATTTTTATCAGCCTCTGCATTCCGTAATATTCAATAGCTCCTTGTTTCAATGGATTTTGGCTCCATTCCTCCCACTCCCCCGAATAGGGATTGTATCCACATTTTAATGGTTTTGAGATATCCAGTCCTTCATCACTAAAATGGCTGCGTTCTGTATATGCTCTGCAGTCTGTACAAATGTATCTGAATTCACAGTCTTTACAGATCGCTACTTGATCTTTTGTAAGATTCCAGTATTTTTTAAAAGAAGCCTTACCCAGTGCTTGTTTTAAGGTGGTATCTTCAATACATCCAAAGGATTCTGGCATAGAAGGACAATTCTTAATATTTCCTGTCACATCAATACTTATTTTTTTTGCCAGGCAAGTATTAAAATTATTTGCCTCTTTAACATGATACTTATTAATGAAAAAACCGTTTGTTGATATTATTCCGCAGGATTTACAATCAGCTATGTCATCCTGAACTTCAATGAAAATCCGCCCTTGACTTAAACTTAACACTCCTGTATTCTCACTTTTAAAAAGAATAAGTTTATTTATTCTCAGGTTTTCATGAAATAATTTTTCCAGTTTCTGAAAATGGTTATGAGTCTTTTTAATGATAATTTCGATATTCTGAATGAAACTTTTTGTTTCATTCAAATAATCAACTACTTTATAAATTTCATCAGAATAATCGAAATATCTTAGTTGGACATATTTGCAGTTAAGATCGTCCAGTTGCTGCAATATATGAACAACATTATATGTAGAATGGTTATTATAGTCTATAATACAATTGTCTATTGAAAATACAGATTCTGTTTTTTTTAATGAAATTCTTGGAAAATGATCTATATTTTCCGCCTTTATTACATAATTGTCTGCTTGTAAAAGGGATAACAAATTTTCATCCATCAGCTCTACCCCCATATTATACAATTGGTGTACAGTATCATAATGGCTATTATCTAAAAAAGAAACTTCGGAATTGACGATATCAATTAAAGCTGTTCTGGTAAATCCTTTACAGGGTATTACATCAGCTCTTAAAAAGTATTTCATTACAGATCTATTATTTGGGAGATATTTTTATGATAGTTTAATGGAAGCACAGACTGGTTTCCATATTTTTTCACAGTAATTTTTTTTTGTTTAATGAGTATTTTTTCTGTTTCCTCATTATTTTTTGGAGTTTGATACTTTTTAACTGTTGCAAAGAGCAGACTTTTCTCTTTCATAAATAAATTCAAATATTTTGTTGTAAACATCAAAGTCCCCTAGAACCTCGATGATATCATATTGACCATGAGGGTTAATTTCTAAAAAATAATAGTTATTGGAATCATCAATAAGCAGATCTATAGAACCAAACGTAAGCCCCAATTCCCTCATAAGTACTATGATTTTTGATTGAATAGATGTATCCAGAACAAACGGCATATCAACATCAGAGCTTTTCAGGTGTTTGGCTACGGAAAAGATCCCCCCATCAATATACACACTGCGAACCTCAATTATATAATTAACAAGTACTTGTGATGTAGAAGGAAATAAAACCTCCTGGAAGTAATCCATACTTTTATCGTTCAGAACAATACTTTCATGTTGAAAATATTCCCCCCTTTGAGTCGTCCCCGATAAAAAATCATTGACACGTTTTGCTACAAAGGTTTTCTGAGCCCTCTCAGAGAAATATTTTTCAATATCACTTTTATGAGTTGTAATAATTGAATCAGGTATCCTAAACCCTATATTTTTTGCTATTTCATTTGTTTTCAGCTTATTCTCATTATCGTACGGAATAGATAAATGAGGTATTTTTTGTAATATAAAAGCGATAAATTCATTTATTTTGCGCCATTCTGAATTTAAGAACAATAACACTTCTTCTTTGCTGAATTCTTTAAAATCAGAATCATCAAAGTCCATGCATAAATTAAGGTTGGAGGATGAAGAGAATATACAACTGATTGAATCTAAAAAAATCCTTTTTTCATTTATAATCAAAACGGTAGGACTTTCGTGATTCTGTTCTATTGAAATAGAATAAATCTTTGTGGGATCTATAACTTCAAAACAAATATGGTGAGCTATAAATAAATCAAAAAGTTTGTAATTGGTAAAATTGTTTTCAGGATTAAAGATTAGAACCATCTGTGTTTAGCTTTTTACGGCAGATGATTTTAATCTAGTTCTAAATCATCGCCAATCATACATATTTTTTCCCGCCTTTCTTTCAGTTTATCCGGATCAATAACAGCTGGATAAATTTCTTTACGGTCATTACTTTTATAAATTCCATAAAATTGTTTGGAAATAATCCTCGGTAACTGTTGTTTCGAGTTTCCTGACAATTCTTTCGGGTTTCTTTTAAGAGCCTCTTTTAATGACTCATCTGTCGTTTTTTTGATATAATAATAATCATAAATTCTTGCAAAATGGTACGGACTAAGCTCCTGATTCTTTATAGCCTCTTTTAAATAAGGCATTAAAGTTTCAATTTGAGTCTGATTAAAATGAAGCAATGCTTGTGTAAAATCATAAGATATATCCACATGATATATATTTAGATCCTGACCACTTACCGAAATTCCGGGCCATTTTTTTACTTGATTAATAATGCCAATAAGCTTAGTGTAATTCTTATTATTAATCTCTTCCCTTTTCTTATTACTTGTCAGTAAAGATTGTGATTTTTTATCCTCATCGTGTATTTCATTAAGCAGCTTTGCGATGGCATTGTCCTTACTATACGGAACAATATTTTTCAGACTTTCTTTGATCCCGTTCTTACTAATGCAGGAAGGTACTTCATTCAGAATAGTATTAATATTCAATCCGTTTTTCAGCAGCATTTCAGAAACAGCTACAAAACGATCTTCTCTACAATTTTTCGCATACACTTTCAATGAAAAAAAGAGATCAACAGACAATGGTTTGCTGTTTGTTGACAACGCCTTCTGAATTAAAGAATCCAAAAGTACAAAGTCTGTTGATCCTTGATGATATTTTAGTTTAGCGCTGTTGAAATTCCCATAGTAAGGAGAACATGTAAAATCATCAGAAGTATCTTTTTGAGAATACAGCAACCCTACACTAAGGGTACAGAAAAATAAGATTATTTTTTTCATTTCAACAGCTATTTTTTAGCACTCTTGTACCTTTATCTTACGAAGAGAACCGTCGTTATTATCAATATAAGTAATAGAAAGACAAGTACCATCATCAGCAGTGCCTTGTACTACAGTTTTAGATCTGGCTCCCACTACTTTAGACATAGCCAGTGAATTTAATTGATTTTGCTTTAATTTTTCCATAATTAATGTTTTTTAATTTCCGTTGCTTTCTACGTATCTAATTTTTTGAACAATGGTACCATTATTTCTGTCAATGGTAGTAACTTCTGCACACACTGGTCCTCCCATATCAAGCATCTGAACGCTTTTTGATCTTGAACCATGAACCTGAGCATATTGATTTTTAGTTAACTCATGTCCTTTGAACTTTTCTAATCTGTTTGTCATTTCTGAATTTATTAGTTTAATACATACTCTTGTCATATAAGCCCTGACATGGGATTGCTGATCAGCAGTTTTTATATTTACTTTTTGTACTGTACACATACAAAAACATAAATTTTGTGTTTTTACCTGGAACAAAGATGCAGCAAGGTGAATGACTATACAAACGAATACTTTATAGATTCATGAAATTATATTTATAAATCCATGAATCCATAAAAACAAACAAATGAAAATCAGCTAATTAAAATATCAATTAGCTAATTTTTCAATTTCTTTAAGATAAATAGAAAGCGGGGTTCCGGTCCTTTTTTTGAAAGCCATAGTAAATGCCTGTTCATTATTATACCCTAACTCTTCTGCGATAAAAGGTATTTTATATGAGCGAAATTTTCGATCTGTTGCCAATCTGCTGATCGCATAATCAATGCGAAGATCATTGAGATAAGCAGCAAAATTTTTCTCTTTGTACGTATTAATAACCTCTGATAAATATTTAGAATTCGTCTTTAGTTTTTTTGCAAGACTGCTCAAAGTAATCCCTTTGGTCAAAAACTGCTCTTTACGTTCGAATGTGTCAAGCTCTTTTAATATGGTCTGAGCAATATCTTCAGAAATAGTCTTACTGGTTTTCTCTTCCGTGATTGCTATATTTTGTGGTAAAAGATCATCCGGTAATTCCTCTTTTTTTATCTCAGTCTCACTTTCAAGCTTATGTTCATGCACAGACTGAATCAGATCCTGAGCAATTTTTCTGTATTTTTTATCAGCATTTTTATACTTAAAATAAAAATTGATAAACAACAAAAGAACTACTATCAGAAAACCCAGAGCAATATAAAAGAACGTTCTTTTCTTTTTAAGCTCATCTGTAATAAGCTCTTTTTCCTGAAGTAGTTTAGGCGTGTCATATCGTCTTGGTAGCTCCCTGGATATATATCTGAATTGAGAATCCAATATATGATCAACCTTTAAAAACCTCTCAACAAAATATAATTGCTTCTCTTTATCTTTTGCCTCCTTATAATAATCAATGAGGTAGGTATAGACTTCTCTAAGTTCAGGAAAAACATAATTTGTTTTAAGAACCAAAGAGTCAATTTTAGTAAAATTTTCTATTGCTTTAGCTTTATTCTCTAACCCTGCATAAGCCTTTCCCAGATTTAAGAGCGTATAATTTTGATTTCTCTTACTTTGATCCTTCGTTGCAAAAAAATAATTTTTACACTGTAACAGGTCTTCTACTGCAATATTATATTTTTTTAACTTTAAATTATAAAATCCAAGTAGCCCAAGATTTTGATGATACCTGTAAATATCTTTATTTTTTTTAGAAGAAATCAGACCGTCCTGTATTAATGCATAGGCAGAATCCATATTATTAATTTCTATATAGGCATCTGCTAAATTTAATTTAAGATGTTCACGCTCACCTTCATCAAGATAATCAACATTGTACAAATAATATTTAAGGGTTTTAGCTGTTTCTGCATGTTTTCCGATAAAATTATTTAAATAGGCAATACTAATCTCTGCAATGGCAATCTGTCTTTTATTTTCTTTTGCTTTTGCATATTTTAAACCAAGCACATAATTATTTAATGCTGCCTGCAAATTATCAGCCTTAAAATATAAGTTCCCTCTTAATAAGTAGGTTCTGGCAGGATAATAATTTTCCTTGGAATTCTTTGTGATAACCTGTAAGCTATCAAGATATTTTAATGCATTCGGAAAAGTTTCATCATAATGCGACATTACATACCCTTCCGCAATTTGAGTAGTATTTTTTTCAGCTTTAGCTTTTTTCAGATAGTATTTTGCGATACTTATTTTACTGTTAACATCTCCTGTTCTACCATCATAGAATTCATTTTCCAATTCCTCATAAGTATAATTTTTTGAAATACCTTTTTCGATATTCTCAATATTCTTTGTTTGTGCATATAAGAGATTGCATATAATGCTAAACAGGAGAAACAATTTTATTTTCAACATTTGCCCCACATTTTTTACAAAAATATTGTTTATTTACTAAAAAAATACGAGACAGATAAAAATAAAATATTTCAGACACAATACACTGATAAAAAGCGAATTAAACACACAACCCCATCAATAAATTCATGAATTCATCAATACATTTCTCATAAAATCGAGATAATATTATTTTCTTTGTGAACTAATTTAAATTATTTCGAAAATGAAAAATAAAAATTTACCTGAAAAAAAATTATCTTTGAAAAAGTTACAAATGGCAAAAATTCATAATCTTCACAAAATACATGGTGGCCATGGTAAACAAAATCTGGATGGCTGTGCAAATGGTGACGATGGAAGTCTTGGCATTGATGACGGAATAGGTCAACCAAGACCTAAAACTAAATAGTCTTTACATGCAATATAAAATATTTATTACTATTTTTTCGAGTGTATTTTTAAGTGCCCAATCCAACAATTTATTTCAGCCAGTTCCTGTTACAGATAATCATTTTGGTATAAAAATAATTGATGATTACAGAAACTTAGAAAATCTACAAGACCCTAAAGTAATAAGCTGGATGAAATCTCAATCTGATTTCACCACCTCTGTATTAAACGCAATACCTAATAGAAACTATTATTTAAATAAAAGGTTAGAGTTTGATAAAAGAGAAGGCTATACTTTATCCGACCTAAAAATAACCGGAAATAATAAATATTTTTATTTGAAAAGAAATGTCGGAGAGAAAACGGCAAAAGTCTACTATAGAAATGGATTTGCTGGAAAGGAAATTCTGATTTTTGATCCGGCAAATTTTACTTCCTCCCAAAAAACGACAGATGCTTCTAAAAAAGACTTTGTTATTAACCTTGTAAGTCCAAGCTGGGATGGAAGCAAAGTAGCTATTTCATTGACTCAGGGAGGAAAAGAACTGTCGGAGGTCATTATAATGAATGTAGATAAAAAAAGTATCTATCCGCAAACTATTATCAATACCAACCCTGCCAATATTGGTGGTATTAAATGGTTGGATGACAATAATGGCTTTTTTTATGTTTATTATCCGGTTGTTGACTTACAATCACCGGATTTCAGAAAAAATACGCAGGCTATCCTTTATAAGATAGGAGAAGACCCTAAAGTACTGCATGATGTATTTTCAAGCACCAACAATCCCGATTTAAACATCAGTAAAACCGAATATCCTGCTATATTAACTTTCAATCCGGAAGATCAGTATTATATCGGAATCCTTGTGGATGCAGAAAAGTTCAGAAAGGCATTTTATATTGAAAAAAAGGACCTGTTACAGCACAAAAAGGATTGGAAGTTGCTGTATGATAAAGATAGTAAGGCATTTACAATAAGAGTATCAGGAAATGATATTTACTTTTTATCAGGATATAATTCTCCTAATTACAAATTGTGTAAAACCAATTTTACCAATAGAAACTTTAAGGAACCTGAAGTATTGGTTCCTGAAAAAAAAGATGAGGTCATCAATCAATATGCTCTTACAAAAGATGGTATTTACTATGTAACCACAAAAAACGGGGTAGAAGCCAAATTATATTTATATCGAAATGGTAAAGAGATTCCAATCCAATTACCATATGTATCAGGGAGTATAGATTTGCAATCAAAAGGAAAAGATTTCTCTGATGTATGGATAAGTTGTTCAGGATGGGCAAATGACGAGCAACGATTTAAGTATGATTTATCTACCAGAACCTTTACACAAGAAAACCTTCTGCCAATTATAGAATTTCCTGAATTTAAAGACATCATTGTAGAAGAACTTTCCATAAAGTCCTATGATGGAACAGAAGTACCACTTTCTTTAATCTACAATAAAAACAGTAAGAGAAACGGACAAAATCCATTACTTATGGACTGTTATGGTGCATTTGGAGAATCTGCAATACCTTTCTTTGCAAAAAGCTATCTGTTGTGGGTAAACCAGGGAGGTATCGTCGCTGTTCCACATGTAAGAGGAGGAGGAGAAAAAGGAGCTCAATGGCATATAGACGGCAAAAAAAATAAAAAACCTAATACCTGGAAAGATTTGATTGCCAGTGCTGAATATTTAATTGACAGGAAGTTTACCTCACCAGAAAAAATTGCTATCTGGGGAGCCAGTGCTGGGGGTATTGCCATAGGAAGGGCAATAACGGAAAGACCTGAATTATTTAAAGCAGCAGTAATAGAATCGGGAGTATTGAATACAACCCGATTTGAGAATAATGGTATTCAGGCAACCAGTATCAAAGAATATGGCAATCCAAATGATTCAATAGAGTTTAAGGGATTATTAGAAATGGATTCTTATCAGCATATTAAAAAAGGTAAAAAATACCCTGCTACGTTAGTTTGCGCCGGAATGAATGATCCGAGAGTTTCTCCGTGGCAGTCTACTAAGTTTGCAGCTAAGTTATTAGCTGACAATGTCTCCAAAAATCCTATCCTTTTAAACATTGATTATGAAGGAGGTCATGGTGGTGATATTCCTGTAGCTCAAAGATATTCTAATTTATCAGATATCTTCGCATTTATGTTTTGGCAGCTAGGTCATCCGGATTATCAACCTAAAAAAAATCCAGCAAAATAGATGTCTCGTTTCCCTTATCAGTTTTTTGATGAGTATGTTTTCCGTACTCCATTGTTTTCACGAAAAGACTTTCAGGAAATAACAGGTAAGGATGAGATCTTAAATACCGAATTAAAAACAATCTACTCTGATCCTATTTTTCAGGAAGCAATCTATCTGGCCTCACCCTATCTCCATGGGGAACTTAATAAATGGCTCAGCTCAGAAAAAGAATTGTTACCCCATAAAAATCAAAAACTTAAAAACAGCTTATTAAAATACTATAGCAGGATGAGCACCCGCTCAATTCCTTTTGGCTTATTTACTGAAGTTGGACTAGGGAAATTTGGATCTTCAGATTCTTCCTTAAAAAAAGATGAACTTATCAGCAACAATCTTATTAGGGATACTAAACTGGATATGCATTTCCTGTTTAGTTTATCGGGGCATTTCGTTAAAACATCTAAAATAAGAAATCGTTTGCTGTTTTACCCCAATAACAGCATCTATAAAATCAGAAACAGAATCCGGTATGTGGAATATGAATACACCAATGGAAAGAGGGACTATATTATTTCTTCGGCTCACCTTTCTGAAGAGTTACAGAGTATATTGTGCTTTTCAAAATCGGGTAAGACCATAAAGCAAATTTCAGAAATCCTGATCAATGAAGAAATCACGGAAAATGAGGCAAAGGACTTTGTTGAGGAACTTATAGACCATCAGATTCTGGTAAGTGAGCTAGAACCTGTTGTTTCAGGCCATGACTTTTTGGATCATATCATCGATATTTTGAGCCGAATAGAAGCAACTGATGAAGTAGCCACTCTAATTTCCATAAAAAATAAGCTGAATAAAGCAGATCAAAAAATTGGAAATTCCTTTTCTTTATATTCTGAAATTGAAAAGTCCATCCAATCATTCAACACCCAATACGATCAAAAATATCTGTTTCAAACCGACCTCTATTTTAAAGATAGATTCTCTTTAGCATCATATTGGAAAAAACAATTAAAAGAAGCAATCAGCTTTTTAAATAAAATCTCTTTATATCAACAAGATTCTTATCTGGAAAGATTTAAGAATGCCTTCCACAAAAGATTTGAAAAACAAGAAGTTTCTTTAGCTTATGTTCTAGATACCGAAATAGGAATTGGCTACAGACAAGATATTCCAGCCAAAGGATTACATCCTTATCTTGAAGATATAGAACCTTTTTTAGCTCAGGAAAAAAATAATCTCAAGATTGAACTTAATCCGTTTCAGCAGATTTTAAATAAAAAAATTCAGGAAGCTTTATTAGACAATGCGCATAAAATAGAATTATGCCATGATGATCTTGAAGATTTTAAAGAAAACTGGAGTGATCTTCCTGACACTATCTCTTTTGTAGCTGAGATTATTTCGGAAAATAATCAGGAAAAACTTTTTTTTAATGGCGGACTCGGAAGCAGCGCTGCCAATCTTCTAGCCAGATTTTGCTCAGAAAAGTCGGAAGTACAAAACTTAACAAAAAAAATTACAAAAAAAGAAGAAAAGCTCAATATAGACTATGTATTAGCAGAAGTTATTCATTTACCGGAAGCAAGAATAGGAAATGTAATCAGAAGACCTACACTACGCCAATATGAAATCCCTTTTCTCGCACAGTCTGTTTTACCGGAAGAATATCAGATTCCTTTGGAGGATTTATACATCTCTCTACTAAATGATAAAATTATTTTAAGGTCTAAAAAGCTCAACAAAGAAGTTAAGCCTTATTTAACGAACTCTCACAATTACTCCTCTAACCCTTTACCTGCCTATCATTTTTTATGTGATCTGCATTCCCAAAACATAAGATCAAATTTTTATTTTGACTGGGGAGATCTGAAAAAAATATATCAATTTTTACCACGCGTTGAATATAAAAATATAGTCCTCTCAAAAGCATCCTGGAAAATTACAGAAAAAGAGATGGCTCAATCTTCTATATTCAAATATTATGAAACAGAAAATAAGGGAGAGCTATTATCAGAAATAAGAAGCTGGAGAAATAAAAGACAAATCCCACAATGGATACAATGGGTACAATCTGATAATAAACTTACCATTAATCTTGAAAATTACGACCTGGTAAAAATCTTTATCGATACGATCAAAAAACTGAACACAATAGTCATTGAAGAATTTCTCTATAATGAAAATAATGATTTTATGCATCAGTTTATTTTTTCAATGTATAATGACAAAAATACAAGACCAGAAAATCATGATTGAAAGAAAATTTGCTCCCGGAGATAAATGGCTATATCTAAAAATCTATACAGGAGTAAAAACTGCTGATATTATTCTGGAAGAAACGATACAGCCTTTAACAGAATATTTTCGTCAACAACAGTCTATTTCAAGATGGTTTTTCATTCGGTACAATGATCCTAACCCTCACCTAAGGATAAGATTTGAAATCAACAACAATGAGGTGTTTGATAAAACCAACAAAGCATTACAGCAGTATGTAGACAGTGGGGAAATCTCAAATATTTTAATAGACTCTTATCAGAGAGAAATAGAAAGATATGGGCAAAATACCATTGAGGATATAGAAACATTATTTTGCATTAATAGTGAATTTACATTAGAGTGCCTCTCCTATGACGATGAAGAAAAAATTATGATCACGATGTTCTATATTGATCAAATCTTCAATAAAATTCATTTCTCTGTACAGGAAAAATTGTCCTGGATTAAAGATTTCAATATTCATTTCAAAAAAGAATTCAGAGCTGATAAGCATCTTAATTCACAATTAGATAAAAAATACCGGGGTTTTAAACCAATATTTTCGGATTTTATGCAATCAGAAGATTTTTCAGAAGAAAGAAATACGATTATTTCTTATATTGAAGAATCCGATCATGCTTTGCAGCATATCATCCACCACAATAAAAATCAATCGTTGAATATATCTTTAGAGAACTTATTTCAAAGTATATTTCATATGAATATCAACAGAATTTTTATTTCAAATCAAAGATTGTTTGAAATGATAATATATGATTATTTATTTAGATATTATAAATCGCTGGCATTTTCATCCGTTGATGAATAAAACTTCCGCATAAAATAATACTGACAATATTACAAAAATGCAGCATAACCTGATTGTTATACTGCATTTAAATCACTTATCTAAGTATTGTACTTTTTCAGAAAATCACCTTCTTATTCTATCCTCCTAATCTTCATTCTAAGGTATAATTCTATGGCTCTATATACTTTTCTGAATTTTGAAAAATCCGTTTTGATCTGCACTCAACATATTGCTTTTATCACTTTAAGAAAGAATAGATTTACTTATTCTTAGGTTTCATCATTTCTGATGTATGAAAATAGTTATTAGTTTTTAAGTGATAATTTCAAATATTAGTTTTGTCTTATTCAATCATCATATGAATATTTCTACAGACCTTTCTAATGGGTTCAATTTTTTCTCCATTACTAGATTATGATTTTTAATGATCAATACATTTTATACCTAACTTTTTAAATAATTGCTTTCATATTTTTCTTTTTTGCTGAACATTAGTTTTACTTCCTCATCTTAGTATAGTCCATCTACAACAAGATGATAAATTTTGTGTTTCTACCTTGAAGCAAAGATGCAGTAAGAAGAAGACATCTGCAAATGAATGTTCTATAGATTCATAAATTTATAGATGTATATTTTTCATTTAACAAAATATAAAAAACTAATAGTAAACATATTATACAATAACACACCCCAGTTTTAATTGATATCGAAATCAGAAAACCCGCATAATTAAAGCAGTATACCGCTTAGTTATTTCAATTTTAATTAAAGAAAATCGTTTTTTCTTTCCTTATATTCCATACAAACAGCTTGGACCATCATACTGCCATTTAGGAAGAAAAAAAATAATAAGAATAACATCTGTTTTCATGACACATTCTTTTACTTTCTAATGGATTCTTTTATATTTTTCCGCATAGTTGATTGTATATCCGGACCAGAAGAAAAATAGGAACGCTCCATTGTTATCATAGTAATCCTGAATCAATAAATTATGATCCTTCGTTACCCCTATTCTTGACTGGAAGTTCTGACATCCTCCAAACAAATAAGGAATCTTATCACAGTGCGAAGTAAAATTATTAAGCAGAAGTAACCCTTTTTTCAACTGAGCGTTATATTTAAAAGTATATTTAACGGTGCTATCTTTTAAAAATATAAATTGTACTTCATATGCTTTAGCTTTGCCTAATGGAGCAGATTTTACAATAAACCGATCACAATCATTAATCATAGAACCTTGCACATTTAACATTTTTCCTATATTTCCTGCTTCATCATATTTTTCATTGTTATTCTTAATATGCTCATACCCTTTAAACTCATATTCACCGTCGATCATTTGCATATTTTCTTTTTTCATCTCCGAGAGATCATCCTGAATCATTTTTCTGCTGAAACTAACACATGAATTCAAACTCAATACTATTGTTGTAAGTACAACTATCAAAAACTTTCTTTTCATAGCACTATTTTTTCTGTTTTTTAAAATTCCAGTTGATCAAAGGGAGTTTTCTCTTCTCATTCTCATTCCACATTCCTATTTGTATTCCTCTGAAATTGCTGCACTTATTATACAATCCGATCTGTACTCCCCTGCATTTTTGTCCTACATTGGCCAGCGGTGCCACGGAAGCTCCTTTTATTTCATGATGCAGATTAAAAAACGGTGAAACGGAAACTCCATTGGTCACAGTGTACGTACTGATATTGCTTGAAATATTAACCTCCAGACCATTCGTAACTGTGGGCTCCATATTGATCAATGACAGCTGCATTCCATTGATCCTGTTCATTTTTTCTCTGGAAATAATTTCATAGCTATGGTCAAGATTCCAATCCTTTACAGATGGTAAGCTAAAAAGCAGAAGCGGTGGAAGAAAAACGCCTATAAAATTGAAGCCCATTCCTAATCCATTTACTTTTTTGGGGGTAAAATCCTCTTCTTCATCATAATATTTAAACAAAACTCCGTTGACATTTCTGACATTCTTCGCGGGAGATGCCGCTATAAACCTGGGCTTCAAAGAATCTGCTTTTAAACTGTCTGATGCATACAGCAAGCTATTGAGTAAAAGAACTGCTGTTAGTAAGATTCGTGTTTTCATAACTCATTATTTTAAAATTACATTTCAAAATTATCAGCAGAAAGCCCAGTGATGAATGTGAAAAAAAATTAAAAAAAATACTACATTTGTGAAAATCGCAAAATCATGCATCAGGAAGCTTTACTGAAGGAAATCCGAAGAAAGATCGGCGAAAGATCTTTAAATGATGAGATCGCTAATATTCTAAACATTAGCTATGATGCCGCTCACAGAAGAACTTCACTGAAAGCCAAATTCAGTTTTGAAGAGGCCCTGGAACTCGCAAAATATTACCAGATCTCTCTGGATCAGTTTCTGGGAACAGAAAATCAGTTGGTAGTGAAAAGAACGCAACCCGTAAAAACAACGGAAGATCTTTTACATTACTTTGAAAGTTCACTTAAGATTCTGAACGTCTTTCAGGACATTACCAATTCCAGGGTATTTTATTCAGCGAAAGACATTCCGTTTTTCTACACCATTTCAGATTCAATCCTCTCCCGCTTCAAGTTCTATGTATGGATGAACTTATTGAATCAGGATAAATTTTTGAGTCCGTTCCATGAGTTTAATTTAGAATACCACTCTGTAAAAAATGAGATGCTTAAAGACCTGTATGACAAGCAAAATGTTACAGAAATATGGAATGATACTACCATTATGAGCGCCTTGAGGCAGATCTCATTTTATTATGAAATGGGCTTGCTAAAAAATCATGACGCTGATCTGATCCTTGAAGATCTGAAAAAGCTGTTGGAAGAGCTTGAAAATAAAACATTGGAAAAAAACAATTTTCAGATTTACGTCAATGATCTGGTGATCCTGAATAACAGTATTTTATTCAAAAACGGACAGCAGTGCTCTTTCTTCGTTCCGTTCAGCATGTTCGGATATATGATGACCAATGATAAAATGACCTGTGAAGATTCTCTCAGCTACTTTGAGCATCAGATCAAAAATTCAAGATCGCTGAATGAATCCGGAAACCGGGAAAGAAAAATCTTTTTTAATAAGATGTATGTACAGATTGAAGAAGTAAGGAAGAAGATGATCTAAGAGGCAAAATTGCTTATTGCAAATTATTCATCTTTTTTTGATGGAACCAGGAATACGTCCATCAGGCCTTCCGGCAGCTGCATTTTAATGAATCGTTCTTCTCTGTTGACTTCCAGTATCCAGTCTTTGATGAGAGGAATAACGATTTCTCTTCCTTCAAATCCTAAAATGAAATAATTCTGAGCAGTCTGATCGTTTACCGATCGGATAACTCCACAGTCGTTATCATTTTCATCAAAGATATTGTATCCGATGATTTCGTGATAGTAGAATTGTTTTCCGGAAAGTTTAGGCAAAGTAGCAAGCGGAAGGTAAACACTTTTACCCAAAACCTGATCTACCATAGCCTCAGAAGAATTTTTAAATGCGATATTCAGAGCGTCTGATTTGCTCCATGATGATTTTTCAATAAAAAATGGAACCAATAATCCGTTGATTTCAACGAATATTGATTCCAATTTATTGTAAAGTTCGGGCTGATCGGTATCCAGTTTAAGGATAACGTTTCCCGCAAGTCCGTGTCTGCGTGTGATTTTACCTAAAAAATAGCAATCTTCTTTACGCATAACAGGGGTTGTTCTTAAGCTTCAGTGTTTTCTTCAGTTTCAGCAGCAGGAGCTTCTCCTTCTGTAGCTTCAGCAACTTCTTCAGCAGGTGCGTTTGCAGCTTCCTCAGCAGCTTTAGCATCAGCTTCAGCCTGAGCAGCAGCAGCGATTCTAGCTTCGTTTACTTTTGCTTCAGCTTCTAAAGCAGCTTTTTTAGCATCAGCCTGTGCTTTTGATAAACCTTCTACTTTACCTTGTACTTTCGCATCCTTAGCTTCTACCCAAGCATTGAATCTTTTTTCAGCTTCAGCTTCGTCAAAAGCACCTTTAGCTACACCACCTTGTAAGTGTTTTTTGTAAAGGGCACCTTTGTAAGAAAGGATAGCTCTGGCAGTATCAGTAGGCTGAGCACCGTTGTTTAACCACTGTACAGCAGAATCAACGTTCAATTCGATAGTTGCCGGGTTAGTAATTGGGTTGTAAGTTCCTAGTTTTTCGATGAATCTACCATCTCTTCTAGCTCTAGAATCTGCAACCACGATGTGGAAGAAAGGTTTTCCTTTTTTACCGTGTCTTTGTAATCTGATTTTTACTGACATAATGTTTGAATTTTATGGGAACTCGTCCCAGTTAAATATTTAAGAGTGCAAAGATAAATAAAATTTTCAATCTAACAATTTAAAAATATAAGAATTTACCAATCAATATACAGCAGTACTTTTTGCCCTTCTGATAAAAAAGCCTTTGGTAAATTGCTAAACTGTTAAATTGTTAGATTGAATTAATTAAATATTCCCCATATAGAAAAGCCCTAAACACTTCTGGTTTTCCTCAATTGTCAGAGATTCTTTCAGATGATCTACAATTTTAGGAGAGCTCCAGTAGCAGCCGATATTGTTTGCGGTGCACGTAAGATACATATTCTGTACCGCCATTGAAGTGGCAGCGATCTCTTCCCACTCAGGGACCATTCCGCTGAAATTGACAACAATGGATACAATAACATCTGCTTTATTGATTTTAAAGCCTATATCATTGTATTTTTTCTCCAGAAAAAGCTGTTCAGGCTGAGTCGCTTTGTAGATAGCCTGCATTTCTGAAGCCAGCTTTGCCTTTTCTTCACCTTTGAATATCTTGAAACGCCAGGGTTTGGTACGTTTATGATTGGGAGCCAAAGTCGCTGAATGTAAAATTTCATCAATAATTTCCTGGGAAATTTCGGCGTCTGTATAATCTTTCGGGAAAATACTTCTTCTTTGCTCTATGATCTCTTTTAAAACTTCTGCTTTATTCATACCTGCAAATTTACAACATGAAATCCAATCTGTTTCATTTAAAACGTTAAGTACTGATCATAAGCTTACGATTTTTATAAGCTTTGGAATTACTTACCATAAATTACAGCACCTCCACAATCTTCTGATGAATCTTATTCAATGTAAACTCATCTCCGGATTTCATTCCCATCATTTTTTTGGCCATGGGACTTTCAGGAGAGATGGCATAGAACCGGTCCCCCTCAAAAAAGAATTCTCCCAGTGAAACGGAAATATAAAAACGGGCCTTATTGGTAATAACCAGTGCCCCCAGCTGAACCCGTTCAGTAGATGTATTAAGGACCTTTGCCATATTCCTTTTAAGGTCATTCAAAGCGCCAAGCTGTCGCTGCATCTGGTAAATTTCTTCCTGCATCTCTTCCCTCATGCTGTCATATTTTGGAGTCTTTTTTATGTCACGGCTGGCCTCCAGAGTAAATTCTATAAAGTTTTTAAGCTTCTCAATTTTCTCTGCAATGGTAGTTTTTACAAAGTCTCTGATATCACTTTTTTCAAATACAGTCTTCTCCATACAATCGATTCTTTATATAAAGATAATATTTTTAGAATAATATTTCTTTGACTTAACATAAAATAACTCTTTAAAATCTTCCATTATTTTAAAAAAAATATTTCTAGATTTGTCTTTTTAAAACTAAAAACCATGTTTAAAGCACCATTTTCATTTGATGGGAGAATCAGAAGAACAGAATATGGATTATCATACCTTATATATCTGGTATTTTCTGTGCCTTTCAATATTTATTTCCAAAGCAACGAACCGTCAGGAACCGTTGTGATACTTTTCTTTATTTTACTTATCCCATTTCTTTGGTTCATTCTGGCACAAGGTGCGAAAAGATGCCATGACAGAGGAAACTCCGGCTGGTTTCAGCTCATCCCTTTTTATGGATTATGGATGTTATTTGCAGACAGCGATCACGGGCCAAACGAATACGGACCTAATCCTAAAGGAGAAGGAAACTATAATTCGATCAACGAGATTGGTAAAAAAGAACTTTAATCAATAAATAAGAGGCTGTCTCAAAAGGTAAACCAACGCTCTGAGAATTCCTTAAATGACAAAAGTTGTCAGACAGGAGTCCGAGAGAGGGTGGACTTTTGAGACAGCCTCTTCCAATTTATTTTTCTGACAATCTCTTCAGGTCTTCCAGTCCCTGACCAAACATTTTATCCATATTACTATCCATCATAGGCTTCATGATCTTCATGAAAGTGGTTAGTTCATTATCGATCATCCAGGTTACTTTTGTTCCGCTTCCTTCAGGTGTCAGTACAATATTACTTTTAGCAGTTCCTTCGAAAGGCTTTATAAAATGAAGCTGGGTACCCAGTTTTGCATTCGGTACAATCTCAGTGATAGATTGCTCTCCTTCGCTGTCATCTCCTTTCCAATGATAAGAATCTCCTATGGTATGACCTTCGCCGGAATAGGTAACAGAAAAGTTTTTGATTTCTTTAGAAAAGGGATCCCAGGTATTGTATCCTTTTAAAGAACCAGCATACTGCCACACTTTTTCTTTGGGAGCATTGATCACAACAGATTTTTCATAATGATAATCTTTACTGAAAGCCAGCATAGCGATTACCGCATATATCACCACCAACAGAATGATGATACCGATGAATTTTAAGAGTGTTTTCATAGTCTATTTTATTTAAGGTTATTTTGTTGTAAAAGATGCATGAATCTGTCCTCAAAATTAAATATTCCGGCATTACTCCCACTTTCCATATGACAAGATTATTTAAAGATAAGGTATTTTTGTCATACCTTGATATTCGGGCATTATTTTTGCGCATTTCAGTTGTGATTCCCGATGAATCATTAAATTTACCTTATATAAAAATCGAAAAATGAATATTTTAACAGAGAAATTTAATACTCCATATCACGCAGCACCATTCAGTGACATTAAAAATGAAGATTTTCTTCCGGCTTTTAAAGAATTGATCCAACGATCTGAAGCGGAAATAGATGCGATTGTCAATGATCCTGCAGCTCCTACCTTTGAAAACGTCATTGAAGCGTTAGCCTACTCAGGAGAGCAGCTGGATGTGGTATCCAATATATTTTTCAACCTGAATTCTGCAGAGACCAATGATGAGATTCAGCAGATCGCACAGGAAGTTTCTCCGATCCTAACGGAATATTCTTCAAAAATCTCCCAAAACGAAGCCCTTTTCAACAAGATCAGAAAGGTATATGATGAAAAGGAAAAATATAACCTGAATGAAGAGCAGGAAATGCTTTTGAATGAAACCTACAAAGGTTTTGTAAGAAGCGGAGCTTTATTGAATGACGAAGACAAGGAAAAATTAAAGAAAATCAGTATGGATCTTTCTTTAAAATCCTTACAATTCGGACAGAATGTACTCGCTTCTACCAATGCTTACTTCAAACACATCACGAATAAAGAAGATCTGGCCGGAATTCCGGAAGCAATTATTGAGCAATACGCCGAAGAAGCAAAAGAAAGAGGTCTTGAAGGCTGGGTAGTGACTTTACAGTATCCAAGCTATATTCCGTTCATGACCTATGCGGAAAACCGTGAACTGAGAAAGGAGCTGGCATTAGCCAATGGGAAAAAATCCTTTGATGGCGGAGAACATGACAACCAGAACCTGATCAAGGAGCTTCTTCATTTAAAACAGCAAAAAGCAACCCTTTTAGGATATAAAGACTATGCAGATTTTGTTCTTGAAGAAAGAATGGCTAAATCTCCGGTTAAGGTTTTTGATTTTTTAAATGAATTATTAACCAAGGCAAAACCGTATGCTGATAAAGAGATTGAAGAATTAAAATCTCTTGCAAAAGCTGACGGTATTGAAGATATGCAAAGCTACGACCATGCCTTCTATGCTGAAAAGCTTCGTAAGCAGAAATTTGACCTTAATGACGAAGAACTGAAACCTTACTTCCCGTTAAATCAGGTTCAGGATGCTGTTTTTGGCCTGGCTGGAAAGCTGTTCGGTCTGACTTTCGAAGAAAGAAATGATATTCCGAAATACCATGAAGAGGTAAAAGTATATGAGGTAAAAGAGAACGGAACTTACAAATCCCTGCTATATGTTGATTATTTCCCAAGAAAAGGGAAAAGAGCCGGAGCATGGATGACAAGCTACAAAAGCCAGTACAAACAAAACGGAGAAAATTCACGTCCGCATATTTCCATAGTTTGTAATTTCAGCAAACCAACGAAAGATACTCCTAGCTTACTGACATTCCAGGAGGTGACTACATTGTTCCATGAATTCGGACATGCTCTTCATGGCATGATGGCCAACACGCAATATCCTACCCTTTCCGGAACTTCTGTAAAATGGGATTTTGTGGAGCTTCCGTCACAGTTCCTTGAGAATTTCTGTTATGAACCTGAATTCCTGAAAACGTTTGCCAGGCATTATAAAACGGGAGAAGTTCTTCCTGACGAAAAAATCGAAAAGATCGAGCAGTCTAAAAACTTCATGGAAGGCTATCAGACCTTGAGACAATTAGGCTTCGGACTTCTGGACATGAACTACCATACAAGGGCTGGAGAGCTAGAGCGTGAGAGTGTAAAGGAGTTTGAAGATAAATATACCAAAGCTACGGCCCTGTATCCTACCAATCCTCAAACAGCAATGAGCCCGAGTTTCTCCCATATTTTCCAGGGAGGATATTCTGCAGGATATTATTCTTACAAATGGGCGGAAGTCCTTGATGCGGATGCTTTTCAGTATTTTAAAGAAAACGGAATCTTTAATCCGGAAATCGCGGCTAAATATAAAGTGCTTCTTTCTTCAGGCGGAACAAAAGATCCTATGGAGCTGTACAAAGATTTCAGGGGAAGTGAACCGAAGGTGGAAAGCTTGCTGAAGAGAGCATTTGGATAATAGAAAGTTTAGAACTGATTTTTTTCTTAACTCAAAAAGATTTTGAGGGTATATTTGATTATAATTTGAGGGTATATTTGATTATAAAAACTCATTAGAACGTATGCAGAAAAATTATGGAATAAACAGGTACAAAATTAATCTGTAAATTGCATACAAAAAGCATCGACTCTATAATTTTTAAATAATGAGTACTATAACATCAAGATTAGAAAATGTAAAAAAACTCCAGGCTAAAAGATGGGAAAATGAAGACCATTGGGATAGCTTAAATGATCTATTAGTCAAAGAATTAGATGAAATTTTACTTATTGAGCCTAAAAATACTTCGGCTTTAATCAATATTGGTGCTATTTATTCTGATATGGGAGAAAACGAAAAGGCTTTAGACTATTTAAAGACAGCGTTACATTTAGGTTCGGACGACAAAAATTTGTTTGTCAATCTGGCCATTGTACTTATTTATATGGAGCAGCATCAGGAGGAATATTTGGAATATCTTGATGAAGCTGAGGGTAAAACTGAGCATCCTCTTACTTTTAAAGCTTATTTCGATCCTCAATCTCATTGAAAATTGATTACTGATTAAAATTTAAAACCATGTTATTAGCCATTCTATTACCATTTTTATCCTTCATAATCCGAGGAAAAGTCATCACAGGAATTATCTGCC
Organism: Chryseobacterium sp. UF-290; assembly: GCF_058245615.1. Taxonomy (NCBI): domain Bacteria; kingdom Pseudomonadati; phylum Bacteroidota; class Flavobacteriia; order Flavobacteriales; family Weeksellaceae; genus Chryseobacterium; species Chryseobacterium sp. UF-290. The sequence goes on from NZ_JBSICB010000009.1 coordinate 138,208, forward strand.
TGATTTTACAAATCACTTTAATTGGCTGGCTACCTGCCGCAATATGGGCCGTCATCTCATTGAACAACGCGAGAGCAGATAAAAGAACAGACAGATTAATCAAAGCCATGCGTGAAAACCAAAAATAGAATTTAAAAAGATTCTATCCCATGAAAGAAAATAAATACGACAACCCGGCTTTTTTTGATCAGTATGAAAAAATGCTCCGTTCCCAACTGGGATTGGAAGGAGCCGGAGAATGGCATGCCCTGAAAAATATGTTGCCGGATTTTAAAGAAAAAAATGTTTTGGATCTCGGTTGCGGATTCGGATGGCACTGTCGTTATGCTATTGAAACGGGTGCAAAATCTGTGGTAGGAATTGACATTTCTGAGAAAATGCTGACCAAAGCTAAGGAGATCAACAATCTGGAAGGTATTCAATATGAAAGAAAAGCATTAGAAGATGTCAGCTACCCTGAACATACATTTGATATTATCCTCAGTTCATTAACCCTGCATTATGTGGAGTCATTTGATATTCTTGTACAAAATATCCATCGATGGCTGACTTCCGGAGGACATTTTATATTCTCGGTAGAGCATCCTGTTTTTACTGCTGAAGGAAGCCAGGACTGGATCTATGACACCAATGGCCATAAAACCTGCTGGCCGGTTGACCGTTATTTTATAGAAGGAAAAAGAAACACCACCTTTTTAGGAGAAAACGTTATAAAATACCACAGGACTTTAACCTCCTATTTAAATACTTTATTAAAGCAAGGTTTCAGCATCAAAGAAATTATCGAGCCTGAACCGAATCCGGAAATGCTGAAAGAGATTCCGGAAATGAAAGAAGAGCTCCGCCGTCCGATGATGTTATTGATCTCGGCAGAAAAATAAAGTCACTTTCTAAAAACTGAAAATCAATGCTATACTTTTGAATACTAAAATAAACAAATTACTATATTGCATTACATAGTAATAGGAATAATTAATATCTTTGTATAACAAAGTATATAAATATGATTATTAAAAAACTTATAACCGGCCTTATTCTGCTTTTTTTCTTCAACAATATCCTTGATGCTCAAATACATACAAAAAGATATGAAAAGAAAATGGACAGCCTTATCCTTACAGAATTTGGAAATAAAAATGAGCCTGGAGCTGTTTTTATGGTAACCCGGCATGGGAAAAATATTTATAGAAAAGCTTTTGGGAAAGCAAATCTGGAACTTGATGTCAATATGACTCCCGAAAATGTTTTTCAAATTGGCTCTATGACCAAACAGTTTACTGCAATAGCAGTATTGATGCTTGAGCAGCAGGGAAAACTCAATGTCAGTGATCCTGTTTCAAAGTATATCAAAGATTATCCTAACGGAGATAAGATCACTATTCATCACCTTCTCACCCATACTTCAGGGATTAAAGACTTTACCAAAATAAAAACATTGCCTACCATAGCTCAAAAAGAAATGAAGCCGGAAACCATGGTAGATTTTTTCAAAAATGAACCGGTTGATTCTGTACCGGGTGAAAGGTTTGATTATAACAATTCAGGGTATGTGGTATTGGGATACCTTATAGAGCTTATTTCCGGCGATACCTATGAAAATTTCATTAAGAAAAATATTTTTAACAAAGCAGGAATGTCCCATTCTCACTATGCATCTGATCGGAAAGTAATTCCCAAAAGAGCTTACGGCTATCATAAAAAAGAATATGGATTTGTCAATAAGACAGTGATCAGCTTCAGTGTTCCCTTTTCTTCGGGTTCATTGATGTCTACTGTGGATGATATGCTGAAATGGCAGCAGGCTTTAAATCAAAATATTCTATTAAACCCTGAACAAACACAAAAGGTTTTTCAAAAATACAAGCTGAACAGCGGTGAGGAATTTTCTTACGGATACGGATGGCATCTGAAAGATATTAACGGTATTCCGGACAGGGAACATGGCGGAAGTATTTTCGGATTCAAAAGCATGGCCGTTTATATCCCCGCTACAGATATTTATGTGATCGGATTAAGTAATTGTGATTGCCATTCCCCGACTGATATCACCAGAGACATTGCTAAAATAACATTAGATGAACTGAAAGCCACGGCCAGGAAACCTTAGCATTGCATTAAATTGAAAAGCATATTTACTGTCCTGAAAATCTTTTCACTCACTGATGGATGATCGCTGACTTTTCATTCTACAAATCTTTCTTTTGGGTAAAACATGGTCAGGTACCCTGGAAACCGTAAGTATTACGATCATTATACAGAGGATATTGATCAGCACAGCTATTGAGAAGGCTTTATGATAATGCTGTATCAGAGGTTTGTCCCCAAGAAAATAATAAAAAATGCTTCCTACGGCAACAATTCCGATGATCGCTGCAGCCTGCTGAAACGTATTATATACTCCTGAAGCATTTCCCGTAAGCTTTTCAGACATGCCGGACAAGGCAATATTGGCAAGGGAAGGAATGACGGAGCCTACCCCTACACCATGTAAGAACAGCAGCAGGCAGAAAAAATAAAAACCGGTCTGCATCCTGAATAGAAAAATTTGAAGAATAAGAACTATCATGATGAAAATGAGTCCCGCTACCAGGGCTCTTTTTCCATATCTTAAAATCAGCTTTACAGAAAAAACAGAAGCCAATATAAAACCCAGCCCCTGAAAAACGATCACGATCCCGGCTTCTAAAGGACTGATCCTTAAACCATCCTGAAAAAACAGGGAAAGAATATAAAAATAGGAATCCAGCATAATGAAAAAGAAAGAAACAGCCACAATTCCCAGATTGAAATTTTTATAATGAAAGAGTTCGAAATCGATAAGGTAGGCGCCTTCTTTTTTCAGCTTGCCTTTCTGATCCTTCACAAAATACACCAATATACAGACTGAAATAATAACCAACAGCAGATTCCGGGCATCCAGACCAGCCTGCTCAGATGCCGTCAGCGCATAGGTAGAACAGAACAATCCAAGTGATAGTAAAAAAACTCCTTTGATATCAAAGCTTTGTTTGGCCATGACCTTCGATTCATCCAATTGCCTGATACTATAAAAAACAGCGATCAGACAAACGGGAATATTGATCAGAAAGATCAGCCTCCATGGTTCTTCCAACACTTGTAATGATGAAAAATATCCACCCAGGAATTGTCCTGAAACAGTACCTATCCCAATGGTGATGCCATACCATCCCATAGCTTTGGTCCGTTCTTCATGGGCCGGAAACAGGATCTGTATCATGGAAAGTACCTGTGGAGCCATCATAGCAGCACTTATCCCCTGTATAAGCCTTGAAACCATAAGCTGAACCGCTCCGGATGATAACCCGCACGCCACAGAACTCACCATAAAAAACAGCAATCCTATAATGAAGATCTTTTTTCTGCCATATAAATCACCCATTCGACCTCCTGTGATCAGAAATGACGCAAATCCAATGAGATAAGCAGCAATCATAAACTGCATTTCCCCATTGGAAGCCTGAAGATCCCGCTGTATTGAAGGAACCGATACATTGATAATAAAAATATCCATAATGGTAAGCAGCTGCCCCATCAATACAACAATCAATTTCAAATACTTATGTTTCATTTTTATATAGATATATCTATTTTTTTAATAGTAAAAAAATTAAGAGATCAGGCCCTTAATCATTTTTTTTATCTGATCAAAAGAGTCACTCTGCTTACTGATAGTAGACGTTACTACTGCTCCTTCTATGAGCAGAAAAATATGTTCAGTTATCAAATCCATATCAGAAGGCAGTGCATTTGCATTACACTCTTTTACAAGTGACCGGATAAGCTCTTTTTGCTTGTCTTTATGTTTTTTTACAAACCCGGAGATGGCTGCATTTCCCTCTCCTATTTCAGAGATGATCTTAATAAAGTGACAGCCGGCAAATTTAGAAGATTGCTGCAATTTTTTCCGGTAGTCAACAATCGCCAGTAATTTGTCGCCAGATTCGGGAATATGAGAAATGCTTTTTTCAAATCCTTCAAACCAATTCAGTTCCTCCCGGATCAGATAAGCCTGCAGAAGATCATTTTTGGATGAAAAATGATTGTACAGCGAACCGATCGCAATATCTGCTTCCGCAATGATCTGGTTGATCCCCGTAGAATTATATCCCTGTCTGTAAAACAGATCCGAAGCTACTCTGATAATTCTGTCCTGTACTTTTTCTTTTTTCATATTGAAAATTTTTACAAAGCTATATAAAAAATAGATAAGTCTATCTATTTTTTTTTAATCATAATAAATTTTGTTGATTTTCTTTGCCTAAAAAATTTTATTATTACTAAATTAAACCACCTTTAATAATAAAACACAAGCCATGTTCAAATTTTTCAAGAAGAAGAAAAAAAGTAAAGCTACACTTCACTCAATAATCCTTCCTGATCAGGGATGGAATAAAATTTCTGAAGACAGCCACATCATAAGATGGGTCAATCCTGAACAATCTGTTCTCATTGCCCTGCACTTTTTTGATAAGGAACCGGATCTTCCTACGGTAAAAGATCTCGATTATCTCAAAAAGTTTTACCGCAATATAGCAGCGTCCTCCAACGGAGGTACGATTGAAACGGATATTATCCGGATCCATGACATACCCTCTGTAAAGACCCTTATCAAGATTCCTCAGCAGGAAACCGGAATGATCTATGTTGCGGCAATCACCATTCCTTTTGAAAGCTGCAGCTATGTTGTAAGGATACAGGCTAATGAAGTCGGGATGACAGGACTGAGGGATGCCGTTATCGCAAGCAGATTAATTGGAGATGGTGAAGTGGAAATTGATGGAGAAAGCATGAACAACTGGTTTGAAGATCCTTATGATCCGGATTTTAAACAGGGAACACCGATGAATAAATCTGAATTGGAAAAGTATGACCCGGAATTTCCGGAACATCCTCTTTCCATTGCCAGATCCCTGATCAGATCAATAGCAGCAGAAATTGTTTTTAAACCGGAAATAAAAAAACTTTCATTATTTAACAAATAAAGATAAAGCACATGAACACGTCAAATCCTGTTGTCTATTTTGAAATTCCCGTTACTGACCTTGAACGTGCTGAAGTATTCTATTCTGCGGTATTCAATTTCAGTTTTGAAAAGGAGATCATCGATCACTACGAAATGGCAGTATTTCCTTTTGAAGAAAAAAATAGCGGAATTACCGGTACACTGGCTAAAGGTGATGTATATCAGCCTACCAAAGACGGGGTCATTATTTATTTTAAAACAGCAAGTATCGATGATACGCTGGAAAAAGTTCTTCAGCACGGAGGGAAGATACTCTACCCTAAAAGGATTGACGAAAAATACGGATGCGCTGTAGCAGAATTTGAAGACTCAGAAGGAAACAGGATTGCTCTGCATGAAACGCTTTAAAATATTTATGTAACATACCAACCATAAGGAGGCATAAAAGATTAACTGTTTACCATTCAATACATACCACTTTTTGAATGAAATTACTGCATATTTTGTATCTTTAAATAACCATTTTAATAAAAATTATTTGGTAAACAGCTATGGCAGAAGAACTTTATTTCATCAAAACCAATCCTAATATTGCCAAAATTAATTTGTACAATAAGCTCAGCCGTGAAGAGGAAAATATTCTGAACTTTCTGCAGCCTGATGCAAGAGCCCATCTTGAAATCATTAAAAATAAAGTAAAGGATTCTGTGGAAGAGCTTACCCAGGAAGAGCTTTTACAAATTTTCTCATGGTTCAACCAAACCTATTCAACAGATCATGAAGAAGCAAAAACACAGCTGTTCATCAACGGTATAGATCTCTTTTATGAAATTCCCTCTACCCATCATGCTGAAAATTTTCTACAAATTCTCTCCGATTATGAAAAACTGTCGAAACAACATCTTGACTATATTGCCGACGCTCAAAGCTTCAACCAATTTCTGATCTACGGAATATTTTTCACAGAAATTTCCAGCAGGGAACAGGATCATGAAAATATTCTCTCTGATTATCTTAAATCCGATTACCAGCCTTTATATCTGCTTGCAGAACATCAGCTGAACTCACAAGATTTTGATGAAAAGGTGATTCCTGATCTTCAGCATTATTTTGCAGATCTGTATGATCAGACGAAATTCTATAAAGGTCCTATTATCAAGCTTGAAAACCAGTAAAAAAGAGATTTTCCTCTTCAGTGTCTGGAAATGCAAAAAGAAATCTTTTCATGATAAAAAACATATAAGCCTGTTTTAAATAATTTATGGCATGGAATTAGCTAAAAAAATGACAAGTAAAATTGTTTTGAACCTTTATTTTAAACCATTAAGATTCGTAAACGGTTAAGTTTTTTCTAAAAACAAATCTTGTTATAACCTTTACACTACATCTTAATGGTTTAAATACTGGAATGACAGGAAAACCTGTTATATTTGCACTAGAACAAATGAAACATTTAAACAGCATATTGCGTCTTCCTTTCTTTAGTGAATATTACGCTCCGAGCTATCGTTCGGGAAGACTTTCTATATCTGTAATCCACTAAATAATCTAACGTATATATAGAGCCCGGACAGTACCTGTCCGGGCTTTTTCATTTAAAAAATTGGTAAACATGATCCATACATTAAAAGAAAATGCAGCCATTATTCTCCCGGAAAACGGGTTGGAAGAAAAACTGGCACAAGCCCAAGAAGAAAACAGAAAGCTATCCATCAAGCTTGGCTTTGACCCAACTGCTCCTGACCTTCATCTGGGTCATGCTGTCGTTCTCAAAAAACTGAAACAGTTCCAGGATCTGGGACATCAGATCATTATTGTCGTAGGAAGCTTTACGGCAAGAATCGGTGATCCTACAGGGAAAAACAAGGCAAGAAAGCCTTTAAGCGCAGAAGAGGTACAGCATAATGCACAGACTTACATCAACCAGCTTTCTAAAGTCATTGATATTGAAAAAACAAAAATTGTATTCAATTCCGACTGGCTTGATGCGCTGGGTTTTTCAGAGGTGATCCAATTGCTTTCTAAAGTAACGGTAGCCCAGCTGATGCACCGTAATGACTTCCATAAAAGATTTACAGAGAATACTCCTATTGCCATGCATGAGCTGGTATATCCTATTCTTCAGGGATTTGATTCTGTACAGATCAAATGTGATATTGAAATGGGCGGTACAGATCAGCTTTTCAACTGTACCATGGGAAGGCAATTGCAGGAAGTACATCAGATGCCTGCTCAGATCGTCATGTGTATGCCCTTGCTGAAAGGGCTTGACGGAAAGGAAAAAATGAGCAAGTCATTAAACAATATTATCGGACTGACCGATGAGCCTGGCGAAATGTTTGGCAAAACCATGTCGATTCCCGATAGTCTTATTGAAGAATTTATCGACCTTACCACTGATCTTTCAGCTGAAGAAAAAGCTGCCTTAAAAGCAAGAATGGAAAAGGGTGAAAATCCTATGAATATTAAAAAGCTGGTGGCAAAGAACATCATCAGTCAATACCATGATGAAACGGCAGCTGAAAATGCCGAACAATTCTTCAATAATCAGTTTCAGAATAAGAATTTTGAAGAGAAAAGCTTTGAGCCTGTCTCCATTCATTCACTCAATCATGCTCAAAACAAAACAACAGTTCTTGAACTTTGTCATCAGCTGAAGAATGACCTCAGCAAATCTGCTGTCCGGAGACTGATTCAAAGCGGAGGAGTTCAGATCAATACGGTTAAAATACTGGACCCGGATCAGGAAATTGAGCTTTTAAAGGAAATCAGGATAAAAATTGGGAAAAGAAATTTCTTTGAACTGATATAAAAAGGAAGCTGAATGCCGGAAAAAGATTTTTTGAGGTAAAGAAAAGTATCGGTATAAGAGCCTGTTTAAATTTTGCTAATCATTTTGTATAATTAATTTAACGCTTTACTTTTTTTATTTTCCCGCTGATTTTGCAGATTCAGCAGATCATTATTCGTAAATCAAATCAGCGAGAAATAATATTTTAATACAAATTTAAACAGGCTCTAAGATTCTGCTCAGAAATATCTTCCGGCATCTCACCCCTGGAGCTTTTTATTGAACCCTATTTTTATATTCTTTGGTTCAGGTTAAATCAATATCTTCACCAATAAATAAAAGAAATCAAGGATTAATACACAAAATAATCCGAGAATCATTATCTTGGACTCTATTGAAAAATGGCATGAAATTGAAATTCTACAATCTATGAATACTCAACTTACCTATCAAAAAGCAACAGAAAATGATATTGATTATCTTCTTGATCTCAGGATAAAGACCATGGTCCCGCATTATGCCGATTCAGGTCTTCCCACCGACGGAGAAACCACTCTTCAAAGAATTCTGTACCAATTTGACAAGGCCAATATTATTCTCCTGAATGGACAGCCTATTGGACTGCTGAAAATAAACAGAACCGATACCAATATAGACATCTTACAGCTTCAGATTGACCCCAGGCAGCAGGGAAAAGGGCTTGGAAAAATGATTCTGACCGATATCCTGCAAGAAGCTTTATCAACAGGAAAAACGGTGGCATTAAGCGTTTTAAAAACCAATAAGGCACAACATCTTTATTCCAGCTTAGGCTTTAAAATCGTAGGAGAAGATGAACATTCTTTCTTTATGAAACACCAACTGCTTTAATTTGAAACACAAAATTCACAAAAATAAGCTGCACTAATATCCACAATCATCTGTGAAAATTTGTGAGATCTGTGGTAAAATCAAGATATAATTATCACAAACAGCTGACACCAATAACCACAATCATCCGCGTAATCAAAAAAATCTGCGAGCGTATAATAAATAATACAAGAAATATTTATCCTTCTGATTAAGATTCACACATTACAATATACAATCAGAAACCACTTCAATATCATTACTGCCTAACCTCTAACCTCTAACCTCTAACTTCTAATAATCTACGCATCCACCATAGTCACATAAATGAGCCTCCCTCCCTCTTCAGGAGATAACAGTATTTTTTTTCCGTTGGTTAGTTCCACCATAGAACCGGGAGGAATATCTCTTTGCTCCGTAATATCCTTCATGCCGGATAAACTCTGATTCACCAGCACCCATTTTCCCTGATGGAATGCAAAATATCCTGCAGGCATCTTATCCTGCATGGTCAGATTTTCATTCCGGATCACTTTCCTGGAAACATGCCACTTAAATAAATACTGGTTATGATAGACCATCAGCCTGTGATTTTCCGGCTTCCATACCTCATCATCAAATTTAAAATACAGATCTAAAACCGGTAACGTACCTTGATGTGGCGTTTCGCAGAATGGGCATTTCGGCTTACTGGTATTGTCAAAGACATACCATTTCTCTGTACAGTCAGCATTATGACAAGGCTGTATGAGATCTACGGTTTTCAGCAATGCCGTTTCCCATTCGTTGGCTGTGGGACGTCTGATAGGATCATGTAGCCCTTCTACAAAAGCTTTTCTGAACAGATCTGAAATATAAGGGCCTGTTACGGTATAGGAAATCTTTTGAGGGTCTCCCCAGAATGCATCCCATTTTCTAAGCTGATCAGCTTTTACATGATTGGTGGAATTTTCAGGATGCTCCACAAACATGGCTTTTTCACCCATTGATATGATTTCATCTTTCTCAGAATCAAGATCCCATATCTTCCCTCCACGTAAAGGGTGCCTTCGGAGCAGATACATATAGATCAAAACGGCGAGAGCGTGTAAATCGGTTTTTTGGTTCGGCAGATGTCTGCCGGGATTCTGAAGGCTTAAATGCTGGGTTCTCAAAACTTCAGGTGCAATAAAATCTGCTGTTCCGATTACTTCAGGCGGGAATAGTTTTGGAACGACAAGACCGTCTATATCAATAATGCAGGCAGATTTTGTAACAGGATCCACCAGAATATTATTATACGAAAGGTCAGAGTGTGCCAGCCCCATCTGGTGCAGTTTCTTGACTCCCCTGCTAATATTGATCGCAATCTGGAAATAGCTCAGCCAGTCTCCTAACTCTGACTGATCGAGTCTCAGCGGATATTGTGGGTTCCGGAACATAGGTGCCGTAAACCATTTTCCTACTTTATCCTGTCCCTGGATATTATCTGAGCCGATATACCCTTTGGCAAAGAAAAATTTCTTATGATAAACAGGAACAACAATTCCTGTGAGCTTATCTTTTTCAACAATATCATGGGGCCATCTGAATATTTCATTCAAAAAATATTCGGAAGCATTTCCGTTCTGTATACTTTGCAGATAGGTAGATACGATCCTCATGATGCGCTCTTTTTGTCCTTCATCCAGCGGGTTCCGGTAAAAAGCCACCACATACTCCTTATCAGGAGAAAAGTAAACATCCTTTACGCCGCCCCGAATCGGGTTTTCATCAACAAATTCATATGATTGGGCTGCATCCAGAACAGAAACAACCTTAATGGTCTTTTTCATGATTATTAATAGATTATGGCCAATGTACGGTCGTCATGATTTCCTCTGCTCCAGAAATCCATCCATTGTAAAAGCTGCTCATCAATGTCTGCATCGTTCGTAAAGTCTACTTTACTGCCATCATCATTATTCCCGGACAGGTCATTGAAGAATGTCATCCAGCTCTCTGCATCTTCCAGCTTGTTTTCCGTGCCGAATTTAGGATCATAGATTCCATCCGTCATTAAAACAAGATGTGAAAACTGATCCACGCAGGTAATTCCGAAACGGGAAGCAATATCGTCATTAAAAATTTCCTTCATGGTAATAAAGCGGGTACCGCCGCTAAACTCACCCACATCCATCTGATTAAGGAGTTTAATTTCAGAGACCTCAGTATTGATCAGATTAATCGGGCAGTCTCCGACTCCAAAGCTCAGAATAACATATCCAAAGCTGAATTTTTTAACCAAAGCAAAAATAAGGGTAGCATTGAGGTCATTAACAGCAAAGGAATGGTCTGCAGCAGTTTTATCCAATGTATTATAGGCATATAAAACACTCTTATACAAGAGCTTCAATATATTTTGCCGGGCTTCTGTGCGCTTCTCCTGAGACTGTCCTTCTGTATAAAGGGTTCTTACATTATTTTCCATTTCATCCAGGACTTGCTGTGAGCTAAAAAACGCATTCACTGAAACGGTTGCCAGCCTGGACCCTTCTCTTGCCAGTTTGGCTGAACCTGCCCCATCAGAAACAGAAATAATACTCCATTCCGCAGGAAGTTCATTGACTGCAAAATCATCTTCCCTAAACTTCCCTTCATGAGCATGGGAACGGCCTCTTTTGGAAGCCACAACAATTTTCTTGTCTAAAAATTTTCCTTTATGAGAAGCTTCATCCGGTTTATGAAAAATTTCATTTTGATCACTCGGAATATTTTTCCACAAATCTTTAGGATCTGCATTCACAAACAGATCCACTTTCTTTACCTCAATATTTTCTTCGTCACCGATATGGTAAAATTCAATATCCAGGTGGTAGACATTATTGGCAACCGGAATTCCTGAAATTTTATTTTGTTCAAAAACAAGCCCGGTTTCTTCAAGGTTCCTGATATTCTGAATTCTTATATTCGGAAATTCTTCCATGTCAAAGCTGAATTCATAAAACGTATTGGAATTGGCATTTTTTAAAACCCAATATGCCTCTTTAAATTCTTCTTTTTCCCTATAAACAAAAGATTTCTCCATAGTTTTCTTTGGCTTTCCAAAATAAAATCCGGGTATTTTCATAAGTCGGTATCATTAAAAATTACAACGTACCGGATCCTTTATCCTAACGTTCTGTTGATATCGAATCCTTCGCTGGAGAAACCGTAATAATCCGATGTTCCACACCATGGACATATGCTATACCCTTCGCCACTCAGGCAATGAATACCACCACAGGAACAGGTCGCTAATGCAATAGGATTAGCACAATGAGGACATGAAGTTCCTCCCTGAAGTTCTTCTATAGAAATTTTCAGGTTATTCTTCCGGGAAGAGGAAAGCCTGTAATAGGCTTTTTCATCGATCTTATAAGCGCCATCCAGTTTATAATACCTGGTGGACATTCCGGGTATACCCGACTCCGCAAATGTTTTTTTAAATTTCATCAGATACAGCTTCTGCGTTTCTGAACATTTACCGTTCAGCACCACAAAATTATTATCAGGAAATCTCTGTTCCATTTCAGGGTCTACCTTTTCCAGAATATGAGCATCAATTTTTGAGAGATTGATTCCTTCTTTTTTCGCTTCTGTAACACTCTGGCTGGTCGTTTTAATAGAATCTGTCACCCATTTGAAAAATTCTTTATAGGAATTCTCATCGGAATTATTAAACAGCAATACATGGTCTGCTAAAGATCCCAGAAGTTTATAGTTAGTGTTCTCACCTATCGATACAGCAATAGTATTGGATTTTCCATGATATTTATTGTTCCATCTCTCTATGGCCTTGGTGGCATCGTCGGTTGGAACTCCATCGGTGAAAAGAAAAACAATAGGCTTCCAGTCTCCTTTTCTGTCATAGGTGGTTTTCACAATATCCCGGTCTATACAATCCATTACCTTGATCAGCCCCTGTGAAAGTGATGTACCGCTCCCAATAGGAATCTTTGTGGGATAAAAGCTGATAATATCCTGAAGCGGTGTAATCACTTCAGCTTCTCCGGCAAAGCCTATCACGGAAATATAAACCGTTTCCAGGGAATACGGATCTTTTTTCAGCTCCCTGATAATATTGGCAATACCTTCCTGAACCTGTTCAATAGGCTCTCCTACCATAGACTCGGAAACGTCTACTAAAAAATAAATCGGCAGTCTTCTCATGATTGTAAAGACAATTTTTTAAATAATAATAGTAAGCTCCGATGGTGGCGGAGGCAATGTTATATTATCTTCCGTATTCTGTGATTGCCCTCCCTGTGTAATGGAAGAGCTCACCCATCTGAAAAAGGAAGAAAGGGTAATAGCATCTGTAGTATCCAGTTTCACCACATGATCTGTAAGCTCCTTAAGAAACTGTTCATCAGCTTTTGGACCCGCCGCACAACCTACAATTGCACCGAACTCCAGTCCTCTGATCACAGGAATCATCTGACGGTATTTCTGAATATCAGAAGGTTTACCATCGGTAAATATAAAAAGTAACGGCTGCCAGTCTCCTTTTGCATCAGAAGATTCTTTTACCAATTCTTTCTGAACAAGCTCAGAAACCATTTCCAATGCAGCTCCCGTATGAGTAGGCCCGCTGTCCGGACAGGTGATCTCCATCGGATAAAAGCTGGCCAGATCAATAAGTGGAATAATATTTTTAACTTCCCTATCAAAGGTGATGACACTTATATGAAGGCTGTCCATCGCCTGAGGATCTGCACGGAGCATACTGATCAGTCCGTTGAAGCCATTGTTCAATGCCTGAATGGGTTCTCCGTTCATAGAGCCGGAAGTATCCAATAAAAAATAGGCTAATAATCTTCTGGTCATTGTAAGACAAGTATTAATTCTGAAGCCGGCGGAGGAAGTCGAAGACTTCCAAGCCGGTTTGTATGATGTTTAATAAAAATGTAAAATCTAATTGGAATACGCGTATTGTTGTCTCAGAATATCGATAAAATTATCGGTATGATGCGGTTCTCCCACTGCACGGAACTTCCAGTCTCCATTATGACGGTATGCTTCCGCAAAGACCATTGCACACATTCCGTTCATACTTGAGTCCCCGGAAAGACTGTATTTTGTAATTTCTTTACCTGTAGCATCCACTGCACGGATGAAGGCATTATCAATCATTCCGAAATGCTGATTATTGCTTCTTCCCTGATAAATAGTCACAAGGAATACTATTTTCTGATAGCTTGGGTCCAACTGATCGAGCTTTACAATGATCTGCTCATCATCTCCGTCTCCTGCACCTGTTCTGTTGTCACCTGTCAGCCACACATTTCCGCTTGGGTGCTGCATAGAATTAAAGAAAACCACGTCTCCCTGATACAATCCTATCTGTCTTCCGTCATTGGTCTGAACCGTTTTTCCAAGATTGGCCACTTTACCGTTTCCGTCTAAAAGGAACGCCACTGCATCAAGGTCATATTCTGCCTCTTTATTGAATAATTTCCCGAAAAAACCTCCCTGTTTTCTTACATCCCATCCCAAGCCGATCGTCACTCTTGAAAGATCATAAACACTTTCTCCACGGTCATTCTTTCTTAAATCAATCGTCTGACCTTTCTGTAAATTAATTGCCATAGTTATTATTCTGTGTATTTGATTATTAGATAATTATTTAATGATTTGTCCTTTATAGTATTTCTCTAGGAAGAATCCTAAATCTGCTCTGTAGCCTATTCCTGAAGCTTCAAACTTCCAGCTTCCGTTTCTTTTGTATAATCTTCCGAACTCAACTCCTGTTTCGATGGAGAAGTCTTCATCCAGTTCATATTTTGCGATTTCCTGGTTTGAATTGTTATCCACTACTCTGATATATGAATTTCTTACCTGTCCGAAATTCTGTCTTCTTCTCTCAAAATCCTCAATAGTTACTACAAAAAGGATTTCTTCTACTCTTGAATCTACTTTATCAAGATCTATAATGATCGCTTCATCATCATCCCCATCACTGTTTTTACCGTTAGGATCATCTCCCGTATGGGTAAGCGCTCCATCCGGAGAATGAAGGTTATTATAAAAAACAAAATACTCTTCGCTTACTAATTTCCTGTCGGCATCGATCATGATTGCAGATGCATCCAAGTCAAAATCATAGCCTGTCCCTTCATTAGGATCCCAACCAAGTCCAATCGTCATTTTTGTCAACCCTATTTCGATCTTTTGCCCTTTCTGTAGATTAATTGCCATAGTGTTTTATATTATGAATTATTTTTTGCATTAAGATAAATTTGATTTATGAATTGACCAAATTTATTTATGAAAAATAATCAGTATCCTTCAATTCAAACTATTTTTATTTGAAATCTTTTTAAATTTTTAAATCGTCACTATAAAAGGGCAAAAAATTTCAACACTTAAGCTTTTAAATCGCCTGCTCATATTCTAAAATTTCTTTATATTCTTTACTTCTTCCTTAAACAGGAAATAAAAAAGGTTCAATTTTTCAATTGAACCTTATATTATAATATTATATAAAAAGACCATTACAGTTAATCTTTAAAATCCTTATCTGAAACAGCCGCATTTCTGGCTTTTGCCAACATCGGAATAGAAATCAGTCCCATCACCAGCATAATCACAATCTGCAGCGGCAGAGAAATAAATGAATACGTAAGCCCCATTTCTCCTCCCAGTTCAGCACTTTTTCCCATTGAAATAAAAAGCGCCATAAAACCCAATTTCATAGCCAGGTTATAAGCTCCGATCCCCCCACTGGCCGGAATGATCATTCCCATTGTTCCCACTACAATTATAAAAAAACCATCTGCCAAGGTAAATCCTGAGGTTTCAGGAAGCGCAAAACATACAAGATAAGCGGCCAAATAATAGCAGATCCAGATTCCTAATGTATACAGGATGAATTTCCCTTTTTGTTTTAACTTAAAGATAGATGTTAAACCTTGAAGAATTCCTTTACCGAAATTGATCAGCTTTTCCTTCTTATATTTATAAAGCAAACCTAAGCCTATTAAAACCAATAGTCCTAAAATAATTTTAATATAAAAATAAAATGAATCAAAATCACTGACTCCCAACTTCATCATTTGTTTTTCAAAAAAGTTAGGAATAAACTCCTCTTTCTCGTCTTTCTTATTCATTACAAAATCATAAAAAGAATGAATTGCATCAAATTTAAAAACCAATGTTAGAAGTAAAAACACAAACATACACACCAGATCAACCACTCTTTCCAGAATGATGGTCCCAAAAGATTTATCTACCGGTACTTTTTCCACTCCATATAGGGCAGTAGCTCTCGCCAGTTCCCCGCTTCTTGGGATGGTAAGATTCATCAGATATCCGAATGATATAGACCATAAGGAATTGGAATTGGAGATGCTGTGTCCCATCGGCTCCAGCATCAGATTCCAGCGAATAGCCCTGAACCAATAAGCAAGAAGACCAAATACGGACGCAAATAATACCCAAAGATAATTGGCTTTTGCCAACGACTGCTTAATCACTTTAAAATCGAGCCCCTTTAAGGCCAGCCATAAAAAAAAGCCTGCAAAAGCAAGCGATATTACTATTGTAAGTATAGATTTTAAAGGATTTTTCGATGTTTTCTCCATGAACTAGGTAAGCAGGTTTGTTTTTTCATCCGGGAAGACTATTTTCGGCTGGAAGTCTTTTGCTTCCTCAGGAGTCATCTGCGCATAGGCAATAATGATAATGATATCATCTTTCTGTACTTTTCTTGCTGCAGGCCCGTTCAGACATACTTCTCCCGATTTTCTTTTTCCTTTGATAACATAGGTATCAAAACGCTCCCCATTATTCACATTCACGATATAGACCCTTTCTCCCACTACCAATCCGGCAGCTTCAATAAGATCTTCATCTATTGTTATACTTCCTATATAATTAAGGTCAGAGGCTGTCACTCTCACCCTGTGGATCTTAGACTTGAAAACTTCTATTAACATACTGCAAATTTATTAATAAAAATTAATAAAACAGACCTTTAGTATCATTTAAAAACTCCCACAAACACAGGTGATTGATTTCACAAAATATAAGAAATTTGAATTTTAGTTATAAAGTTAATAATCATATGCTTAAAAACATCAATACTTTATACCTGATTTAGGATTTAATAAATACAGGAAATAATATTAACTTTTTGCTAAAGTCAATAAACATAAGCATTTGGCATGATTTTAGTAACCCGTAACGTAGATTTTTCGTGAAAAAACGAATTATCATATTTTAACTGTTTTCACTGAAAAGTAAAAAAATTGTATAAGTTTTAATAAAAAAATTGCACAATTAGAAAATAGTATTATATTTGCTATAATTACGAACTAACTTTAATATTAAAAATTATGAACAAGTCTGAATTAATCGACGCAATCGCAAAAGATGCAGGTATCACTAAAGTTGCAGCAAAAGCTGCTTTAGAATCTTTCATTGGTAATGTAACTTCTACTTTAAAGAAAAAAGATGGAAAAGTTTCTTTAGTAGGTTTCGGTACTTTCTCAGTAGCTGAGAGAGCAGCTAGACAAGGTATTAACCCTGCAACTAAAAAACCAATCAAAATTGCCGCTAAAAAAGTTGCTAAATTCAAAGCTGGAGCTGATCTATCCAATGCAGTTTCCGGTGCTAAGAAAAAATAATCATTCAGATTACAAAAATTCAAAGGCTGTTTCTTTAGAAGCAGCTTTTTTTATTCCTTATAGCTGCTGATTGATTTTGAATTTTGATTAAAGATATTTGTTTAATAGGAACGGACTAAAGCCCGTCTTAGTTATAAAAAGCAAAAAAAATAAGCGGGCAAAAACCCGCTATTCATATTATAAAGCTACTTGCTGTATTTCAATTATCAGCCAAACCACCACTTCTAACTTCTAATCCCCTTAAGGTGCCAATCTTGAAATTTTCCAGTCCAGGTTTTCCAGCGTGTAGACGATCCTGTCATGAAGTCGGTTAGGTCTTCCCTGCCAGAATTCAATTTCATAAGGTCTTGCCAGGTATCCTCCCCAATTGGAAGGTCTTGGAACTTCAGTATTTTCATATTCTTTTTCCAGCTGCTTTAATTTTTCTTCCAAAAATTCTCTGTTGGGAATGATCTGGCTTTGCGGAGACACTACGGCTCCCAGCTGGCTTCCTTTCGGTCTTGAATGAAAATAACCGTCACTTAAGTTTTCAGCCACTTTTTCCAGGTCTGCTTTGATAATGATCTGTCTTTCCAGATTAGGCCAGAAAAAGTGCAGACACGCTTTATGGTTACTCTCTATGGCTTTTCCTTTACGGCTGTTATAATTGGTATAAAAAATAAATCCTTCATGAGTATATGCCTTCAGCAGCACCATTCTTGTCCGGGGACAGCCGTCTTCCTCTACTGTAGAAACAGCCATGGCATTAGCTTCTGAGATCATCGGGCTCTCACTGGCTTCCAAAAACCAGTCTCTGAACTGCTCGATTGGATTTTGTTTTATCTCACTTTCAATAAGTTGGGATTTCTCGTACACTTTTCTTTTGTCGTGCAGGTTTTCCATAAATATTTTTTATTAAATTTGAGTATGAATCACTCATACAAAGGTAAAATATTAATCTCGACACCTGACATTTCCGGCGATATTTTTTCCAGATCTGTAGTATTGGTTATTGAACATAACGAAAGCGGTGCATTTGGTTTGATATTGAATAAAAAGAACAGCCAGATGAGTAATAAATTCAAAGATTTTTTTGATTTTAAAATTGAAGTGTATGATGGCGGGCCTGTGGAAAACGATAAAGTGTTTTTTATCGTAAAAGGTGAGAAAGTCACTGAAATCTACACAGAGATTACTCATGAATATTATCTTACAGAAGATATTGAACGTATCATCAATGCTGTTTTAAGCAACGAACTGGACATTCATAATGTAAAGATATTTTCCGGGTATTCCGGCTGGTCTCCCAATCAACTTGACACTGAGGTTCAGAGGAAGGTATGGACGGTAGTGGATGTATACAATCTGGACTATACCCTTCCCAATGACCAGACCCTTTGGAAATCGATCATGCAGAATCTGGGCGGGGAATTCCTTCTTTGGGCCAATTCTCCTGAAGATATTTCATTGAATTAAATATCTCATTGTAAAGCAGTGAAATAATTAACAAACTTTAAGATTCCATTAACCAATTTTAAAGAAAGTTTTTCCGTTCTTTGGAAAACCAAAAACCACTGAAATGAAAGGAATTACATTACTTGCTTTATCAGTCTTTTCCGCTACATTTTTATCATTTACTCCTCTTAACAAAAAATATATTGTCATAGATGCCGGCCACGGTGGAAATGATAAAGGAGTGGTGTATGATAATTTCACAGAAAAAGACATTTCATTAAACATCGCAAAAGAGATTCAAAAACTCAATAAAGCTCAGGATAGATACGAAGTTGTGCTAACGAGAGACAACGACAGCTATCCTACTCTTTCTGAAAGAACAGAACAGATCAACAAGCTGAATCCGGAAATGGTTATTTCACTTCATGTCAACGGATCTTCTCAGAAAGAATCCAACAGCCAGGGAACTGAAATCTACGTTCAGAATTCTGAAGTTTCGAAAAAGCTGGCTGAGAAAATTTCACAAAAATTAAACGCCCGTAAAATTGAAGAGCGTAATCTTCATATCTTAAGAGAAACCAAAGCTCCTGCTGTATTGGTAGAACTTGGCTTTATCAACAACACAACCGATAGGAACTATATCACCAGTGAAAAGGGGCAAAAAGAAATCGCACAGAAATTCGTTGAAGTCATCAATGAACAATAAATAAAAGAAACAATTTCTGATTTATTCAGAATAAAACCCGGTAAAGGACTTTTGGAACTTTGTTGTTTACCGGGTTTGTCAATTTTATGGGTTAAAACTTTTTTTCCAGCTTTCCACCAGCTCCAGAAAACGGGAGCTTTCAAAAGTTTTATTTCTTATTTTTCCTACAGAAAATATTCCCTTTTCATCAGAGATCATTAAAATTTCTTCCGCCTTTTGAGATTCAAAGGCGATAATTTCATGTTCCTGAATATCGGCAAGGTTATTCTTGTGTAAAAAAGTAACAAAGTTTTCCAGCAAAGGAGAAATGTAAGCTCCTTCAGTCTGTTTCGGAACTTTGATTACTTTCCCTTCCAGAAACAGAAGATTTCCGGAAGTAGTCCGTGCAATTCTTTTATTGGGATTCAGAAGAATAACATCATCCAAGTCATTTTCCTGAGCATAGATTCCGCCGTAAATATTTTCAGGGCAATGTACCCTTATATTGCTCAGCAGATTATTATTTACATTGATCTCCTTAATGAGATCCAGTTCCTGCGGTCTCTGGTGAACAGCCAGCACATCATTCATCTCCGTCACTTCATAGAAGTAGGAAACGGAAGATTTTGCCAGTGTCAACCCGTCATTATTTCTGAATACCTGAAAGTTGATAATCCCGTTCTTTACTCCCTTACCCTCTATGATATCTTTATGAAATAATGATTGGAAGAACTCCAGTGTATAGGTCAAAGGAATATTCATTCTCATCTTTCTCATGGAAGCCATCAGGAAAAAATAGCATTCCTCATCCATGATCAATCCACCATTTCTTACAAAGAAAGAAACCTTCACCGAGTCTCCCAAAAGAAAGGCTCTGTTATTTACATTTAGCTCGTCTGATGTAAAATATTGATTTTCCAATTTTTGATGTGATTTATTTACAAAAAAATAATGAACGATAAATCGTTCATCAGTTTTATCATTTAATACAGTCCGGCGTTATGCCGCACCTAATTTTATTCTGAGGTTCTCAATAAGATTTTCCCAATACATTGCGTTTTCCTCTTCATCTCCTTCTTCACAGAAATCTGTAATATTAAGAGATAAATCTTCTGTAATATCATCTATTACGATAGTCATTTCAAAGAAGTTTTTAGTTCCTTCATCTTCTTCCCATCTGAAACGCACGAAACCTTCAGGCTTATATCTGATCAAAGTGGCCTTTTCAGCAGGGCCTCCACCCCAGCTAAAAAAGAAATCATCGCCTTTCTCTGTTACCTCATCCGCAAACCATTCAGACAACCCCTCCGCAGTAGCCAGATATTCATACAAAATCTCTGATAAACAGTGCATTGGAAATTCGTAATGGACTTTATGTTTCGCCATATAATCTTTGTTTTATCGTCCCGCAATATATAAATTAATTTTTTTATTACACAAAAAAGCAATTATTTTTTTAAAGAATCTGCATGATATTTATCACGGGTTCCGGATCAGTATTATGTTAAGTTATTCTCTTGAAAATTACGATGTAAAGCATAAAAAAATCGCTCCTGTCCGGAGAGATTTTATAGCTAGTTTTCATCAAGTATATCAAGAATAATCTGACAGCCTTTTTTGATTTCTTCCTCAGATAATGTGAGCGGTGGAGAAATTCTCAGGTATTCGTTTCTGTACAACTGCCAGAAAACAATAAGCCCCTTTTCCATACATTTTTTAGCAACTTCCAGGGTATATTCCGGAGATCCCAGGTTCACCGCCAGCATTAAGCCTTTACCATTGATATTCTTAATTTTCGGATGAACCAAAAGTTCTCTGAACAGTTTTTCTTTTTCCTCAACTTCATTCATCAGACCGCTATCCAATACCTCTTTTAAGGTAGCATAGCTGGCTGCAGCGATCAGTGGATTTCCTCCGAAAGTAGTGATGTGGCCCAGTTTAGGTGAATGAGATAAAGTTTCCATAATTTCCCGGGAGCTCATAAAAGCGCCTACAGGAACTCCTCCGCCCATTCCTTTTCCCATTACCAGAATGTCAGGGACAATTCCGAAATGCTCGAATGAAAAAAGTTTACCTGTTCTCCCGAATCCCGGCTGTATTTCATCCAGGATCAGCAGGGCTCCTACTTCTTCACATCTTCTCTTCAGCTTAATCAGATAATCATTATCAGGAACAAGGAATCCTGCTGCTCCCTGAATGGTTTCCAGGATAACGCAAGCAGTCTTCTCTGTGATCTTACCGAAATCTTTTTCATTATTAAATTCAATAAAAGAAATCATCGGCAGCAAAGGACGGAATTCTCTTTTATGAATCTCATTTCCTGAAACGCTTAAAGCTCCATGGGTATTCCCATGATAAGAATTTTTAAAAGAAACGATCTCCTCTCTTCCCGTATATCTTTTAGCCAGCTTCAGGCTTCCGTCAATAGCTTCGGCTCCGCTGTTTACCAGGTAAGTAACCTCCAGAGGCTCTGGGGTGGCTTCTGCAAGCAGCTTACACAATGCTACAGGCTTTTCCTGCGCGTATTCCCCGTATACCATTACATGAAGGTATTTATCTGCCTGTTCTTTGATCGCATTGACAATTTTCGGATGGGAATGTCCCAAAGTATTGGCTGAAACCCCTGCTACAAAATCAAGATATTTCTTGCCGTCTGTACCGTAAATATAACTTCCTTCTGCTTTTTCAACTTCAAAACCCGCGGCAAATTTTGTGGTTTGCGCCTGATATACAAAAAAATCTTTATGCATTTCCATCGTCTCAAAAAATTTCAGCAAAGCTATAAAAGATTCAGCAAATGTGGAAATTATTGATTGTGAATAAAAAAATCACCCTTAAAAAATTAAGAGTGATTTAAGATTTAAACTAATTGTATTTGATCTATAATACTTTTTCTACTGTTACATAGCTGTCCGCTGTAACATTATAAGACGTTGTTCCTCCTACTTCAGAAATCGCTTCCAAAGTGATATACTGTCCCTGGACCGCATATACAGAAAAATCCAAGTTGATTTTACGGTTCGTCCCGTCGAAATTAACGGTTTCTTCCAATAGCTGGAACCTTTTGCTATCATTCACATACAAGCTGGCTCCCAGTCTGTTGCTAAATGATCCTGCCGGGCCTGTAAAATTAAGATTCAGGTTGATTCTATACAATCCTGTCTGCCTGATGTATAACCTGTTAAGATTAGCTCCTGTTGTAGGCACATTGGTTTTAAGTTTTAAAGGATCCGCAAGAAAGTTGGCTTTATTAATGAGAGAATTGATCGGAAGCAATACAGCCCCTGAAGTCGTAGATGCCGCATTGAGCTGGAATCGTGATATATTATCGGATTCTACTTCAAAAGCTTTACTCCATACCAGTCCATCAAAAACCATTGCCTGGGCCGTACTTTTAACAAATAAAAGCATTCCCCTTAATTCCTCGATTCTTACTGTGGGAGCATTCACCCCTGTATAGGGCAGATTCGCTTCTGTATCTACTGCCGGAAGTCCAAATCCTTTTACCCCGGAGGCTTCATTGGTATTGGTAATATACATCATTACCTGATCGTTTCCATTGGCATTGGAATCCGGGTTCGGAAGATTGGTGAAATTAACCTGTGCACTGTAAATATTCATCACAAATAAAGACAGTCCGAATAAATATTTTTTCATCTTAATAAGCTTTAATTAAACGTGCTGCAATGTAAGAATTGATCGAATTGGTATCGGTACCATAAGCAGATAATGATCCGCCTGATCCTCCAATCGTTCTGATGGTAGGTATTACTCTTAGTTCGGCACCTACAGGTAAAGAAATGGTCTGAGCAAAGCTGCATGTTTTATTACCCTGAGTGTCAACTATAAATACAACAGAATAGTTCGATTTGGTAGCAATTGTTTCCCAGTTTCCGCCTGATGTATATCTAACCTGCAATGTGAGCTTAAATTCTGTAACACCGATCTGTGCTCCTACCGATCCCCCGGTAAAGCCCAAAGCAGCAGCAACATCATAAATCCCGTTTTGTTTTATCGTTACTGAACTTGCATTTTTCAATCCAAGATTATCGACAAGAACTTCACTTCTATCATCCGGAGCCAAATAAACAGCAGAACCTGTTGAAAGACATATCCCTAAACCGAAAGCAATACATGGAATCGATATCCCGGAAGAAATTCCCAATCTTGAGCCTCTAGGCTGGAATATCCCCTGAATCTGTCTTGCCGGGTTCCAGGCATAGCCATCATATTTGTAATACTGGTCGTCATTTTTATTGTAAATAAGGCCACCGACAAGGTTAGGGTAATCATTAAATAAATCTGTTACTCCCGCATTATATCTGGGAAAAGAAGTAAAGCTGTTTGAAAAAGGGAGTATTACTCCTTTTTCTCCGTCCTGAACCTTCACAATATTTTTAGCACTATAGATATTTGCTCCTATACCAATCTGAGCATCCAAAAGATAAAGAGAGAAAAGAGCCGTAAGTAATATTATTTTTTTCATCTTATTGCATATTTATTTTTTCAACAATAATTTCTGATATAGAATTTCCTGTGGTATTCATAGCAAAAAACATATTGGACCCCAGACAGCCTCCAACCGACATGGTCTGATTTCCAAAAAAACGTAATCTTGCTCTGTCTCCAGCGTTGAAAACACCTACATAAGTAAATGCCAGCGACTGGCCTACATCCACTGATCCAACCGGAATTGATCCTAATGACAACAGCCCTCCGGCAGTATTGCTTACTGTATTGTTAACAGGTCTCCATGTAGCTCCGTTATCAGAGCTTACTTCTAAATTCAGTCTGGAGAACAGGTTAGTCGTTGCCCCAATGCATACAGCTTCACCCACATTAAGCGCACCACTTTTAAATGATAGCTTATACAGCCCTCTGGTTTTAAAATTGATTACATTGCTTGTCGGGTTTATCAGATCAACATCTGTCGTAATATCATTCACACTTGGACTACTTGTCGTAAACGGTACATCTACAGCAGCACACGCCCTATTAGACCCTATAAGACAGGGATTAAAAATAGTACAGCTTTCACACGTTGTAGTAACAGTACCACTTCTTACAAAGCGTGCCATCTTATTATTCTTCATTGTAGTAACAATTGGATCTGAGATTTTCCAGGTGGTACCATCATTCTGAACAATACTTCCGGTTTCACGGTTAAAGATAATAGAACCCTGGGTTCCGTCTCCCGTAGTACCTGGTGATGAAGTGGGCAATACTGCTGTCGTATTGGCTCTTGGCAGTCTGGCTGCGTAATCATCTTGTTTTACATGCAGCTGTGCTCTGGTATCGGGTTGAAAAACCGCATTTTTCGAAATCCCAACTTGAGCAAAAATCTTTACTATACAGAGTGTAAAGATCATGGTAATAAACTTCAATTTCATAGTGTTACTTTTTAATTAACTTGGCTTATTAAATTTATAAAATATTACAATTGAATATTTACATATTGATAAAAAAAAATATAAGTCTAAAAAAGAGGAATTTTTAAAACCACTAAAAACCTCTGTATTTATCAAGGTTTTCTAATCTTACAACACACCAAAAAAAAATATATATTTTTTTGATAAGAGCCTAAAATTTTGATTTTTTATAGCATTTTAATTACTTTTTTAACCTAAAAAATTCACCATTTATTGATATGAATGTGCGGATTTTTAAATTCTCAATTAGAGAAATTGAAAAACGTTCTGTTTTTACCTTTAAAAGTATCTCAATGCAAAAACAATACATAATTATAACAAAATCAATAGTTTATATAAATTTTATTTCATTAATAATTCTTTGTTAATTTTAGTTCCGTTTTCATTTTTTCTTTAGTCGTTAAAAGAATTATTCTCTGATTTATTTCACTTAAAATTGAATAAATAGTATAATTTCAGCTTTTCATATAAAATTATCAAAAACTCAAAAAAACAGATAGTGTTTAACATAATCAGCGACATATATCCTATATTTTTGTAATGCAAAAAAAATTATGAAGAGTCTGCTTTTTTATCAATAGTAATATAGGAGGAATACCCCGCACAGATCTCGACAGCAAACACTTCTTTAATTGCCCAATACGGTAGTTCAGCTGACGGACATCCATTTATGGAACCTTATTACAATAAAAAAGAACCGCTGTAGTAAACAAACGGTTCCTTATATTATTTTCTGGTTCTTTTGGGTTTCTTGGCTTCTTCCTTAGCTCTTTCTTTTTCTATGGCATCCTGTGCCTGATCATAAAGTTCGCTATCTGCCGAATATTTTATTTCTTCATAATCAGGACTGTCTACCAGGATGTCCTGCCATTTCCTGATCCTGTCTTTGGTATTCCAGTTGAAATCCGGGAATTTCCTTCTCGCCGGCTCTATTTTGCTCATCGGATAAGTATCTGACGTTGCGCCAATACTGCATGAAATGATCTGTAATGCTCTTTCTTCGAACAATGCTCCAATAATTCCACAGGCAGAAAGGGTAATTCCTATTCTTTCCGGCTTTTTGGTTTCCTGATCAGTATCATCAACATAAACAATAGACTGCGCATTTCCTACTACTCTGGCCTCTTTAATATCATTCTTTTCGTAATAGACCGTCATAAACTTTCCTTTCACCTGATTGAATTCATCTTTCAGGTTCAGTGAATCAACTTTACTGATGGCAAAAGCATTTCCGATCACTTTCAGAGAGTCTATATTCTCATTCTTGGTATTAAAGTAAGCCTCTACCTTATCTCCGGTTACCTGCTTTTCACCACTCCAGAGGATTGGCTTTGTATACATGTGCATGATACCGTCCGTTTCATTGAAAGTAATAGAGTCTGCTCTTCCCTGTGCATTGGATTTGTAGACACGGGCTTTTTTATAGGCCCTTAAATAGCTTTTCTTTACATTGATATCCAATGAATCCGGTCTTTGGTAGGAGATAATCTTTTCCGCAGCAAAATAAACGGAATCTTTTTCCATTGCTTTGACTGCATAAGGTCCTTTCGTCATCATGGCAGAGTCTTTTTTCTCAAAAATCTCACCATAGCCTCCTTTTATGTATCTTCTTTCCTTTGGATCATCTAAAGTAACATTTCCCGTTGCTGTACCAAACCCTGTAATCTGATTGAAATACATATCATCTCCTGTAAGGATCTTATCATTATAGAATATCTTGGAATTCTTATTAAGGAAAGCTTCCTTCGTTTCCATTCTGTATGTTCCTCTTTCAGTATATACCCTGTTCTTGGGATTAGCTTTGTTAGTAATCGTTGTAGGCCCAAAAAATTCAGCCACCTTGGTGTTCTGATTCTGTTTGATATTAACGCCTTCAATGGTATATTGAGCATTGTCTATTCTGACATTGCCCACAAAATCTATCATTTTCGTATTCAGAAAATAGGTCGCAGATTTTGTATACATTACATTCCCCTGGCTATCAGTGATTGTTCCTCCCGTATTAAAATAAGCCTGGTTTGCAAGCCTGTCATAATACAGGATATCTGTTTTTATAGTTTGCTTCGGATCTGTAAGGACAACATTCTTTCTGGCAACACCTTTTTGGGTATTACCGTCATATTCCATCTCTCCCGCAGTAATCACAGAGCCGTCCGTATTCTGAAGTCTTGTGTTGCCTATAGCTTTTACAAAGTTTTCTTCACTATACACCACCACTTCATCGGCTGTAAGTACAGAGCCCTGATGCTCTATCTGAACGTTCCCGCTAAAGTATTGATTCCCTTCATATTTCTCAGGGTCTTTGATAATTTTATCTGCATGGATGATTTTTATTTTTTCTTCCGGTTTCAGCGGCTGCGTTCTTACCGGAGAAGAAGGCTGCAGATAAGGATCTCTCTTCACAGGAGCTTTCTCCTGCGCAAAACTGAGGGCAGAGATCAGGATAAACAGAAAAAGGATTTTTCTCATTAATTAGTCATTCTTAGTGCCATAGAAATATAGCGAATGAGAATCAATTTTTACGCCAAATGCTTCTTCAATGGCCTCTTTGATTCCTTGAATTCTCGGATCGCAGAATTCAATAATTTCCTCAATTTCTTTATCAGAGTCTTTTTTATAGATCACCAAATGGTCATGCTGCTTATCAAAATAAGACTTTTCATAAGATGAAGAGGTCAGTGTTTTTTCTCCGAACTGATGCTTACGGA
This sequence comes from Chryseobacterium sp. UF-290, assembly GCF_058245615.1. Classification (NCBI taxonomy): domain Bacteria; kingdom Pseudomonadati; phylum Bacteroidota; class Flavobacteriia; order Flavobacteriales; family Weeksellaceae; genus Chryseobacterium; species Chryseobacterium sp. UF-290. The sequence goes on from NZ_JBSICB010000009.1 coordinate 165,715, forward strand.
TCAGACCCGCATCAAGGAAAATCTCAATAGTGTTGTAAATCGTTGCTTTGGAAACGTGATACTTTTTCTGCATCATAAGAAGATACAGATCATCAACATTGAAGTGATGATCCATATTATAGATTTCTTCTAATATCGTATATCTTTCCGGTGTGTTTCTGAACCCTTTTTCTAATAAGTAGTTCCTCAAAACATCCTTGATCAAAGCTATATTTTTTTCTTTTTGTATTGTATCCATTAAAAAAATTATCTACAAATTTATTGATTTTTATTTAAATAGATATTATGGTTAAATACCCGGAGAGCTAAGAACTGTGACGGAAGTATCCTGACTGTTCGATCTTGTTGTCGTACACGGTGAGTTCCGTAATCGGAGCAGACTCCACTTCAACATTATGTGAAGATACTCCCCAGGCCTTAAAATCGTCACTACCGATATATTTCACAAAGCTGTAAATATTAAGGGTAATCTTCTGTTTAACAGTTAAAAGAATATCGTTGATATATGTATTATCTATAATCACATACTTGAGATCCGGTGGAATATTATGAGCTCTTAAAGACGGATGGCTGCTTCTTGAAGGAATAGTACCGTCTGCCATCAGGTCTCTCAACACCATGTTGAAATAGTCATTGATTCTTCTGTCCACTTTAAATCCTAAAAGGAAATTGATCTTGTAAACCGTTCCCGGCAAGATCTCATCTACCGTATATTTAAAAGTATATGGATCTTCCTGATTGACAATACTTAAAATAAAGTAATGGTCTGCTCTTTTCGGTTGCTTCTTGATGATGGAATAGATAATCTTTGATTCCACCTCATCATTTCTTTTTGCCCGGCTCAGATAAGCAAGGTTGGTGGCATATTTCGGAATGGTCTCATCCAGCTTCATATCTTTAAGAATAGATACATATTTGTCTATCTTTACATATTGAATGAAATTTGCTTTGATCAGCCTGCCGTTATACCATGCATACATACATACGGCGATGAATCCACCTAATACCATTGTCAGCCAGCCTCCGTCTACAAATTTGATAACGTTCGCATAGAAGAATCCTGATTCAAGGAACAGATAAACCATGGCAAATCCAATGATAAAGATCTTATTGACTCTTGTACGGCTCAGCCAGAATAACAGCAGAATCGTAGTCATCAACATGGTGATGGTGATCGTAAGCCCATAAGCTGCTTCCATACGTTCAGACTTCTGAAAGAATACCACCACGACAAAGCAGAAAGCCATCAGCCCCCAGTTGATCCTTGGAATATACATCTGACCTTTAACTCCTGAAGGATATTCAATATGCTGATTCGGCCAGAAAGAGATAGACATGGCTTCTGAGAACATGGTGAATGATCCGGTAATCACAGCCTGGCTGGCAATGATCGCAGCCCCAGTAGCTAAAATTACACTGGGCAGAACAGCCCACTCCGGCATGATTCCAAAGAAAGGATTAACCCCGTTGTGTACCTGATGGTAGTTATCCAATAACCATGATCCCTGTCCTAAATAATTAAGGATAAGCATCAGTTTAACAAAAATCCAGCTGATTCTGATATTCTTTGCCCCGCAATGTCCCAGATCGGAATATAAAGCTTCAGCTCCTGTTGTACAAAGGAAAACCGCTCCCATGATCACAATAGCACTTGAGGAATGGGTAATCAGGTTATAGGCGTACATCGGATTGAAAGCTCTGAGGATCTCAATATGATCAAAAATGTGAAGTGATCCTGCAATTCCCAACACTAAGAACCATGTTACCATGACAGGCCCGAAAAACTTACCGATAGAAGCGGTTCCGAACTGCTGAACCACAAAGACCACAAATAAAATGACCAGGGTGATAAGGACGACCGGAGTTTCCGGATTGTATATTTTAAGTCCTTCAATAGCTGACATTACCGTCAGTGAAGGAGTGATAACACTATCTGCCACCAGCGTGGAAGCTCCTATGATGGCAACTACATACAGCCATTTCTTTTTGAGCTTTTTCACTAATGAATACAAGGCAAGAATTCCACCTTCTCCTTTGTTGTCCGCTCTTAAAGCAATGATCACATATTTCAGGGTTGTCTGAAGCGTCAACGTCCATATGATACAGGATAAAGCTCCTTCAATATATTCATCAAACGGCATTGAGGCACCATCTTTTCTTGCATTCACAATCGCCTTCATTACGTAAAGCGGTGACGTACCAATATCTCCGAAAACAATTCCTAGAGACACTATAACGCCCACAAATGAAAGCTTCTTTAAGTCAAAGTGATGACCGCCTTCTGTAACTTCTGCCATATCAGCCAATTTATTTTAAAAGCGCAAATTTATATCAATTTTATGACGTCAAGAATTATTCTTCATGAATATAATAAATGAAAAAACTTCCTTTCGGAAGTTTTTCTCTATTATTATTTAACGTACATCGCTTTTTTGATTTCCTCTTTTACTTTTTCAAGTTTAGGGAACCATTCTGCAAATAATGCCGCAGAATATGGAGCAGGTGCATCAGGAGTCGTAATTCTCTTAATAGGTGCATCTAAATAATCAAATGCTTTTTGCTGTACCATATAAGTAATTTCAGAGGATACTGAACCAAATGGCCAGGCTTCTTCCAGGATCACCAGTCTGTTTGTCTTTTTTACAGATTCTAAAATCGTATCAAAATCAAGAGGACGAACCGTTCTAAGGTCAATCACCTCTACAGAGATCCCTTCTTTCTCCATATCCTCAGCTGCCTGAATAGCAAGCTTCATGATCTTACCGAAAGAGACCAAAGTAACATCTTTACCTTCTCTCTTGATATCTGCTTTTCCTATTGGTAAGTAGTATTCTTCTTCAGGAACTTCCATTTTATCTCCATACATCTGCTCAGATTCCATGAAAATAACCGGGTCATTATCCTGAATTGCTGTTTTCAATAATCCTTTTGCATCATACGGGTTGGAAGGTACCACAACCTTAAGTCCCGGGCAGTTAGCATACCAGCTTTCAAAAGCCTGGGAGTGGGTAGCTCCTAGTTGTCCTGCAGAAGCAGTAGGGCCACGGAAAACGATCGGGCAGTTCCACTGTCCACCGCTCATCTGACGGATCTTTGCTGCATTATTGATAATCTGATCAATTCCTACCAATGAGAAATTGAAGGTCATAAATTCTACGATTGGTCTGTTCCCGTTCATTGCAGCTCCTACGGAGATCCCTGCAAATCCAAGTTCTGCAATCGGTGTATCGATTACTCTTTTCGGACCAAATTCATCCAGCATTCCTTTTGAAGCTTTATATGCACCATTATATTCTGCAACTTCCTCCCCCATCAGGTAGATGGACTCGTCTTTACGCATTTCCTCGCTCATTGCCTGTGCAATTACCTCACGAAAAGTATATTCTGCCATATTTTCTTGAAAAATTTAGACTACAAAAATAGTGTTTTTTTATTATACACATCATAAAAAAGGCATCTCATTTGAATGGAAAGCTATAATATTAATAATAATTCAGGATAGGATATTTTGTGAGAAAAGGGAGTCGGAGGCTGGAAGCAGGGAGTTATTGAAGCTAAAAGAACCATGAAAAAATAAGTTTCATTACCTTTTTAAGGCTTTCTTTCTCACATTCTATTTAAATGGAGAGATTCAGAGCCTGTTTAAATTTGTATTAAAATATTATTTCTCACTGATTTTGCAAATCCCGCTGATTTGATTTACGAATAATGATCTAAAACATAAAGCGCTAAATTAATTAGACAAAATTATTAGCAATTAAATTTAAACAGGCTCTCAGTATTTTTCAAAAAAAACAGCATCTCATTTCTGAAATGCTGTCTTAAATTCTATTTAAACTTAAATTAATTGGCTTTCTCCCAAACCTGAGTCCTGCCTAATAGAGATAGTCCCAGGTAACCTCTTACATTCAGCTTATCACCATTTTTTGTAATGGTACATTTGTAAGTCTTCCCTGTTTTAGGGTCTGTGATGCTTCCACCTGTAAACTCTTCTCCATCCTGTTTCAATCCTCTGATGATTTCCAAACCTAAAATCGGTTTCCCTTTTCTGTCATCTTTACATGCTGTACAGTTAGGATCAGCCGGCTTTATCAATAATTGGGAAACCTTTCCGTAATATTTCCCGTCTGATTTCTTGAATATCTCTACAATCGATTTAGCCTGCTTTGTCTCATCATCAATCGTTTTCCACTTGCCTTCTATCTGTGCAAAAGTAAGCACGCTGAACAAAGAAAGCACGAATGTTAATAATAATTTTTTCATATTTCTTATAGTTTTAATTTTAATACCATATTCTTTTCTATGTATTGATAAAAATATAAATTAATTTTCAACAAACAAAAACTTTTATTATACAAAGCATAAAAGCGAAGAAAACTGAGTAGATAGAGAAGCAAAAAAGGCAAAAAGCGGAATTGCAAATAGGTAAAGAAAGCCAGCAAAGGACGGACAGGTTGTTAATACATAAATTTGCCAATTAATCTGTCTACCCTTTCGCAGTTTTACTTTTTTGCCTTTTTGCAGTTTCGTCTTTTTTCTTTTAACCCTAGTCCAGCTTCCTGTTGATCACCCTATCCATATAATCCTGATACCAGGCTTTTACCGTTTGTTTTCCCTGCTCTACTTCCGGAATTTTAAGTTCCCCAACCAGATTTTTTTCCATCCCCAGATCAGATTTTTCATATACCCCGATGATCTCTTTTCCGTCAAAACGATAAATATAGTTTCCGATCATGAACTGCTCTGTGCTTCCGTCTGAATTAACCACAATAAAAGGATATTTTTTATCACTTACCAGACTTCTTCCCCAGCTTCTGATAGGTTTATTATATCCAATAAGGTCTGCTAACGTAGGATAAATATCAGCCTGTTGTGCTGTATCAGGGTTTACCCCTTTAAGTTGGTACGCAGGATTCGGAGAGTAGAAAATCAATGGAACGGCATAGCGGTTCATGGCTCTTTCATATTCAGGATAATACACCTGATTGGTATGATCTCCGGTGAAAACAAATATTGTATTATTGAACCAGGGCTGCTTTTTAGCGGTTTCAAAATATTTTTTGATCGCATAATCCGTATACTGCATCGGCTCATGAATTTCTATCTTTCCTTTTTTAAATTTCCCGTTATATTTTTCAGGAATTTTAAAAGGGTGATGTGATGAAGCGGTAAATACGGTTGTCATGAAAGGCTGCTTCTTTCCAACATTTTTAGCAAAATACTGGAGGAAAGGCTCGTCCCAAATTGCCCACATGCCGTCAAAGTCTTCGTCATGATTGTATTCCGTCTTTCCAAAATAATGTTTAAATCCTAAAATATTACCAAATCCAAGGAATCCCATAGAGCCGTTAGGTGCGCCATGGTAAAAAGAGGTATCATATCCCAGATCGTTGCAAACAGAAACAATAGACTGAATCTTCTGATTGGAATACGGTGATCCCGTAAAAGCATCAGTAAGACTGGGAATCCCTGCCAATACGCTGCTCATCCCATGAATAGACTGTCTTCCGTTGGCAAAGGTATTGGGAAAAATAAGACTTTGGGTAGCCAGACTATCTATAAACGGAGTATAGGAAACATAATCTTTAATGTTTTTATCTTTATTAAAAGCTCCTGAATATTCTCTTCCGAAAGATTCTACAATAAAAATTACAATATTCGGACGGTTTTCAACTTTCCGGTCATATACCTTATAAGGCTGTACATTCTCTGTGATGTACTTTTCATCTACAAAGTGTACTTCTTTAAAGTTATTGGTATTTAAAGTACGGAAAAAGGAGAAAGTACTGTTCAATACCATATTCCCCTGCAGCGGATTCGTTACAAAACGGGTAGCGTCTACCATATTGATCGGCCTTGTACTGTGCTTAAAATCTCCACGAATTCCTCCCACAACCAACACTGTCGTAATACATAAGGTAAGTATGGAGTAAAGAAAGTATGGAAGCAACCTGGCCGGCTTTACATCTTCTACTTTCACTTTTTTATAAAGAAAAACCCACAAGATCATCAGAACCACATACCCTATCAATACAAAAGGATGCTGTCCGATGGAGATCATAAGTGTTTTGGAAACATTGGACTCGTGCTCTGCCACCTGAAATACTGCTGAAGTAAGCCTTGCCTGTGAAAATTTATAATAAATAAAATCCCCGAAATTCATGGCATAAGTCAGCCCGTTGGTAATAAAATAAAGCCAGAAAAGAATTTTCTGATAGACTTTCTTTGTATTGATGACCAAAGGCAGAAGACTGAGAAGAATAAACAGCGAATTGACATATAATATCGCAGTCGTATCGAAAGCCGTACCATGGTAAGCAAGCTTGATATAATCTGTGACAGAATCAACTTTTATCAGGTCTTTATTAAAATACCAGAATAAAAGTCTTGCGATCTGATAAAAAACATAGGCTAAAAAAATCCTGTACAATAATGCCAGAACTTCCTGTTTTCTAAATCCTTTTAAAAATTTCATGCGGCAAATTTACATCAAAATCATTTTAATGCGTTTTTTAGTTCAGATTATTTTGAGTTGGAATTTTTAAAAACTGTAATTTTGCGGTTATGGATTTTATAAAGAATAATCTGGCCAATGCCTTGACCCTGGCTAATTTATTTGCAGGCTGTATAGGTGCAATACACCTTATTTTAGGAGATTATCAGACTACGGCGATCTGCCTTATCCTCTCTTCGATCTTCGATTTTTTCGATGGTTTCGTTGCCAGAGCTGTAAAATCGAATTCCAATCTGGGGCTCCAGCTTGATTCTCTCGCGGATATGGTCAGTTTCGGATTGATTCCCGGACTTACCATGTATAAAGCTCTTGAGCCATTCGGAACTGCATTGCTGGGTCTTCAGCTTCCGTTTGAAATCAAATATTTCGGACTACTGGTTACTGTATTTTCCTGCCTGAGACTGGCTATCTTTAATCTTGATGAAGAGCAGCGTTATTATTTCAAAGGATTGAATACACCTACCAATACTGTTTTACTTTTCGGGTTGTATTATGCTTTTAAAGAAACCGGAACATTCAGCTTTTTGTTTGATAACGAGCTGCTGTTGGTTTTACTTACCATTATTACTTCCTGGCTTCTGATCAGCCCGATCAGGATGATGGCCATGAAGTTCAAATCCAGACAATTGAAAGATAACTATCCTAAAATAGTACTGCTCGTTGGGGGCATCGCTATTCTTGCTCTATTTCAGATCGTAGGAATTCCGATGCTTGTTATTTATTATATACTGGTATCGCTTATTTTCCAAAGACAATTAAAATAGAAGTTAGAAGCTAGAAATTAGAAGTTAGAGAGACTTACTTAAGAGATATTAGGTATATTATCTCATTTTTAAATGAACATATTTTCAAATTATTAATGATCAACATGAATTTAAAACTCCATAAACCACTTTGTATTTTTGACCTTGAAACCACAGGAACAAACATAGGAAAAGACAGAATTGTTGAGATCTGTATCTTAAAGGTAAACCCTGATGCTTCCAGAGAGAGCAAAACCTGGCGTGTCAACCCGGAAATGCCGATCCCGAAAGAAAGCAGTGAGATCCACGGAATCTATGATGAGGATGTAAAAGATGTGCCTACATTCAGGGAAATCGCTCCCAAAGTGATGGAAATGCTTGCAGGAAGTGATCTTGGAGGCTTCAACTCCAACAGGTTTGATGTTCCTCTTTTGGCTGAAGAGCTTTTAAGAGTAGGGGTAGATTTTGATTTAAGTAAATTCAGACTTGTAGATGCACAGACTATTTTCCATAAAAAGGAACCCAGAAATCTGGGGGCCGCATATCAGTTCTATTGTGGAAAAACATTAGAAAATGCGCATTCCGCAGAAGCCGATGTAATGGCGACTTTTGAAGTACTGGATGCACAGGTAGGAAAATATGATGATATCCCGAATGAGATCGCACCGTTAAGTGAATTTACGTTCCATAATAAAAATGCCGACCTAGCCGGATTTATCGGTTACAATGAAAAAATGGAAGAGGTTTTCAACTTCGGAAAGTATAAAGGCCAGGGAGTAAAAGCAGTGTTCCAAAAAGATCTGGGCTATTTCGGATGGCTTCAGAATGCAGATTTCCCTCTGTATACCAAGAAAGTGTTTACAAAGATTCAACTGTCAGGTAAATTATTTTAAGAAATGTCTGAACTGATCCGTTTTAAGTTTTATGAAACTGCCCTTGAAGCCAACAGGGACAAACAGATATTGGCCGAAAGCGGGATCAACAGCTTTATTGCCAACGAACAGCTTATCCAGTCCGACTGGCTGCTTTCACAAGCTGTAGGAGGCATCCAGCTTCAGGTTTTTGAAGATGATCTGGAAAAAGCCCAACAGATCTTACAGGACTATAAAGACAATGAGCAATACGCATTGGAAGTAGAGCATACCATTGAAGATCCTGAGTTTGATTTTGTTTGTCCAAAATGCGGTTCCAATCACATTTACAGGGACGACAGAGCAACCAGTTTCTTTGGGATTTCTTTCCTGACAAGCCATAAGTTCATATGCTATTATTGTGGGAACGAATTCACTCACTAAAAAAAGATATTTTAAAGGTATAGTAAATTAATCAATAAAGTTATGAAGATCATCTGCATAGGAAGAAACTACAGCGAACATGCCAAAGAATTGGGAAACGAGATTCCTGAAAATCCTGTTATTTTTATGAAGCCGGATACAGCGGTTTTAAAAGGTAATGATTTTTATATTCCTGAATTTTCGAATGACATTCACTATGAGCTGGAAGTTGTTTTAAAAATATCCAAAGGAGGAAAATACATTCAGAAGGAAACCGCCCACAAACATTACGAGGAAATAGGCCTAGGAATAGATTTTACAGCCAGAGATCTTCAAAGTGAGCTGAAATCAAAAGGTCTTCCGTGGGAACTTGCCAAAGGCTTTGACGGATCTGCTGTGGTAAGCAGCTTCTTTACAAAAGAGCATTTCAATCCCGAAAACCTTCAGTTTTCATTATTAAAGAATAAAGAGAAAGTACAGGATGGCAATACAAAAGATATGCTGTTCCATTTTGATGATATCATTGCGTTTGTATCTCAATACTTTACATTAAGAGTGGGCGACCTTATCTTTACAGGAACACCGAAAGGGGTAGGAAAAGTTGAGGAAAATGATGTTCTTGAAGCTTACCTTGGTGAAGAAAAAATGCTTGATATCAGAATACTGTAAAATGATGGATTATTAACAATCCGTATTGAAAAATATATAGAAAAGCTGTTTTCTGAAATTAGCCTCATTCACTTCTGAATGAGGCCAATTTTTTATACCAACCGAACTAAACATCAAAAGTATTTATATGAAAACAATATTAATTCCTATTATTTAGAATTAATACTGTTTTATTTTACATTTTTTTTGTAATTTAGTGTAAAATATTGATTATCTGATACAAAAGAAAATCAAATTTCACCCGGATACTTTTCAAAGTAAAACCCAAATCACATGACCACAAATGAAAGCATAGAAATTCTTGAAGCACTTGCAGCCGGCTATTCCCCAATTACAGGAGAAATACTGGATCATGAGAATGTTTTGCATGAACGTAATGTCATAAGAGCATTACAAATAGCTATTGATCAATTAAAAAAAGACCTTCCTCAGAAACCTCAAAATAAGATTGAGATTCCGGATGAAGAAATAACAACAGCCATTGAGCTATTTAAAGCACAGAAACAGAAAGCCACCCCCAATCAACTTGCCTGTCTTTTTCTCGCCACAAGAAAGTTTAAAAATGAGGTTCTTACTTCTGATAAATTATATGGAAAATATAGTCATAGCTATTCCAAAGGTCAGCTTTTAGATTTCTTCACCCAATATCTTTCAGAACATTACCCGACTAAGCAAAAGGAAAATAAGCAGCCTCAGAAAAAAATCAGTTTTTTTGACAAGAAAACGTTTAATAACCTATCTGAAAAATCAATTGCAAACTTAAAAAACACAATCAATGAATTGGGAATTCTAAAGACAGAAAACCTTTCTGAATATGTCCAAAATGCCAGAAAATATCATCCAAGATCCTATGAACCTTGGTCTGATACTGAAAAAAAGCTCCTCATGAAGGCTCTTCAATACACCAATAATCTCCAATTACTTTCCGAGTGTTTCCAAAGAGGCAAAGACTCGATACGGGCTAATGGAGAAAGATTAATATATCAATCTCAAATACAGCAGACTGATGGGAATAACAGCAACTAATTTATCCGGATTAAATGATCAGCAAAGAAGTGCCGTCATCAGTAACAGTAAACGCCTTCTTGTCCTTGCAGGAGCCGGTTCCGGCAAAACCAAAACTCTTTTGCAAAAACTTATTTATCTGATTGAAGAAAAAGGGGTAAGCCCCTTCAACATACTTGCCATTACTTTTACAAAGAATACCGCAAATGAAATGATTGACAGACTTATTATAGCGGCTGATGAAAGCGGTGAATATGAAAAATCAATCGTTGACAAAAATATCAATGAAGCTGAAAAAGAATGTATGAGGAATGATTATCAGAAAAAATATAAATGGATTGAAGGACTTACCATAAAAACATTTCACAGTTTTTGTTACAATACACTCCGTCATCATGGAGTGAATGAGTTTGATAACAAATTCAAAATTATTAGAAGTGAAAAATCTGAGGGAGACGAATTTATCAAAAGTAAGGCTCGTGAAACTGTTTTTGAAGTAGTTCATAAACTTTTAATTGAACAATGTGAAGATGTTGAATACCTTTTAAGACTGAAACGATATATTCTGGATTACCTTGTTGATAAGGTTCATTTAAAAGAAACCGATTATATCCCCAAAGAGCATAAATATTTCACAACCCTCAACGGGACAAGAGTCGGGTCTAAGTCTGAGCAATCTATAGCTGATTGGTTTTATCGTCACAACATCCAATTTGAATATGAACCGAGGCTCAATGTAAAAGATTTCAATTTTAACCCGGATTTCTATGTTCCAGCTGCCAATTTATACATAGAGCACGTGAGTGATAAAAGTTATCCTATGACGGATAAAGAGCTACAATTCAAAAAAGGGGATATACTGTATGTAAAAACACTTGATGAAATGACAAAAGACTCTGCACTCATCAATCAAACGTTAGATAAAATTCTGAAAAATCGATTACCGGCAGACTTTTATAGACATTTTTCGGTGAATTTTAGAGAAGAATTTAATCATTATCATGAAAATGTAAAGGATTTTGTCCGACAAATCATCCGTGTAACAGACATGATAAAAGTTGAAAATATAAGTCTGGATACTGTTTTGGAAAACGCCAGACAAGATCAGCATGAACGGATACGACATTTTTATGAATTAACGATTCCTATCGTAAAAAAATATAACGATTACTGTACAGACAAATCTTATCTTGATTTTAACGATTTGATCTCCCGAAGCAATTCATTATTTAGAAATCACACTGATATAGCAAATAAATACAGGAATACATTCCAATATATTCTTGTAGATGAGTTCCAGGATGTGGATAATCTGCAGATTGAACTGATCAAGCTGCTGCTTACAGATAACACCCAGCTGTTTTGTGTAGGGGACGACTGGCAAAGTATCTATGGCTTTAAAGGTTCTAATCTCAGCTATATCGTTGAATTTGAAAAACATTTCAAAAATGCCGACATCATTAAATTTAATCTGAATTATAGAAGTACACAAAATATTGTAGAAGCAAGTAATGAAGTTATCAAGCATAATAAGTTTAAAGTAGATAAAGACATTCATGCCTCCAAAAAGTCTGAGCATAAAATCGTAGTATATTCCGGCAATAATGAAAGCGAAAATATACAGTTCTGTATAAACAAGGTAAAGGAATTATTGAAAGAGGGAATCAGCAATGATGAAATTTTGTTTCTCTACAGAAGAAATAAAATGTTTTCACATTATAATAGTAAATTAAAAAACGAAAAAGTTCAGGCGAAAACCATTCATGCCTCCAAAGGGCTTGAAGCAAAAGTTGTTTTCATAATTGGCTTAACAGAAGGAAGCGGAGGTTTTCCCGACATCTGGCTGGAAGACAGAATCTTTCAGGTGATCAAAAAAGCAGATTACGATCTCTTAATGGAAGAAGAAAGAAGACTGTTTTATGTTGCCATTACAAGAGCTAAGGATAAACTCTTCCTGATCACTGAAAAAGGAAGCGAATCCAGCTTTCTGAAAGAAATCCCGGAAATTTTTACTGTCAGAACTACCACACCTGTAAAGTCTATCGTAGATCAAGTGATTCTATGCACCAATTGTTTCAGCCAATTAGACAAACTTTTTATCTGTTGCCCCTATTGCTCCCAAAAAATCGAAGAACAACCTTCCTGAGAATTTTAAAAGTATTACTTTTTTAATACAGGATAATATTATAAGTATTTAACATGAAAGTCTTGTAATTTTTTCATACCTTTAGGTAACAAAATTAAAGGCTATGATAAATATTGTATTACCCGTAGATTTTGGGGACAAGACTGACCAATTGGTAGATGGTGCCATAAAATTTGCAAAACAGCTTAACGGCAGAATTTACCTGATCCATGTAGCACCTTCGGATATCGGATTTGCCATTGGTGATATGGGATTTCAATATTTTCCGGAAGTGGAGGCCAATGAGATCAGAGAAGAACTGGTTCAGCTGAATAAGATCGAACAGAGAATTCTCGGCCATGATATTGATTGTGAACATCTTTTGAAGCAAGGTATTGCCAAAGACATTATTCTTGAGCATGCCGAAGCCAAAAACGCAGATTATATCGTGATGGGATCACACGGAAGAAGCGGAATTTATGATGTATTTGTAGGAAGCCTCACCAAGGGAATTACAAAGAGCTCAAAAGTTCCTGTGCTTGTACTTCCTATCCACGACTAGACAAAAGAAAATTTTAATCGTTAGTAATAAAAAAACCGATCAAATAAAATTATTTGATCGGTTTTTTACTATATAACCAATTAATTAACCTTCTTTTTTATAGATGTTCGGATCGTAGTAAGGGTTCTTACCTTCCGTTGGAGAATAATAGTCTTTATCTTTGTCGCCACCTAGTGTAACCACCAGTACATAGCACCAGTAAGTGAATAGTACACAGCAAACGATAAACAGAATCCAGTTTAAAACATTTCCGAAAGCATCAAAGAAACCGAAAGACCATTTGAAAACTTTGCTTAAGAATAGAAAGAAAGACGTCATTATTTTCCTTTTTTAAATTAACTTTGTACAAATTTATAAAAAATGTTTAAATTACTTTCAAAAGAAAGCAATATTTTTTCAATTCCTGTTTATATTGGTTTTCTTCTTTTAGTAGTAATAATATTTAACATACTGAATTTCAACACTTACGAAGCTATTGTTGCCGGAATTACTTTTCTGGGAATTGCTTTGGGATATTTTTGTTTTCACAGTATTGCTCTTAATTATCAGACCCATCTGCCTTTATTTTTATATACCTTTTTTATTTTCGGATTGTATCCGGGAAATCTGGATATAGGAATAGCGGTTTCTTTGCTTACCAATTCTTTTCTGATTCTCCTTCTGACGAGTGCCGATGAAGATATCAGAAAAAAGTCCTATGTATTGGTAGGATCCATCGTGGCCCTGAACTTTATATTTCTTCCCACCACATGGCCTATGGCCGTTTTTGTGATCGTCCATGTAATCGCAACCTCTGCCAAAATAGGCCTGAACCTTTTCAGGTTCCTGCTGGGAATTATCCTGATCACATTCAGCTATTTTTCTGTGATGTATTTCGTTCAGTTCACTACGTGGAACATCGATTATTTCCCTTTTGGAAAGATGAAACCGGTTACGGATTATACAGAACTTTTCCCTTTGATTCCGGTGATACTGATGCTCATTTATGCAGTATACGACCATTTTCAAAATTATAATAAGAAAAGCCCGATAAGCAGGTATAAATATACTTTTCTGCTGGTCTTTTCCCTGGCCCAGCTTGTGACGATCATCCTCTATATGAATAAAAGCTATGAATATTTGCTGCTCCTGGCATTTCCTTCAAGCATTATTCTAAGCAGAATGATGAGATTTTTACCCAAATATTGGATGCAGGAGACCAGCCTATGGCTGATTATTATAAGCTTACTGGCCTTTAAGGCAGGTACAGTTTTTGATTTATTTTAAGAAATTATGATTCAGATAGACGATAAATTGATTTCCGAGGAAATTTTTTCCGAAGAATTTGTTTGCAACCTTACCAAGTGTAAAGGTGCATGTTGTGTGGAAGGAGATGTAGGAGCTCCGTTGGATAAGAACGAGCTTGAGATATTGGACGGTATTTTTGATAAAATAAAGCCTTACCTTACTAAGGAAGGTATCAAAGCCCTTGAGGAACAAGGGACATGGACTACTGATCCACACGACGGAATGTATGTTACTCCTATGGTGGAGAACCGTGAATGTGCTTATGTAACTTTCGATGACAAAGGAATTACCAAATGTGGTATTGAAAAAGCGTATGAAGACGGAGCTGTAGACTGGCAGAAACCCATTTCATGCCATCTCTATCCTATCCGTGTGACAGAGTATTCTGCATTTACAGCTTTGAACTACCACGAATGGAATGTATGCAGTGATGCCTGTACGCTCGGAAAAGAGCTCCAGGTTCCTGTTTATAAATTCCTGAAAACCCCATTGATAAGAAAATACGGAGAAGAATTCTACACCGTTCTAAGCGAAGCAGCTGATGAATGGAAAAAAGAATATGGTTCTTAACCAATCAGGATTTGAATGTAAATAACAAAACCGCAGAATGGTCTGCGGTTTTTGTTATTTATAGACAGAAAGCTATTGCTTTACTACAGCAGCTCCTGTAACTTCTGTTTTTGTATCGGTCTTTTTAGCATTTTCCCAGCCGTCTTCCGGCATCAGCATGGCTACAATTCTTCCTTTGGAAAGGTATTTTTTCGCAACATCCTGAAGGTCCTTTACCGTAAGAGCCTTTACTTGATCCTGATAGTTCAGAATGTCATACTTATCAGTCCCATCCAGCTGATTTCTGGTAAGGGCATTCATCCAGAACATATTATCTTTAAGCTTGGTTTTATAATCATTGTATTCCCCTTCTTTATATTTATCAAGATCTTTTTGCTCAGGACCTTTATCAATCAGCTTCTGAAGTTCAGCAATGGCACTTTTCGTAAGCTTCTCGGCATTCTCCGGACCACAAGGGAAGTTAATGCTGAAATTGTAAGCACCAAAAGGAACTTTATTCATACTTCCTTTTGCATTTCCACCGTAGATACCGCTTTCTTCTTCTCTGAGTTTTTCGATCACTTTGATGGTTGCCACTTCTCCAAGGGCAGATAAGGCCAGGGCTTCTTTCTCATTGTAAGGAGCTTCCCCACTATAAGAAATTGTTACCATACTCTTAGGATCTTTTCCTTTTTTATACACTTTCGTATAATCTCCTGTGATCTGTCTGTATCCGGTATCTTTGATTGCAGTAGTTTTTCCTGATGATGGTAAGCTTGCGATATATTGCAGCACTTCGTTTTTGAATTTCTCCTCATCGATATTTCCTACAAAATAGAACTGGAAATTTCCAGCGTTGGCAAATTTATCCTTATAGATGTCATATGCTTTTTTATAATCCGTATCCGCCCAATCTTTCTCCGTTGGGAACAGGCCGATAAATCTAGGGTTTTTCTGATTCATAAATTTTGCGTGCTCATTGGAGAAATAAGCCTGTGGATTAGACAGCAGGTTATTCAGCATTGCAGATTGCTTCTCTTTAAAAGCATTAAAAGAGGCAGGGTTGTAATTCAGGCTTGTAAAGTAAGCATACATAAGTTCCATAGCTGTTCCTAAATCTTTTTGAGATGTCTTTCCGAAAATACCTTCAAAAAGAGGAGTGATCATCGGGTTTACATTTATCTGCTTGCCAGCAAGATAATTGGTAAGATCAGCTTTGGAGAATCCTCCTACTCCAGCTTCTGATAATGCATTGAAAGCAAACTGAGTCTTGTTGTAGTCAGCGTCAGGAATAACAGAGTTTCCTCCCAGGCTTCTTGCGGTAAACACAATTTCATCATCTTTAAAATCTGTTTTTTTGAAAGTCACTTTGGCTCCGTTGCTAAGGGTCCAGGTAGTTGTTCCCAGCCTGGCATCGGTCTCTGTTTTAGCAATTTTCCCTTCGGATTTGAAAGGCTTTACCAGATTTTTGATTGCAGCTTTTTCTTCATAAGGTTTAAGATCTGCCATTTTCACGGCGTCAAACGTATTAAGAACCATCGCTTCTGTAGGCATGGCAATATTATCTTTCTTAGGACCTGTCATAACGATTACACGACTGTCATCTCTCACCATCTTTTTGATCACTTCATTGGTTTGTGCAAGGGTAACAGACGGAAGGAAAGATTTTGTATCTTCATATTCCCAGGCAATTCCAGGGATTGGCTCCTGCTCCAGAAAGTTTTTTACATATTCATCTACCAGCATCCGGCTTTCTGTCTTATCTCTGTTGTTGTAAGATCTTTCAAGATTGGAAAGCACCTGCGCCTTTGCTCTGTCCAGTTCTGATTGTGTAAACCCGAACCTCTTTGCACGCTCTACTTCTTCCAGCAAAACTTTCAATGCGCTAAGCTGATTTCCTTCTTTTACTATAGCAAATCCCTGGAAAGCTTCTTTGCTTCTCGCATACATTCCTCCATGATATACAGATCCGAAAGTGAAAGGCGGGTTAGTTGAATTGATCAGCTCTTTCAGCCTGTTATTCAGCATTGTTGTCGAAAGATTTTCTATAAGGCTCTGATTGTATTGCTCAACCGTTACATCCGGTTTATAGGCATCAGCATCTTTCATGATAAACTGCACCATAGAATTGGTAGCATCCGGATCTGTTTCGATCGCTACCAGTGTTTCTTTATGGTTGGGCAGGTCAAAAGATTTTCTTTCTCTTGGTTTTGAAGGATTTTTATATTTGCTGAAGTTATCCTTGATCTTCGTTTCAACTTCATCCACATTGATGTCCCCTACGACCACGATAGCCATAAGGTCAGGTCTGTACCATTCCTGATGAAATTTTCTGATTACGTCAGGTTTGAAGTTTTCCAGCACTTCTTTCTTTCCGATCGGAAGCCTTTCTGCATATTGGGATTTGTATAAAAGTTTGGGAAGAACTTTATCCATCATTCTTTTATCAGGTCCAAGTCCAAGCCTAAGTTCCTCCAGTACAACCCCTCTTTCTTTATTGATCTCTTTATCCGAAAGGGTAGCATTGAAGGCCCAGTCTTCCATCACTTTCAGCCCTGCATCAAGGTTTCCCGGCTTATCCAATGGAACAGGAAGCATATAAACCGTTTCGTCAAAGCCGGTATAAGCATTAAGATGCTGGCCAAACTTTACTCCGATAGACTGGAGAAAGTCTACTAATTTGTTATCAGGAAAATTTTTGGTTCCGTTGAAATTCATGTGCTCCATAAAGTGGGCCAACCCCCTTTGATTCTCATCCTCAAGAATAGACCCGGCATTGATAGCCAGACGAAAATCTACTTTCTTTTCAGGGAGCGTGTTTTTTTTGATATAGTACTTCATTCCGTTGGAAAGGGTACCGATTCTTACAGAAGAATCCACTGGAATATTTTGCCCAAAGGCATTTGAAGACACCAGAAAGATGACTCCCAATGAAGACAATAATTTTTTCATGTTATTTGATTTTATTTTCGTACTAAAAGTATCAATTATTCACAAGCTAAAGAAACGGTAAAATCCATATTATAGTTAAAGTTGAGTTAAAGTCGCACATAAACTAAAAAAACCGGGCAAAACCCGGTTTTACTATCATAAAAAAGTGATTTTTATTTAAAATCAGCATCCGTTACTCCTGAGTTGATAACGATCTTTGTTGTTTTAATATTCATTTTCTGTCCGCCCCCTTCTGCATCTACGTCAGCCGGGAACTGCAGTCCGTCTACGGTCATATAGCTTTTTATTGTTGCATTGCCTTCTCCCGCTACCGTTTTATATAAAAGTCCGGTGGCTGCATCAAAGTAAAACTTTCCTTTATCCGAAGTCAGCACATTATAATCTTTTCCATCCAGTTTTTCAACCGTTGCTGTCTGGAAATTAGAAGAATCAAAAGCCAGGGCATCTACAGGTGTTGCTTTTTTCAGCTCAGCGATCTTCTCAGCAGGGATTTCTTGTCTATTTCCCATCTGATCAAAATACCCTTTCTCCCCATCAAAAAGCTGGATCATTTCTTTCCCCATCAGCGACTGTACGGATTTAAATTTATTTCCTAATTTCTTAGTGGTCATGCTGATTTCCATCCCCTGTACACTGATCGTGTTATCCAGGATGATCGATTTTACAGCTTCCAATTTATCTTTTCCACCTGATGCCTTGAAATAATTATCAATGACATCCTTAGGCGTTAGTTTTGACGTTACAGCTTCTGTTTTAGCAGATACAGCTCCTTTCTTCTGAGCTACAGCAGGAACTGAGAAAAGCACGGCACAGAAAAACGGAATGATGATCTTTTTCATATGTAATAAAATTTAGAGGATAAATATAGGAATATAATTATATATGACGGATGATAAATAATGAGTGATGAATGATAGTACCTGTTTACAGAGAAAATGAAGTGTCACTTATTAACACTTTTTTAGATAATCATTCAATTTCATAAGGAATGAAAAAACAAAAACCGCCAAAAACTGACGGTTTCAAATATTTATATCTGTATATAATTATTTTTTAAGCTCTTCTAAAAATTCGTCGTGAGAAATTTTAGTTTCTTTTTTGCTTGCCTTTTCAAGAATTACATCTTTCAGTTTAGCCATAGCAACTTCAGAAGAGATTTGTCTTACCTGCTCCTGATCTTTCAGCATTTCAACAGCATATTTCTGGATCTCTTCATCTCCAAGGTGGTGGATTCCGTAGATAGCCAGCTGATTTTTTACCAACTGCTCAGCCTGTGCCAATACATCAGCATAGTCAAGGTTGATCTCGTTATCAGTCATCAGTTTACCTTCGATGATCTGGTATCTCAATTGGTTCTTCTCAGCTTCAAGGATTTCTTTAGCCTGCTCTTCAGACTGGATATTCTGGTTAGAGAATAATAACCACTTCACAAGGAAATTTTCAGGAAGTTTTACTTCTTCCTTCTCAGTTACCTGCTCCAATACCTTATTCACAAAGTGAACGTCAGCATTTTGCTGGAAATATTCATCCAATTCAGTTTTTACTTTTTCTTTAAGCTCCTCTTCAGACTTGATGTTTCCTTCTCCATATACTTTATCGAACAAGTCCTGGTTAAGCTCAGCAAGGTTCAATGAATAGAAATCTTTTACTTTCACTTCTACTTCATTGTGGTGTAAGTGCTCTACTTCAGCTTTGCTGAATCCTAATTCTTTAGCCAGTTCTTCATCACCTGCAAGAGTTTCTTTCGTTACTTTTACAGATCCGTCCATTTTCAGACCTTTTACCAATTTGAAAGCTTCTTTGTTTTCAGCTGTAATGGTAACGTTCTTTGGATGGTGGTGGTGCTCTCCTTCAGCATCTTCTTCTACAACCTGAGAAACTTCTAAAGCGATATAAGAATCTTTAGTGATTTTATCCTGAGGAACCTGCTCAGCAAAACGCTTCTGCATATTTTCAATGCTCTTTCCGATTTCTTTGTCAGAAGCTTCTACTTTATAGTGAGGCGCTTCATATTTAGCTAAATCTATAGTAAATTCAGGCTCATACCCTACTTCGAAAGCAACTTCCAACTGATCAGCATTGTAATCTAACTCGTTTACTGGCTGAGGAATAGGCTGACCAACTAATCTTAATTTGTTTTCATTAACATAGTTGTTCAAAGCTTCAGAAACCTGTCTGTTGATTTCTTCAAATGCAATACCTGCTTCATATTGTTTTTTAACCATACTCAAAGGCACTTTCCCTTTTCTGAACCCAGGAACTTGCGCATTTTTAGCATAATTAATCAACTGCTTCTCTACTTTTTCTTTGTAGTCAGATTTTTCCAATGTCACTGTAAGCAATGCACTTACGTCATCATGGTTTTGTGCGGTAACCTTCATTATTGATTAAAATTTTAGGTTGCAAAAATATGAATTTTTTATGAAAATCACTCATTTAAAATCAATTCTTAACCCTCTAAATATTTAATTACTCTTTATTTGATGATTTTAATTAAAATTTTCTTTGCAGATTCCGAACTCCCCAGCTATTGAAGACACATTATTTCTTTGCTTACTTATAAAACTACTTGGATCTTAAACTCTAAACTGTAAGTTTTTTAACTTTCTTCATAACATTAAAGTTAAAGAGTATAAAGTTTTTGTCGTAAAAAAGATATTAACTCCAATTTCTCATTACAATAAAATTGAGAACGGACAGCGTGAAGCTTCCGTAGAAATGTTGGATAAAATCGCAAAATTTTACGGCGTTTCTATTGACCAAATTGTGCATCCTGATAATGAAGTTCCTACGGAAGTTGTGGTAGAAGATAAAACCCTGATAGAACAGGTAAGATTAATAAATGGACTGGAAGAAAAAGACAAAAATGTAATCTTCGCTATGCTCGAAACTATGATTACCAAACAAAAATTTAAAGACTTCTTTAATAAAAATGTAGCTGTTCTATAAAATAAAAAATCCCGCTGATTGCGGGATTTTTTATTATTTATTCTAGAATCTTTTGATAACAATTTTCCCCTTCGTGATATCCAAAACAAAGTACAATATTTTTATTTTTTTTTTCAAAAAAAGTTGTGTAAGTCATATCGATATCATTAACATCTTCGGGAAAAGCAATTAAATCTTTATCTAAATTCAAATAAAAATCAGAAAACTTTATTGAAGAACCATCTAATTTGTATTTAGAATTGTAACTCAACAATTTCTTCCCTTTTATATTGTAAATTACCCTATTATAAACCCCATCCTTGTTAATTGTTAGAGTGTCATATGTATTCTTGTATGATATGGGTGAATATTTTCCATATATATCTTCATTACTAATATTTTGGCACGAAAATAAAAAAGGTAATAAAATTAAACTTATACTTTTTTTCATATTTATTAAATTTAAGATGTTCGATTTAAAATCTAGATCTTGTTAATATAGATGGTGGTGTTATAGCTTGTTTAAAAACGTTCTTTAAGGTTGGGTTAATTACTTTTTTTTGAACTTCTGAATTGCTTTCAGTCCATATATAGGTCTGATATGTATTTCCAAAACTATTTACTTTCCCTTCAGTTCTTTCAAAGTTATTTACTGGTAATCTATAAAACAATGACTCTTGTGACTTGGAATCGGTCATTAAAAAAAGGGTTTCATCTCCTAATTTGTACCAAGATACATTTGATCTTCCCCACATTTGTTCATACATATCAAAATTTGCTGTTATGGGGTTAGCTTGAAGATAATCCATTTTTACAACCCCTTTCGAGTTTTTTGAATTTAATGCATCTTGTCTTGCTAAAGAAGAATAAGGAGATGACGCTTTATCCAAAGAAGCAAAAGGTCCATCATTAGAATCATTAAAATCACTAAACAAACTACGAGTAGGTCCACTTCCTCCAAAATATTCACCTGTTATAGTTCCCCATCCTACATCTTTTCCTCTATGAGTATAACCACTAATAATAGATTCTCCGCCTTTAATAATATTTGAAGCTCCAGTTTGTCGACTAACTACTTTAGTGTCTCCATTTTTTTGATGGTAAAAATCTATTTTATTTCCACCTAAATTACTAATCATCTTGCCATTCTTATCATACTCATTAAATGGTTCTCTTCCATCAGGATCAGTATATTTTACTGGATTATTGAACGTATAATTATAAGGCGACCAGCTCGGCATTTTCTCCGCCAGCGGATCCACAACACCCCATCTTCCCAAATCTGGCATGTACATCCTCGCTCCATAATCATACATCCCCGTCTCCTGTAATTCCTTCCCGTTGTACTTGTATTGATAAGGATTAAATCCTACATTAGGATTATTATTCCCCTCATGCTTCAATCCAAAAGGATAATAGTTGTTGATATCTGTAATATCCAGAGCACCTGCACTTTTTTTGGAAAAACTTTACTCTTGCTTTTCTCAAGTGATCTTTATACTGGTAAATATAACGATTTTCTTATATTAATAAAGACCACTGTACTTGCAATGGTCTTTATTTTATTTATTAGGACACGAGCTAGAAGCTAGAGCCAGGAAGCAATACTCCGTTTATCAATACTTTTGATTTACTTCTTAAATTTTAACTTTTTTACTTGCTTTTTGTCATAGAATGTGCCAGCGAAGGGAGATAATTTTAAAGAGATTCCTCTACCCAACTTGGACGGATTGTTTTAACTTCAATTTTATCATATACTAACTTAGTTGTCGAATAGTCTAAAAAAACAAATGTCTTGCCTCCTTTATAATTAGTTAGTAAGTATGAAAAATAAACTAAATGTATTTTAGTTCTTTCACTTAAAGCCTCCAAAGATATAATTAGACAATCATTATTTATATTTCTTACTATAGAAAGTAAAATTTTTTGTTTAGTACTCAATTGTTTAATAAGTGAATCCCTCGTTGAATCAAAAAAAAATATAAGACTTTTGTCCAAATTGTATTTTTCAATATATTCAAATAATTTTAATTTATCGTACTTCTCAGAATCGAAAGAAAAAGCATCAATAATACTAGAGAAACTATTAAATAATTTAAAATCTATATTATCAGAAATTTCATAAAAGTTACTATCCGAAGGTAAATTTATTTTATAACATTTCTCTTTCTGTAAAAATATTTTATTCATTATTATTAATCTGTATTTACTTTAAATTTATAAGTTTTAGATGTAGGAGCCTTTCTTGTCCATGAACCTGTTTGCAAAAACTCTGTCACATATCTAGAATTTCCTGTTAAAGATTGATACTCTAATGCAGCAGCCATTCTATGGTTTCCTTCACTAATATAATAAGCCCCTTCAGAATAATAACCTCCAATTGTATACTCTGAAACATTAAATCCTTCCGGTGATTTCATTTTATTTAAGATTTCTCCAACAACACCTTCGTCTCTTAATCCAGACTGCATACTCATTATATTTTTAGATTCAGCAATTTGTTCTACTTTTGCTACATTAGAAAATATAGAAGCTTCAGCGCTCTCAACAGCTCTTGCTCCTCTTGTTGCCATTTTTGATACAGCTGTTTTCGCCAGACTTCCAACTCCTTCTGTAGCTAAGGCAGATCCTCCTTCTATTACAGCAGTTCCTAAAACTCTTCCTGCGATGTTTCCTGCTACTGTAGCATCTCCTTTTTTTATACTAGATCCTGCAATTGCAGGTAAGGCTGCTACTGATCCCATTAAATTTACAGACTTAGAAATACCAGCTTTTAAAGCTCCTCCTGGGGTGTTTGCCAAAGATTTTGCAGATTCTATTGGATGAGTTACAACCTGTCTAACCCCTTGATAGGTTTCTTTCGCAACTCCTCTCGCTCCCTGATACATTCCAGAATAATAAGTTTTAGCAAGATTCCACAAATGACCACAACACCCCTGAGCTTCTCTACCATCTGGATCAACAAACATTATAGGGTCATTAAACGCATAATTATAAGGACTAAATCTCGTCATTTTCTCTGCCAACGGATCTATCACACCCCATCTTCCTATATCTGGCATATACATTCTCACCCCATAATCATAAGAGGCTGTCTCAAAAGTGAGACAGCCTCTTGTTATCTTTCAAGGAACGAGCGAGATGCTCGCGCCCAGCGAGGGGTTATTCTCTATCCTGATAATTCTTTGCCAATTCGTTATAGTCTGCTTTAAGCTCATTATCAAAATTTAACATATCATCTAATATATTTACCTGTTGTTCAATAGAGGTGAATATATCTGAATTATCTCCAAAAGAATTCAAAAATTTTTCTTTCATATCCAAAGATGTGAATCCCACAATCGCAATTTCCCACTCTCTTGAACCTATAATCGCCCAATCATCTGAATTAGAAAAACATGATATTTCGTTTGAGTTTATACCAATAGCATCTGCGGTGTTTACACCAGGGTCTTTATACACAATACTATTAAAATCATTGTAATTTTTATTTGTTTCTAATTCAAAAACACTATACTTATTAAAATGTATAAAAAAATAGTCTTCAGGGGAAGGATCAATTGTATAGAAAAATAACTTCCCATTTTTAATTTTATTCAAAAAAGATATTATACCTTCAAAAAATATTTCTTCAAAAATATAGTCAAAATCAAAAGCTATAAAGTACTTAAAGTTATTGTTAAAAGAGTTTTTTTCAAATGAATTATAATCAGGAAATAACTTTTTTATTTTCGATTTATAATTTTCAAACTCTTTTCTATCAGTTACAAAATTTTCCATATTTATGGTTTTAATCGTATTTTAATATCTGTTTTTCCTGTTCCATCTGGATTTTTTTTGAAATCAGCTGTAGGGTTTCCTCTCTTATCATTTCGAAGGTTATAAGAAGTTTTCCCATTAGAATAAGTTCTTGATTTTCCATCTTCTGAACTTTTAGTCTTTTTATAACCCGATTTTTCTAGATTATCCACAAACTCCCCCTCAGAAACATTTGTCTCTTTATTATTAACAGCTCTTTTACCCGTTTTGTCTACATATTCAGAATTGTCTCCCTCTTGAGGCACTTTTACCCCATTCACATCTTTATCCTCCTCGGCAGTATCCTCAGTTTTCAAATTTCTATAACCTGCACCAGGATCTGCAATAGTGGTGTATCCTGTACTTGGAGGTGTAAACTGATTAACCGTCCACCAAACTCCGGCTCCTATTAACATTGCTGCTGCTACAACATCTGCAGGACCGGGAACAGGCGAATCTGCCTGTGAAACCAATAATGCCGCCATTGCTAAACTTCCGGGACCAGAATCACTGCTTTTCGCCTTACCGGTAAGAGTAACTTCTTGAATTTGTATTTCTTTTACAGCGGTGTTTGTGTCAGGCTCATAAACATATACATTGTTTGGAGCATTAATGTATGGCTGAAACTCTGTTGTCTTTGGACAGGTAGGACACGTTGCTAATTCTCCTGTCATACCTGTGGGATCCCAAAAACTTATTGGATTATTCCAAACATAACTGTAAGCTTCATGAGTGTATTGGCTTCTTGGATCAATTACACCCCATCTTCCCAGATCCGGCATATACATTCTTGCTCCATAATCATACATCCCTGTCTCCTGAAGTTCCTTGCCATTGTACTTATAGCTATAGAAACTTCCAAAATTGGAACTTTCAAATGTTCCTTTGATATGGTTAAGCCCGAAAGGATAATAATTATTGGTATCTATAATTTCAGGAACGTCTGCGCTGTTTTTAGCAAAGGTTACCCTGGTATTTCCAAGATGATCTCTGTACTGGTAAATATAACGATTTTCCTTGAAACTGTAAAAACCTTCTGCTGTGCCCACAAAATCCAGTTCCCATTCCGGATTAACAGGAATGCTAGGATCAAAAATATTTTTATAGGCCTGCTCTTCATATGCATTTTCTGTTCTGCACGTTAAGCATGGTCCTCCTCCTTCTCTGTAAGTATACTGGAAGCCATCCAGGTAGTCTGTGATCCGGATACTTACCAATCCCTTTGGCCGCCAGGTGGAATATGTTTTACGGAGCTTGATCCCGTCAGCGCTGTAAAGATAGCTCATAGAGCCATATAACAACTGACCAAAACTATTTTGCTGTGTAACGAACTCATTGGAGAGATTCAGATAATTGTAGGCAATTGATTGGATTCCTTTGTCAGGCATATCTTTCATGTTCCCGTTCAGATCATAGGAAATAGTATTATTGCCTCCTTCATATCCTGTATCATTCAGCGCATTTTCAATGACTTTCGTTAAACGATTTCCGGTATATTCGTATACCAGATCATCCACTTGGGTTGCTGTTGTTCCTGATATGGGAAACGCATTCCTTTTTAATGTTTTAATGTTTCCGTTAAAATCATAGGTCAGATGCTCATTATAATAATTATTGAAGGGTGTAGTTGTGTTAGGTTCAGAGTATACAGCATCTTTTAACCTTTCCAGCCCATCATAAGTATAATTATAACGCTTCATCATCCCTTCGGAAGCATTAAGCCAATCTACTTCTGTAATATTTCCGTTAAATTTTCCCGGAGCTATATTAGGATTTACAGGGTTGTTATATTTTATTTCGTATCCAAAAAACTTTCCGTTCAGATTTGCAGGATCATTAATTTTGGTCATCCAACCACGGATATTATATTTATAGTCAATCTGCTGAAGCGGAGATCCTGCAGCAGTCCCACCTACTTTTTTAGATTCCAGCTGAGACAATTCATTGTATTTATTTTGAGCCAGAATTTCAACAGGATTGCTGTCTACCTGATGTTTGTGAACAAGCAGCCTGTTCTGATGATCATATTCAAACGTTTCTGTGATAATTCTTTCCACATCGGTATCCAGTCTCTTATGTCTTGTAACAGTCAGTTTGGGAACTCCTGAAAAATCAAGCTGGGATTCTGTTCTGGTATATCCTCCCAGATGATTAATAGAATGAGTTCCTATTGCCCGCCCTTTAGTATCATAGTAGGTATAATTCTTCGTCCAGTTGTCATCTTCTATATTCTTTACAAAACTCATCACAGGCAGCCCTTTGGTGCTTCTTCCGTCTGACGAAGGAGCTTCTAGCAAAGTAGGCTCTCCCTGAATCGTTGATGGAAAAGATGGATTGAAACCATATTGTGGATAGGTGTCATAATAGTTCAAGGATAGTAAAGTTATCCATTTAGAAGCATGAGGATAGGTAATACCTGGATCATAAAAAACATCCATACCCTGTCTGTTAAAGACAACAAAACCTGTCCGCGTCAAATTACCTGAACCGTCAGCTAATATTTGTTCCGCATTCCGGTTCCCACCAGCAGATATTCCTGTAATAACCACTCTCCCAAACTGATCGTATTGGGTATACAGCCATTGTCCTTTGGTTCTTAATTCTGCATCCTGAGTTCCTACAAGCCTGTCCTGCTTATCATATACCATATATTCCCAGCCTTTACCAGGAACCTTTTTTTCTACAAGCCTGCCTCTGCCGTCATAACGGTATTGATAGCAGAGGTTGTCAAGCGTTGTCTGGTCTAATGATGCGGAAACTGATGCCAATGGGGGAATGACAAAGGCAAGCTGGTTATATTCATTATACACATAATAGGTATCTGCATTTTCGGAAGCACTGATCATTTTTCTTACCAGCAAAGTCTGGCCCTGTCCGTTTTTGAACTCAATGGTCTTGTTTCCGTCTTCATCGGTAACGGTGTTCTTGTATAGCTGTGCACCCCCGAATGTTCCTGAAAAGCTTATAGAAGAAGAGGTAGCACCATTTACCCATGTGGTGGAAGTAGTGTATTTTTTAACTTCACCATCTGTATTGGCATCGTAATCAAATTTTACAGGTTTACTGCTCCAGTCATTTCCTACCTGGATCTGCTGCTGGATCCTATCCAAAGGTGAGTTTTCCAATACCTTTTCAGAAAAGATCTTCTCTGCTCCATAGATAGAGGAAGCATTTCCCAGTGGAGAAGTATAAATTGCTCCGTTCTGAGTTCCTGATTGGGGAACAGGCAGGTAATCTTTGGCCTGTCTTCCAAACTGATTGTATTCAATATGGGTGACCACATCTTTCCCTAATGGAGATGCTTTAACATTGACTACCTGTTTAGGTCTTCCCAGGCCATCAAAGTACTGAACGGTTTCTGAGGTTTTTGTAGGAGTAGTCCCACTATAATCAAGGTAAGTTTTGCTTTGGATATAGTTTTCTGTACCGGATACCTGTGCTTTTACAGATCCCATCAGCAGAAATCCTATGGGAATTATTATCTTTTTCATCGTTTGTTAGTTTTTATAGTTGTATTTAAACTCTTTCAGTACCTTACCATTCACATCAACTACTTTTTCAAGTCTGTTCGCTGAATCATAGATGTAACTTTCTCTGATACCGGAAGGAGGAGTAATGCTTCTTACCCCGATTAAAGGATCATAAGTGTAAGTCGTGATCTGGTAGTTTGGCAAGCTGTTTCTAAAAGATTTAAAAGTGGTAAATAGAGCTGCTTCATCATTGTTAGTTCCTGCTGATGCATCTACATCAGATGCGTTTACAATAACATCAATTAATGATTGTTGAATGTCTGAAAGCTTCGCTCCTTCTATTTTGGCAATGGGCTGGGTTTTATTGTAGCCCCAAATGATGACTGTGGAAATACCATTTTTTGTTGTGTATTGCTGGAGGTTGCCTTTGCTATCATAAAGATCATAAGTAACTTCTGTAGATGGATTACCGGTTTGAAGGTCATAGGATAATACTGATGTTGGAAATAAATGAGCAGGATTATCATATTTGGTTTCTGTTTTCGAAAGTGTTTTAGCGGATGCCGCAGTATTTTCTTTTTTAACAACTGTAGTTTCTAAAGGAAATCCAATCATATTAGCATTGATCAACTTCTGATTGTTCTTTTCATGGGCATATAGATAATTGATTTCATTTACAATTCCATCTGGGGAAATATTTTTATGTTTTATAGGATAATCCAAATTATTATACTCATAAATTTTAGTAGTGTTCACAGGATGAGGCAAATAATGAGTTTCATCCGACAAGCTTACATTAGCTTTCCCAATAATCTCTCGATGATTTGTAATAGCAATCATATCAATAGAATTACTACTACATGCAGGATTCGGTCCGGCATTTACACAATTTGAAAGGTAAGCTTCATATGTTTTAAAATTACCTGCGTATACATATTCTGTAAACGGAGAGCCAGCATGTCTTAAAGTAATTCCTGATAATTTTTCCGAATCATAAGTGTTGTACTGATTATTTTTTTTATAAAGTAGTGTATGGTTATTGTCTTTTGTTTCTTCATCTATCAATAAACCTCTTTTATAATCATAATTTCCAATAGCCACAAAAGGAGGAACAACATAAGAAATCTGCTCAGGATTTGGATTGTCTATAGGAGAGGTATAAGTAAATATATCTTCACCTTTATTGGTTTCTGAGACAGAAACATTTTGGTAACCTATATCAGCTCCCCGTGTTTTTTGAACGGGAAGGAAATTCTCTGTAGAAAAAATTGTAAAATTATTAGTAAATGATTGTTTACAAGGTGTCATAGGGCTACAATCGTAAACAAAAATATTATTATAATCATAATTATAACTATGTACAGGTTTGGGAAATATTAAAGCTCCGCTACTTTTTTGAGGATTAATAACATTGTTATAATCAAAATCTACTTTTTTTACAGGAGTTGCATCAGTAAGCTTATCAAAATAACTTATACTGTTGATTCTAACCCCGCCACCCAATAAATAGGGGGTAATGTCATTTATTTTTTTATCTCTATATGTCGCAATAAAATTAACAGTGCCATTATAGTTGTTTGTAAAATCACCATTAAAAATTACATAATATTCTCCTGCATCAAGGTCTCTTGTATGGTTAGTTACATATCCAAAATCTATAGACGTTCCAATATTTGTTACATATGTATAATTATTACCTTCTTTTTTATAAATTGATATACTCCAAATATCATTAGCAATTTGATTGGCTAAACATTCAAACCCTACCATTTGGGGAGAAGTAATCGTAAAAAAATACTTCCTTACACGATTTTCTGTTTTTAAGTAGGTAACTTCGGTATTTAAATTTTCCCAATTATTAGGATTCTCATAAACATTTACAGGCTCATTCCCGACATACGAATATGTATTAATACCAAAATTGAATTTCCTAATACCCCCCGATGGTAGTTTAATACTTTTCAATAAATTGGTTGTTATACAGCCAGAAGAAGGTTCTTTAGCTAGTAAATAATTATCAGTAGGCTTTACACAATTAAACCAATCCCAATGATCTTTTCCTAAACTAAAACCAGAATTGTTTTGGTTATATTCTAAGGCATAATCGAACTCCTTTCCTGATGAAGAATTATATTTTGTGATTTTTTTTAATGAAAGTCTTCTTTCGTCAACATCCCTACCTAATAATCTATATGTAAAATAATCATAATCTAACTGGTAGCTTTCAATAGTCTTTCCTGAATAATCAGTTAAACTTATCTTGTCTAACTTTAAAAGTTGTTGAGGGTTAGTAAAATTAGAATCTTGTCTTCCTTGCAAATAAGTAAAATTAATTTTACCTTTTCCTATAATCTCAATGTCTTTTAAAGCTCGAACTAAAGTAGTTGTACTTGTTGTACTCGTTTCTTGAGCTGATGGAATTTCTCTGTCAAATTTTTCTTCATAGGATTGTATGGGTGTTTTCGCAGATCTATATATATGAGAATAATCAGTATATATAATCTGTTGAGCAGTATAATAATCAAATTTAACTAGCTCTACATCAGCCATATTTGCTATTTTACTAAGGTGAAAAGCAGAATTGACATTGCCGAGATTAGAAGCATTTGTACTAACGTGCCCTTTAAATCCTACTCGATTAGTTAAAGATGTTCTCAATGATTTTTCTGTAACATCAAAAGTATACTTATTGCCTTGCTCGTCTGTAATTATAAATGAATTGGCTTCAAAACTATTGATTGAATCAACCGAACTTATACTAATTCTCAAATTATTTTTATCTAATTTTTCAACATATAACTGGTTATTTGGATCTTTTTTAATGATGAATCTTCCAGCATATCCCATGAAGTTATATTGATATAAATCATATTCAGTATCATAGCGACTGAAGTATAATGCTTCATAAAATAATTTTTTAAAATGATTTTCAGAAGAACCTAAACCTGTACCTGTTTCTAATGCATCTAAATATTTTCGAGTATAATTTTTATCTAAAAAATTAGACGTAAATTCATCAAAATAAATACCTATACTAGGTTGGCCTCCAAGAGAGAGTATAACATTTTGGTCATCTGGTGTCCCTCGTACAGTTCTTGTGATACTTCCTCCTGCAAATAAATTCCACCCAAGCCCCGCTTCACCTGACTTATCGTCAGGCTTTGCGTTGTTGGGATGATAATTTAAGGATACATTCATTGTAATAGATGAATTGTTAACTGGAATAGTAATGAGGGGAATTCTAATATCTGGGATACCACTATAATTACTTACAGGTACTTCCTCAAATTTCATTAAATTATTCGCTGTAGGTGCCGCTGGATATAATTGTTTAATATTATCCATTAGATTACTTACAGAAGTGGGTTCAGAAGCCGTTTGTGATTGTAAAAACTGGACTGCCACCAACGGCAATAATAAATATACTTTCTTCATTTGTATTTATTTCTTAATCAATTTAGCGTTAGTTGTTTTATTGGTATCTGTTTTTATCGTCACCAGATAAGCCCCCTGTATCAGAAACTGGGTATTAATCTTGGTCACTTTATTCTTCGTCTTCATATTCTGAAGCTGTCTTCCACTCATATCATACAGCATAATATCAGCTTCCTTGAAATCAAAGCCGATTTCTACATAAG